>PALN01000059.1 GCA_002706405.1 Rhodospirillaceae bacterium | reverse complement strand
CCCGCGGCGGCGGCGGCGAAAGCCCTCCTTGCAGGGTAGAGAGTGAAGTCCGTCATGGACGCGCCAAAACTCCCGTCACTGTTCACCCTTGTCGAACTCGACACGGTCGACAGCACCAATGCGGAAGCCCGCCGCCGGGCCGAGCAGGGGCCCGAGGCGGCGCCTGAGGGCACCCTGATCTGGGCCGCGGAGCAGACCGCCGGCCGCGGCCGGCGCGGCCGCACCTGGGTCAGCCCCAAGGGTAATTTTTACGCCTCCATCATCCTGCGCCCAGAGGTTCCGCTGCGGGAAGCCGCGCAATTCGGCTTCGTCGCCTCCTTGGCGGTGTTCGACACCATCGGCAGCCTGGCCCAGCCAGGCACGGACGCCCATACCAAATGGCCCAACGATCTGCTGATCTCCGGGCGCAAGGTCGCGGGTATTCTTCTGGAAGCCCAGGGCGCGGCATCCGCGGAGGCGCCGCCTGATTTCGTTATCGTCGGCGTCGGTGTCAATCTGATGCATTTCCCCGACGATGTGGAATTCCCGGCGACCTGCATGCAGGACGAAGGCACGGTCGTGCTGCCCCCCGAATTCCTGCAGGTCTTCGCCCGCCATTTCCTGGCCTGGAGCCGCATCTGGGTGGACGAAGGGTTCGAACGCCTGCGCAAGAACTGGCTGTGGCGCTGCGATCAGGTCGGTAAGGAAGTCGAGGTGCGGCTGGCCAATGAAACCCTGACCGGGACCTTCAAGGATCTGGATGCCAGCGGCGCCCTGATTTTGGAAACGCCCACGGGGCCTCGCACGATCACCGCCGGCGACGTCTTTTTCCCGCAAAACCAGGACGCCTGAGGGCGGGACGGGACAACATGCTGCTGGCCATCGATTCCGGAAACACCAATATCGTCTTCGCCGTGTTCGGCGACGACGGCGTGATCCAGGGCACTTGGCGCGCCAATTCCAAGCTGGAGCGTACCAAGGACGAGCACGCGGTCTGGCTGCGCCCGTTGATGGAAATGAACGGCATCGATCCGGCCGCGATCACCCATGCCATCCTGGCCACCGTAGTGCCCAACAACCGCTTCCCCCTGGTCGGCCTGTGCCGTGATTATTTCGGGATCGAACCCCTGGTGATCGGCGACGCGGATGTCGATCTGGGCATCAAAGTGCTGGTCGATCGTCCGGAACAGGTCGGCGCGGACCGCCTGGTCAACACCGTGGCGGCCCATGCCAAATACGGCGGACCGCTGATCATCGTCGATTTCGGCACGGCGACGACCTTCGACGTCATTGACGGGCAGGGCAGCTACATGGGCGGCGTCATCTCTCCCGGCATCAACCTGTCCCTGGAGGCGCTGCATCAGGCGGCCGCCAAATTGCCGCTGATTAGCGTCGAGCGGCCGACCAAGGTGATCGGACGCGACACCGTGACGGCCATGCAGTCGGGCGTGTTCTGGGGGTATGTCGGGCTGATCGAAGGCATCGTCGGTCGGATTCAGATGGAGATGGGGGCGGATGCCCGCGTCATCGCCACCGGCGGTCTGGCCCCGCTGTTCCTCGACGCCACCAACGCCATCGAACGGGTGGACGATACACTGACCTTGGACGGGCTCTACATGATCCATCGGAACAACGCCGCATGACCGGCAGATCCAAGCCGAAACAGGCGAAATCGAAGCAAGCCAAGCCAAGGCAGGCCAAGTCGAACGCAGGTGAAAACGAACTGGTTTTCGTCGCCCTGGGCGGTGCCGGCGAAATCGGCATGAACCTGAATCTCTATGGCTACGGCCCGCCGGGCGAAGAGCGCTGGATCATGCTCGATCTGGGCGTGACCTTTTCCGACGGCTGGCCGCCGGGGGTCGACGTCATCATGGCCGATCCGTCGTTTATCGAGGAACGCGCCGATCAGCTCGACGGTCTGGTGCTGACCCATGCCCATGAGGATCATCTGGGCGCGGTGCAGTATCTGTGGGACCGCTTCAAATGCCCCATCTACGCGACCCCGTTCACGGCCCATATTCTGGCCCGCAAACTGGCCGAGCCGGGGTGGGAGCGCGAGGCCGAGGTGAATATCGTGCCGCTTCAAGGCGCGTTTTCGGTCGGGCCGTTTGAGCTCGAGTTGATCACGCTGACCCATTCCATCCCCGAGCCCAATGCGGTGGTGCTGCGCACCCCGCTCGGCACCGTATTGCATACGGGTGATTGGAAGTTCGACCCCGATCCGGTGATCGGCGACGTCTCGGACCAAGCCGCACTCAGGGCCCTGGGGGACGAGGGCGTTCTGGCCATGGTCTGCGACTCCACCAATGTATTCTCGCCGGGCCAGTCCGGGTCCGAAGGGGAAATCCTCGACAGCATGACCGAGGTCATCGCCGGCTGCCCGGGCCGGGTCGCCGTCGCCTGTTTCGCAACCAACGTGGCGCGGCTGGAGACCATCGCCCGCGCGGCCGCCGAAACAGGCCGCCAGGTCGTCCTTGCCGGGCGCTCCCTGTGGCGCATTCAAAGCGCCGCCCGCGAGAACGGCTATCTGGCCGACATCCCGCCGTTCCTTGACGAAGGCGACGCCGACAGCCTGCCCGACGACAAGGTCCTGATCATCTGCACGGGAAGCCAGGGCGAAGCCCGGGCCGCCCTGGCGCGCATCGCCAACGGTGATCATCCCCGCATCTCCCTGGGCGAAGGGGACTGGGTGATCTTCTCGTCCCGCGAAATCCCCGGCAACGAAACGTCGATCGCCCGCGTGCAGAACGATCTGGTGGCGCGCGGCGTTCGGATCATTACCTCGCGCGATGCCTTCATCCACGTCTCTGGCCATCCCAACCGGGACGAGTTGTCCCATATGTACCAACTGGTGCGGCCACGCTATGCGGTGCCGGTGCATGGTGAACTGCGCCATTTGCACGAACATGCCCGTCTGGCCCGGGAATGCCAGGTCGAGGCCGCCATCGTCGCCCCCAACGGCACCATGACCCGCCTCGCGCCTGGGACGCTGGAGGTTGTCGACCATGTCCCGACCGGGCGGCTCGCCTTGATCGGCGGTCGGCTGGTGCCCATGGAAGGCAATCTGATCAAGGAGCGCATCCGGGGCGTTTGGCACGGCGTGGTGACGGTCACCGTGGTCGTTGATGACGGCGGTCTGGCCGAGGAGCCGCAGATCACCACCCTGGGCATATCCGAAGATCAGGAAAGCGATCCGGTGGTCGACGCGGCGCGCGAGGCCGCGATCAACGCGGTTCGGTCCCTTCCGCCGCGCAAGCTGGCCGACGATGCCGTCGTCACCGAGGCCGTGCGCCTAGCCGTGCGGCGCACATTCCGCGGGCAATTAGGCATGAAGCCCGTGACAACGGTGCATTTCGTGCGTATCTGATAAAACGAAGGGGACGGGACAACGTGACGGAGATTTTTGCGCAATGATCGGAAAACTGAACCACATGGCGATCGCCGTTCCCGACCTGGAGGCCGCAACCGCGACCTACCGCGACGTGCTGGGGGCCAAGGTTTCCCCGGCGCAGCCGGAACCCGATCACGGCGTCACCGTCGTGTTCGTGGAACTGCCCAATACCAAGATCGAATTGCTGCACCCGTTGGGCGAAGGCTCGCCGATCCAGGGCTTCCTGGATAAGAACCCGTCGGGCGGCATCCATCACGTGTGTTATGAGGTCGACGACATCCTGGCGTCCCGCGACCGATTGAAAGAGCAGGGGGCTCGCGTTTTGGGCGACGGAGAGCCCAAGATCGGCGCCCATGGCAAGCCGGTGCTGTTTCTGCACCCCAAGGACTTCAACGGCACCCTCATCGAACTCGAACAGGCGTGATCCCATGAGCTGGCAGACAGGCCTCGCCGTCTATTTCGTTTTCTGGTGGATTTCGTTGTTCACCGTCCTGCCTTGGGGCGTGCGCCGGGTCGATCCCGCGGATCTGAACCCGGGCGAGGACCCGGGCTCACCGGCCAAGCCGCGAATCCTGTTGAAATTCGCCATCACCTCGGTGGTCGCCGGCGTTCTTTTCGCGGGCTTTTACTGGCTCCACGAATCCGGGCTGGTGTCCTTCCGCCAATAGCTGGACGGGCAGGGGGCCGTCAGCGATGTCCCGCAGGCAAAAATAAAGGCAAGACCACGATGGTCTTGCCCTACTCAAGTCCAGAATTCTCTAAAGCTTCGCGCCGTTTGAAGGCTGCCGCTTAATTATTGCTTCTTGCTTTTTTCCTCCCAAAACCCGGGCCCAGTCAGACCGGCAGGTACTCGTCATTGCGAGCGTGGGCATCTTACCGTCCACCCCCGATCGGGTCACCCTTTTTCTCAGGGGTAGACGCAAGAATCTTTATTAACCTGCTGATTGTGCTGGGGCAAACATACCTCCATGCATAGAACCTCCGATGACAAGGTCCCGTGGACAAAGCCCCCGTGGACAAGGTATGACCATCCCTTGTTCTTGAACCCTGCCACCGGGCCGTCGGCCCGGTCCCGCAAACCGCCTTGACTGTCGATTTCACGCGAAACCACCAACCAACGGAAGGACTCCGGCCCGCATGCGCCTTTCCCGCTTTTTCATGCCGACAATGAAGGAAACGCCCGCCGACGCGCAGATCGCGTCGCACCGGCTGATGCTGCGCGCGGGCATGGTGCGCCAGTCCTCGGCGGGGATCTATTCCTGGCTGCCGTTAGGTCTCCGGGTGCTCAAGAACATCACCCGAATCGTCGAGGAAGAACAGGACGCCATCGGCTGCCAGCAGGTGCTGATGCCGACCATCCAACCGGCGGAACTGTGGCGCCAGTCGGGGCGCTACGACGCCTACGGCCCCGAGATGCTGCGCATCACCGACCGTCACGATCGCGACATGCTGTACGGCCCGACCAACGAAGAGCAGATCACCCAGATCTTCGCCGATGCGGTGCGCTCCTACCGCGATCTGCCGAAGATGCTCTATCACATCCAATGGAAGTTCCGCGACGAAGTGCGGCCCCGCTTCGGGGTCATGCGCGGGCGCGAATTCCTGATGAAGGATGCCTATTCGTTCGACCTGGATTATGAAGGTGCGAGAAAGTCTTATCAGAAACACTTTGTGTCATATCTGAAGACGTACGCGCGCATGGGTTTGAAGGCCATTCCCATGGCGGCGGACACCGGCCCCATCGGCGGCGACATGAGCCACGAATTCCTGATCCTGGCCGATACGGGCGAAAGCGAGATCGCGTGCCACAAGGATTTCCTCGACAACAACTGGCTCGACGGCGTTGATTTCGACGGCGACCTGAGCGGTGTCATGGAGACCTTTACCAGCAAGTACGCGGCCACGGACGACAAGCGCGATCCGGCGGCGGAAGCGGCCTTGGGCGACGACCTGATCACGGCGCGGGGGATCGAGGTCGGCCATATCTTCTATTTCGGCAAGAAGTACGCCGAGCCCATGGGCGCCAAGGTCACCGGTCCCGACGGCCAGGAAATCGTCTGTGAAATGGGGTCGTACGGCATCGGCGTGTCGCGCCTTGTCGGCGCCATTATCGAGGCCTCTCATGACGACGCTGGGATCATCTGGCCGGAAGCGGTGGCGCCGTTCCGCATCGGTCTGATCAACCTGCGCGCCGGTGATGCGGCTTGCGACAAAGCCTGTCAGGAAATGTACGAACAGTTGATGGGGGCGGGACAGGACGTGCTGTACGACGACCGCGACGAGCGGGCCGGCGGCAAGTTCGCCGACATGGACTTGATCGGTCTTCCCTGGCAACTGATCGCCGGGCCCCGCGGTCTGGAGAAGGGCATGGTCGAACTGAAAAACCGGGCCACGGGCGAGCGCGTGGAAATCACCCGTGAATCCGCTCTTGCCCGTCTGACCGAAGGATGACGGGTGAAGACGTGTCCTGTCGTCGGCCCCACAAGAAAGGATAACGCCCCCCGTGTTCAGCCGATTTGAATGGATGATGGCGCTGCGCTACCTGCGCGCCCGCCGGCAAGAGGGATTCATCTCCGTCATCGCCTGGTTTTCGCTGCTCGGCATTGCCTTGGGCGTGGCCACGCTGATCATCGTCATGTCGGTGATGAACGGCTTCCGCCAGGAGCTGTTGACCCGCATCCTGGGCCTGAACGGCCATCTCAGCGTGCAGGGCCAGTTTCGCGATCTCAAGGACTTCGACCCCATCGGGCAACGCATCCGCGACCTCAAGGGCGTGGTCAGCGTCACACCGCTGATCGAAGGCCAGGTCATGGCCGCGGCCAACGGCGCGGCGCAGGGGGCCTTGGTGCGGGGCATTCGCCATGCCGATCTGGCCCGGCGCAAGCTGATTGCCGACAACATTGCCCGCGGGTCCCTGGACGATTTCAAGGACGGCGGGCAAAGCGTCGTCATCGGCGACCGTCTGGCGCAGAAAATGGGGCTTCGGGTCGGTGACAAGATTAACCTGATTTCGCCCAAGGGCAGCGCAACGGCCTTCGGCACCGTGCCGCGCGCGGCGGCCTACCGTATCGCCGCGACCTTCGAGGTCGGCATGTACGAATACGATTCCAGCTTCGTGTTCATGGATCTGGCCGACGCCCAGGTTTACTTCAAATACCCGAAGGAAGCCGTATCCTCGCTGGAAGTGTTTATCCGCGACCCGGACGAGGCGCTGGAGGTCAAAACCCGCATTGCCGGCGCCGTGCCCGGGATCGGGCGCATCCACGACTGGCAACAGGCCAACGCCAGCTTCTTCAACGCCATCCAGGTCGAACGCAACGTCATGTTCCTGATCCTGACGCTGATCATCCTGGTCGCGGCCTTCAACATCATCTCCAGCATGATCATGCTGGTGAAGGACAAGGGCCGGGACATCGCCATCCTGCGCACCATGGGGGCGACCCGGGGCATGGTCATGCGGGTGTTTCTGATCGCCGGCGCCAGCGTCGGCGTGATCGGCACGGTCGCCGGCTCGGTCCTGGGCATCGCCTTCGCCGATAATATCGAGGGCGTGCGGCAATGGATTCAGGGCCTCACGGGCACGGACCTGTTCGCCGCCGAAATTTATTTCCTGTCGCAGCTGCCCGCCGTCGTCAATTGGGGCGAGGTCTTTGCGGTGATCGGCATGGCGCTGGGCCTGTCGTTCCTGGCGACCATCTATCCGTCCTGGCGGGCCGCCCGCACGGACTCGGCCGAGGCCCTGCGTTATGAGTGAGACCGTGCCCGCCCTGGCGCTGCGCGGCATTCGGCGCACCTTCCGCCAGGGGCGGACGGAGCTGGAAATCCTCAAGGGCATCGACCTGACCGTGCGCCCGGGCGAGGTCGTGGCCCTGGTCGGCCCGTCCGGAGCCGGGAAATCGACCCTGTTGCATATCGCGGGCCTGTTGGAATCTCCCGATGCCGGCACCATCGAGGTCGGCGGCCAGGATTGTTCCGCCATGGGCGACGAGGAACGCACCCTGATGCGGCGCTACAATCTGGGGTTCGTCTATCAGCACCACCATCTGCTGCCGGAATTCTCGGCGCTGGAAAACGTCATTATCCCGCAGATCATTTCCGGCATCCCCCATAAGGACGCCAAGGACCGGGCCATGGAAATCCTCAACTGGATGGGGCTGGAAGATCGGCTGACCCACCGCCCGGCGCGGCTTTCCGGCGGCGAGCAGCAGCGCGTCGCCATCGCCCGGGCCCTGTCGACGGCGCCCAAGGTGCTGCTGGCCGATGAGCCCACGGGCAACCTGGACCCTCACACGGCGGATGAGGTGTTCTCGATCCTTCTGCGCCTGGCCCGGGGGGCGGGGCTGGCGGCCCTGATCGCCACCCACAATCCGCGCCTGGCCGCGCAGATGGACCGCACGCTGCGCCTGACCGACGGCTTCCTGTTTCCCGAATAGGGACAACGCGCGCCGCGGGCCATCCGTCATCAAATCCGCGTGTGCGGCCGCAAATCCGCGTGTGTCGGGTTTGCAATATCTGTTAGCGTTGGATCAAATTTGAGGGGCGCCGGCACCGGCATTGTGTCCGGCCGGGGCCTCCTCAATCCCACGTCCGCACAGGTTTGCCAGAGGATTTTCAGAGGTGTTCATTTTTGCTCGCTCTTTCGTCACGGGCGCCGCGCTGATCGCGCTCGTCCCGGCCGCCGCACAGGCACAGCAGCTTCCCGAGGGTGCGGGAAAACAGACGGTCGAGGCCGTCTGCACCGCCTGTCACAACACAAGCCTGATCACCCGGTCGTCAGGCTACAGCCTCGACCACTGGCGGGAACTGACCGCCACCATGGTCGATCTGTCCGGCGATACCGCGTTGCGGGATGAAATCACCGGCTACCTGGCGGCCAATTTCCCGCCCCATGACAAGCTGGCGCCGACACTGATCCCAGGCCCGGCGAAGGTCACCTTCAAGGAGTGGGTCACCCCGACCCTGGGCCAGCGTACCCGCGACCCGATCCAGGCCGCCGACGGCACCATCTGGTGGGCGGGGCAGTTCGCCAACCTGATCGGCCGACTGGATCCCGTGACCGGCGAGATGACGGAATATCCGCTGCCGGACGGCGCCTATCCGCACAGCGTGACCCTCGATGCCGCCGGGAACGTCTGGTACACGGGCAACAAGAACGGAACCGTCGGAAAGTTCGATCCCAAGACGGAAAAGATCACCGTCTACAAGATGCCCGATCCGGCTGCCCGCGACCCCCACACGGCGATTTTCGACAGCGCCGGTATCCTGTGGTTCACGCTTCAGCACAGCAACATGATCGGCCGCCTCGATCCCCGGACGGGGGCCGTGAAATTGGTCAAGGTCGATACACCCAAGGCCCGGCCTTACGGCATCAAGATCGACGCCACGGGCACGCCCTGGGCTTCGTGCAACGGCAGTAATTGCCTGATCAAGATCGATCCGGCGACCATGGCGCTGACCGAGATCAAACTGCCGATCCCGGAAACCACGGTGCGCCGCCTGGAAATCGCGTCCGACGGCATGATCTGGTACGTGAATTCGTCGCAGGGACGCCTCGGCAGATACAATCCCAAAACCGGAGAGATCAAGGAATGGCCGTCGCCGTCCGGCAAGGCGTCGCATCCCTATGCCATTGCGGTCGTCGATGGGATCGTCTGGTACAATGAATCCCGCCGCCGCCCGGACGCCCTGGTCCGCTTCGATCCGCGAACGGAATCCTTCCAAAGCTGGGCCATTCCGTCCGGCGGCGTCCATGCCGGCATCATCCGGCACATGCGGGCGACTCGCGAAGGCAATCTGTTGATCCACCAGAGCAGCACCAACCGGATCATCGAGGTCGGGCTCAGCCGTCCGGTACCGGCGACGCAATAAGTTGCGGGATGGAGGGGGACCTGCACACAATGGCAGTCGAACGTCGACCGCAATTATCTGATGACGTTTTACGCACCCGGATGGTTGCCGATGATTATCGACCTGTCAGACGTTACCGATCCCGAAGTTCTTGAATTTATTGCCTATTGGTCGTCGGTGAAGGGAGAGTCTTTCGCGCCGACCTGGAAGCGGTTCAACCTTCCCGGATTAAATCCGAAACTGGTGCCCTACGTCATCGTTGCCGATGCGATCCGCGACGGCGCCGGGGATGAGGTTGTTGATTTCGTCATTCGGTTCTGGGGCACGGGGCAGACGGAATGGAAGGGCGCTGACAAGACCGGTAAACGCACCAGGGATTTCCCCCAATTCCGGGGGCCCGAAGGCTGGGAAGAGTACCTGCGCGTCGTGCGGGAAAAGCGGCCCATCGCATCGCGGGATACTGTCTACCGGGAGCAATACGGAAAACGTGTGAATATCGAGCAGATTCAGGTCCGGGTCCCTTTGTCTGACGACGGCATCCATGTGACCAAGGTCGCCACGTTCGGGAGTTGGTCGAAAGTCTGATCACGTCCGAGGAGGAAAACGCACCATGCTAACCATTCATACCTTGAACGACCAAATCTGCGGCCATCGCGACAACGGGGGGCACGCGACCGAGGTGCCGCCGAATGCGCGGCTGCTGTTCTGCAATGGTCAGGTCGGGGCGCGGCCGGACGGAACGGTGCCCGAGGATACGGGCCAGCAGGTGGAAGTCATCTTCGAGCGGATTAAGGTCATCCTTGCGGCCGCCGATATGACCTTTCAGGACATCGCAAAGCTGACGGTCTATGTCACCGACCACGCGATCTTCGACGACTTCTATCGCCTGCGCGGCCGCTACCTGGGCGACCATAATCCGCCCGTGGTGCTGTTGACCGTCGGGCCGTTCCCGCGCCCGGGGGTCGAGGTCGAGATCGAAGCCGTCGCCGCCAAGGCGCCCTAGGAGACAGTCTCCATCATCAAAAGGGGGGATATGCCCAGATGACGGACGCGATTGTGACATGCGGCGGAAGAAATTTCCGCGGTGGGGCTCTCTAAGGGGCCCGTGAGCGCAGGGCGTCAATGCTCCATTTACCGCCACCGGCTGCCGCGATGTAAAGGAACACGAAGCAGTACAGCGCCGCCAGTTCACCCCAGTTCAAAATGGGGAAAAAGCTGTTTGGGAGGTGTTCCAGGAAATAGCCGACAGCCATGGTCCCGGAGCAGAAGAAGGCGGCGGGCCTGGTAAACAGCCCGATCGCGACCAAGGCACCCCCGACCAGTTCGACCATGCCGGCCGCACCAATCAGGGATAAAGGCTCGACACCGCTGTATTTCGTAACCGGGAAGCTCAGGTACTTCGTGGTTCCGTGTTGCAGGAACAGCAGGCCCGTCATCAGACGGAGAAGACTGTAAAAGTGGTCCTTGAAGGGGCCCAGAAATTTCAAATCGACCTCCTGAGTTGAAACGGGACAGTTTGCAGAATCGAAGTGCTGCCTGCACGATGTTTACTTCAGGGCAACCGGCTGGCCGTGCGGCGTCGCCAGGTAAGCGTTGCGCCATTCTTCCGCGCGGTCGCTGACTTCGTCACCCAGGGCCAGGCCCTTTTCCGCGCAAAGCCGCTCCAGCGCCGCCAGCCAGTGGTTGTAATAGGTCTCGCCCGTGTCCGGGTCGCCCGCCGCCTGGGCACGCTTGATCTCGGCGCCGAGCGTATTCGCCCATTCGTCGGCGGTGAAAACACCCTTGTCGATCAGGGCATTGGCCAAGGCGAAGGCCTGGGCCTGCCAGGGTTCGCAGAACGCCGGGCCGTCTTCCTGCTTCAGGGCGGTCATGCCGGCTCCAGGTAAGGTTCCCAGAGATCGGCGTAGACGGAGGACTTGGCGTCGCCGTCGGGGCCCCAAAGTTCATCGCCCTCGAACCGCACGGAATAAAGCGGATAGCCCTCCGTGACATCCGGCGTATGGGTGTCGGGATAGACATGGATTCCGTGCAGGCGCTGGATCACGCCGACCCGGCCCCGAGTGTAGCGGGGGGCCCGTGTATGGCCTTTGGGATGGAAGTTTTTGACGCGCACGGCATCGCCGACGGCGTATTGCGCCTGAACCGGGGCGTCGATATCCGCCGGCCCGCCGGCCTTGACCGCGTTCAAGGCTTCGTCCGGGCCGGGCACATGGAGGGAATTGGGGGCAGGGCCCTGCGGCTTGCCCGTCGCCATTTCCTCGGCCGTGACCAGACCGGATTCCTTCAGCAGGACTTCCGTGCCGGTCAGCCAGTTTTCATAGTACGTGTTCATCAGATAGCGGGCCGGGTGCTGGCGTTCGCGGGAATGGCGGCCCATGTCGATGTTCCAGCGACCGAGCAGGGCCGTCGCCAGGGTCAGGGAGAACGCCTTGCGTTCCCAATCGGCGTGGAATACGGGTTCCTCGTCCTGGGGCTCCGGGTTGATGGGGCCGAGGCCGTGCATGCCGCCGAGATCGTGGCCGCTGTTCATTCCGCGGCTCCCTTCAATTCTTCAGGCGTGCGGGCTTTTTCCACGCCGATCATGGAATTGCGGGTGACCAGCGGTTCCAGCTGTTCGGCGGTCCAGCCGTCGGTGCCGGCGGGGCGCTCGGGAATCACCAGATAGCGCATTTCGGACGTGGAATCCCACACCCGGACATCCACATCGGGGTCCAGCGTGGTCCCGAATTCGGCCAGTACGCCGCGCGGATCCGCCACGGCGCGGGAGCGATAGGGGGCGGATTTGTACCACACGGGCGGCAGGCCCAGCACGGTCCAGGGGTAGCAGGAGCACAGCGTGCAGACGACCAGGTTGTGCACCTTGGGGCCGTTTTCGACGCAAACCATGTGTTCGCCCTGGCGGCCCTTGAATCCGAAATCGCCGATGGCGGCGCTGGCGTCGTCCTGCAGCCATTGCCGATAGTCCGGATCGGTCCAGGCGCGGGCCACGACCTTGCGGCCGTTCTGCGGCCCGACATGGTGTTCGTAGCGATCAACCAAGGCGTCGAGCGTCGCCGGGTCGACCAGGCCTTTTTCGACCAGCAGGCTTTCCAGCGATTTTACTCGGAGCTCTATGTCCGACGGCGGTTCGGTGTGGTCGTGGTCATGTCCGTCGTGCGGCATGCGATTCTCCCAAAATGTCTGCGCCCAAGGATGCGGGCGCGGGGATGATACAACCAGAGGCGCCCTGGCAACAACGTCGGAAAGGCCGTCCGGGTAGCGGAATCCCCGGGGTTATCCACGGCAATCTGACGCCCGGTGGACAAATGGGCATAATCGGTTTCCGCGTGTCGGCCGAAGTGTGGAATTATTCCCCCATGTCCCATGCTGATTTCGTCCACCTGCGGGTCCATTCCGCCTATTCCCTGTCCGAAGGTGCCATCCGCCTGAAGGACTTGGCCAAGATGTGCCGGTCCATGGACATGCCGGCGGTCGCCGTGACGGATACGAACAACCTGTTCGGCGCCTTGGAATTTTCCCTGGCGGCGACGGAGCAGGGCATTCAGCCGATCATCGGCTGCCAGATCTCCGTGCAGATGGAGGCCGAGGAATCCACCGGTCATGCTATGGCGCCGACCAACGGCGGCGGGCGGCCTGAACGGCAACCTTCGGTCGTTCTTCTGGTCCAGAACCAGGAAGGTTATCGCAACCTGTTGCAGATGCTGAAGGTCGCCTATCTGGACGGGGACGACAGCGAGGAAACGGCAATCTCGCTGGACACTCTGCTGCAATACAACGCCGGCCTGATCCTGCTGACCGGCGGCCCCGGCGGCCCGATCGGGCGCCTGTTGATGCAGGGCAAATTGGACGGCGCGCGCGATCTTCTGATGCGTCTGGCCGCCGCCTACGACGGGCGGACCTACGTGGAAATCCTGCGCCACGGCATGGCGGTGGAAGAACAGACCGAGGGGGCGTTCCTCGACCTCGCCTACAGCCTCGACCTGCCACTGGTCGCGACCAACGAATGCTTCTATCCCACGCCCGACATGTTCGAGGCCCATGACGCCCTGATCTGCATTGCGGAAAGCGCCTACGTCTCGGAATCGGAGCGCCGGCGCCTGACCCCCGAGCATTGGTTCAAGGGTGCGGCCGACATGCGGCGGGTGTTCGAAGACCTGCCGGAAGCGGTCGACAACACCTTGGTCATCGCCCAGCGCTGCGCCTTCATGGTCGAGAAGATTGCGCCGATCCTGCCGCCCTTCGATTGCGGCGAGGGGCGCACGGAAGAGGACGAACTGCGCGCCCAGGCCGTGGCCGGGCTCGAGAAGCGCCTGGTTTCTCATGTGTTCACCGACGACATGGACGACGCCGCGCGGGAAGCGGCGGCGGCACCGTATCGCGAGCGCCTGGATTACGAGCTCGGCGTCATCAATGAAATGGGCTTTCCCGGCTACTTCCTGATCGTTGCCGACTTCATCGGCTGGGCCAAGGAAAAGGGCATTCCCGTGGGGCCGGGCCGTGGTTCCGGCGCCGGGTCCGTGGTCGCCTGGGCGCTGCTGATCACCGATTTGGACCCGCTGCGCTTCGGCCTGCTGTTCGAACGCTTCCTGAACCCGGAACGCGTGTCCATGCCCGACTTCGACATCGACTTCTGCCAGGACCGGCGGGACGAGGTTATCCGCTACGTCCAGAAGAAGTACGGCCACGACCACGTGGCCCAGATCATCACCTTTGGAAAGCTGCAGGCCCGCGCCGTGCTGCGGGATGTCGGGCGCGTGCTGCAGATGCCTTACGGCTATATCGATAAGATCTGCAAGCTGGTGCCCAACAACCCGGCCAACCCGGTGACCCTGGGCGAAGCGGTCGAGGCCGAGCCGCAGATCCGCCAGATGATGAAGGAAGACCCCCAGGTTCAGCATCTGGTCGATCTGGCCATGAAACTTGAAGGGCTGTTCCGCCATGCGTCGACCCATGCCGCCGGTGTCGTCATCGGCGACCGGCCGTTGCAGGAACTGATTCCGCTCTACCGCGATCCGCGTTCCGACCTGCCGGTGACGGGCTTCAACATGAAGTTCGTGGAAAGCGCCGGGCTGGTGAAGTTCGACTTCTTGGGCCTCAAGACCCTGACGGTATTGTCGACCGCCGTTGATCTGTGCCGCGAGAAGGGGGTCGAGATCGACCTGTCGACCATTCCGTTGGATGACCCCGCGACCTTCGAGATGATCGGCCGGGGCGAGACGACCGGGGTGTTCCAGCTGGAAAGCCAGGGCATGCGCGACGTGCTGCGCCAGATGAAGGCCGATACCTTCGAAGACATCATCGCCGTCGTGGCGCTGTACCGCCCGGGGCCCATGGACAACATCCCGAGCTACATCGCGCGCAAGAAGGGCGAGGAAACGCCTGATTACCTGCACCCGATCCTGGAGCCGATCCTGACCGAAACCTTCGGCATCATGATCTATCAGGAACAGGTCATGCAGGCGGCCCAGTTGCTGTCCGGCTACACCCTCGGCGGCGCCGATCTTCTGCGCCGCGCCATGGGCAAGAAGATCAAGGAGGAGATGGACCAGCAGCGCCAGTTGTTCGTGGACGGTGCCGTGGAACGGGACGTCGACGGGCGCAAGGCGTCGGACATCTTCGATCAGGTCGCCAAGTTCGCGGGCTACGGCTTCAACAAGTCTCACGCCGCCGCCTATGCCCTGGTCGCCTACCAGACGGCCTATCTCAAGGCCAACCACCCGGTGGAGTTCCTCGCCGCGTCCATGACGCTCGACCAGCACAACACGGACAAGCTCAACGTGTTCAAGCAGGAATTGGACCGCATGGGCGTGGACCTGCTGCCGCCGGACGTCAACAAGTCGCAGGTCAAATTTTCGGTCGAGCGCGAAAACGGCGGCAGCGCCATTCGCTATGCGCTCGCCGCCATCAAGAATGTGGGCGAGGGCGCCATGGCGTCCCTGGTCGAGGCACGCAAGGAAGACGGGCCGTTCAAGGACGTCGCCGACTTCGCCCATCGCCTGGACCCCAAGGTCATCAACAAGCGGCAGATGGAAAACCTGATCCGCGCCGGTGCGCTCGACTGCCTCAACCCCAACCGTCGCCAGTTGTTCACGGGGTTGGAACGCATCCTCAAGGAAGCGGTCAGCGCCCATCAGGATCGCACCTCCGATCAGATGGGGCTGTTCGGCGGGGGCGGGGGCAGCGATGCCGCCGAGGTGCCGGACATCCGGCTCGACAACATCGCCGACTGGACCCCCATGGACCGACTCAAGGAAGAATTCGACGCCGTCGGCTTCTATCTGTCGTCCCACCCGCTTGCGACCTATGAAAGCATGCTGGAAAAGCACAAGGTCACCAGCTACGTCGAAATCGTGGCCGCCGGCCGTCCGGGCCATCGCCGCATGGCGGGCACTCTTGTCGGCATGAAAGAGCGCACCTCGGCCAAGGGCTCGCGCTATGCCTTCGTCAGCTTTTCCGACACCACGGGCACGTTCGAGGCCATCATGTTCTCCGAGGTCCTGTCCGCCGCCCGCGAGCATCTTTCCGAAGGCAACTCGTTCCTGATCGAGATGGAAATTCAGATCGAAGCGGAATCCCCCCGCTTCATGGTCCAGGGCCTGCGCCCTCTGGAAAGTGCGGCCTTGAACGCGGTCAATTCGGTCACCGT
This sequence comes from Rhodospirillaceae bacterium, assembly GCA_002706405.1. Classification (GTDB taxonomy): domain Bacteria; phylum Pseudomonadota; class Alphaproteobacteria; order Rhodospirillales; family Casp-alpha2; genus UBA1479. Next base: position 25,148 of record PALN01000059.1, on the reverse strand, counting down.
CGTGATCGGCGGCGAAAGCCCGCTGGCGCCCCTGCGCGAGGTGCTGGAAAGCCAGGGCAGGGGGCAGGTGCCGGTCTATGTCGTGCCCCGGCTGGAGGACAACCGCGAGGTCGTCCTGTCCCTCAATGACCGTTACGCCGTGTCGCCGGCCGTGATTCAGGCCATCAAGTCGGTCCAGGGCGTGCTTGAGGTCGTCGAAGGCTGACGCCGATCACTCGGCGTTCCGCGCGTTTTTCCCTTGATCGGGCCGTCCTGCCCCTGTAAACCACCGCCCATATCGCACGCGGGGACGCGGCGCCTGTGCAAATTCACGGGAATTGCCGCTCCGGTGTTCGGCCATGGGGCCGAATGACACCCTGCGGAGGCATAACCGGAGAAGAGATTATCATGGCGATTCCGTCGTTCACCATGCGTCAGCTGTTGGAAGCTGGCGTTCACTTTGGTCACAGCACCCGTCGTTGGAACCCGAAAATGGCGTCGTACCTGTACGGCGACCGCAACGGCATCCACATCATCGACCTGCAGCAGACCGTTCCCTTGCTTCATCAGGCGCTCGCCGCCGTGCGCGACGTCGTCGCGTCCAACGGCCGCATCCTGTTCGTTGGCACCAAGCGCGCCGCGTCGCCGCGGGTTGCCGAAGCCGCCAAGAAGTGCGGGCAGTATTACGTCAACCACCGCTGGCTCGGCGGCATGCTGACCAACTGGCAGACCATCTCCAAGTCCATCGCCCGTCTGCGGGAGTTGGACAGCAAGCTGGGCGGCCAGGAAGTCCAGGGCCTGACCAAGCGTGAACAGCTCGGTCTGACCCGCGAGCAGGAAAAGCTTGAGCGCGCGCTGGGCGGCATCAAGGAAATGGGCGGCTTGCCGGACATCATTTTCGTGATCGACACCAACAAGGAAGACATCGCCGTCGCCGAAGCCAACAAGCTGGGCATTCCGGTCGTCGGCGTCATCGATTCCAACAGCAACCCGGCCGGCATCGCCTATCCGATCCCCGGCAACGACGATGCGATCCGCGCGATCTCCATGTATTGCAACCTGGTCGCCGATTCCGTGCTCGACGGCTTGTCCGCCTCGCTGACCGCCAAGGGTGTCGACCTGGGCGCCGACGAAAACGCCGGTGGCGCCATCGAAGCCGCCCCGGAAGCGGAAGCTGCCCCCGAAGCCGCTGCTGAAGCGGCCCCGGAAGCGGCTCCCGAAGCGGCTGCGCCGACCGACGGCGGGGAAGCCCAGCCGGCTTCCTGACGCGCTTTCGCGTGAGGCGGTCTGAAGACACGATCTAAAGAGAAGGTAGAACTATGGCTGAAATCACTGCGGCTCTCGTCAAAGAGCTTCGCGAACAAACCGGCGCCGGCATGATGGATTGCAAAAAGGCGTTGGCTGAAAACGACGGCGACCTGGACCAGGCCATCGACTGGCTGCGTACCAAGGGCTTGTCCGCCGCCGCCAAAAAGGCCGGCCGCGTGGCCGCCGAAGGCTTGGTGGCCGTTGCCGTCGACGGCAACAAGGGGGCGGTCGTTGAGGTGAACTCGGAAACCGATTTCGTGTCACGCAACGAGCAGTTTCAGGAGTTCGTCCGTGGCGTCGCCAATCTGGCGCTGGCTGCCGACGGTGACCTGGCCAAGCTGTTGGCTGCTGATTACCCCGGCTCGGGCCGCACAGTCGCCGATCAGCTGACCCACATGATCGCCACCATCGGCGAGAACATGACAATCCGCCGCTGCGAAGCCATGTCCGTCGGCAACGGCGTCCTGGCGTCCTATGTCCACAACGCGATGACCGACGGCGTCGGCAAGATCGCGGTTCTGGTCGGTCTGGAATCGGCCGGCGACAAGGGCAAGCTGGAAGCCTTCGGCAAGCAGATCGCCATGCACGTCGCGGCCGCCAAGCCGCAGTCCGTCTCGCGTGACGAACTGGACCCGGAAATCCTGGAACGCGAACGCGCTGTTCTGTCCGAGCAGGCCCGCGAATCGGGCAAGCCGGAAGAGATCATCGACAAGATGGTCGAAGGCCGTCTGCGCAAGTTCTACGAAGAAGTCTGCCTGCTCGACCAGACCTTCGTGATCGATGGTGAAACCCAGGTTGCCAAGGCCGTCGAAGCCGCCGGAAAGGATGCCGGTGGCGCCATTTCCATTAATGGTTTCAAGATGTTCGTCCTTGGTGAAGGGATCGAGAAGGAAGTCGGCGATTTCGCCGCCGAGGTCGCCGCTGCGGCCGGATCCTGATCCTTCGATACGGCGTCCCGGCGGCTTTTCCGGGCGCCGGGCAAGACGCCGTCAAACGGGTGATGTAGACTGTCTCCCGGAACTCATTCCCGCCGCCGGTTTCCCACCATCATGGGCCGGCGGCGGATTTTGATGGAATAGCGCGAGTGTCCCCAGTGCCCGAGGAACCGAAATACCAGCGTGTCCTGTTGAAACTGTCGGGCGAAGCCCTGATGGGCAAGCGCGATTACGGCCTGGACCCGGATATGGTCGGGCGCATCTGTGACGAGGTCGCCGCCGTCCATGACATGGGCGTTCAGGTCTGCCTGGTCATCGGGGCGGGCAACATCTTTCGCGGCATGTCGTCATCGGCCGAGGGGATCGAGCGCACCAGCGCCGATTACATGGGCATGTTGGCGACGGTCATGAACGCGCTGGCCGTGCAAAGCGTCCTGGAAACCAAGGGCGTCGATACGCGGGTGTTATCCGCGATCCCCATGCAAACCGTGTGCGAACCCTATATCCGGCGGCGCGCCGTGCGCCATATGGAAAAGGGGCGGGTGGTGATCTTCGCCGCCGGCACCGGGAACCCGTTCTTCACCACCGATACGGCGGCGGCGCTGCGCGCGGTGGAAATGGGATGCGACGCCCTTTTGAAGGGGACGCAGGTCGACGGTGTCTATGATTCGGACCCCAAGACCAATCCGGACGCGGTGCGTTATGACAACCTGAAGTATCAGGATGTCCTGGCTCGCGACCTCAAAGTGATGGATACGTCGGCGATTGCGCTGGCACGAGACAACCGGGTTCCAATCCTTGTGTTTTCAATCCACAATCCCGGGGAATTCTCCAAGGTTATCAATGGGGAAGGGCGGTTCACCCTGGTCGATTGACCTGGCGCCGGCCGGCCCTTCGGGACCGTACTGACGCGGCCGCAATGGGAGGAAATTATGACGGAATTCAATATTTCAGATTTGAAGGCGGACATTACACGGCGCATGGAAGGGGCTATCGAGTCCTTACATCGCGAATTGGGTGGTCTACGCACCGGTCGTGCCTCCACCAGTCTGCTGGAGCCGGTGAATGTCGTGGCCTATGGCTCCGAAATGCCCATGAACCAGGTCGGGACCATCGGCGTGCCGGAACCCCGGATGCTGACGGTGCAGGTCTGGGACCGTGGCCTGGTTGGTGCTGTCGAAAAGGCGATCCGGGATTCGGGGTTGGGTCTCAACCCCGCCGCGGACGGCCAGCTCGTGCGCGTACCGATCCCGGCCCTGACCGAAGAACGCCGCACCGAACTGGGCAAGGTTGCGCATAAATACGCCGAGGACGCGCGCATTTCCGTGCGCAATGTCCGCCGCCACGCCATGGATGAATTGAAGAACGCGGAGAAGGCGGGCGATATCTCGGAAGATGCTTTTCACGGTTATACGGACGAGGTGCAGAAGTTGACCGACGAACACGTCGCCAAGATCGACGAAATCGTCGCCAACAAAGAAATTGAAATCATGCAGGTTTGACGTAGATGCCGACGGTTCCCCATCAATTTTCCGACGCGCCGGCGGACCCGGTCCACGTCGCCGTCATCATGGACGGTAACGGGCGTTGGGCGAAGGGCAAGGGACTGCCGCGCACCGCCGGCCACAAAGCGGGTGCCGAGGCCGTACGTCGGACCGTTAAGGCGGCCGTCAGCCTGGGCGTGCCCTATCTGACCCTGTTCGGCTTCTCGTCGGAAAACTGGAACCGGCCGGTCGGCGAAATTGGTGATCTGTTGGGGTTGCTGCGCCTTTACCTACGCAAGGAAATCGGTGAACTCGACCGGGAGGGCGTGCGCCTGCGCATTATCGGAGAACGGGTGCGGTTCGATGAGGACATTCAGCGTCTGATTTCCGATGCGGAGGAACGCACCCGGGACAATACGCGGCTTAACCTGACGATCGCACTCAGCTACGGCGGGCGGCAGGAGATTTTGAGGGCGGCCCGAGCCTTGGCCGAGCAGGCCCTGCGTGGCGAGATCACCCCGGAAGACATTGATGAAACCCGGTTTCAGAACGCCTTGTTCACCGCCGATCTGCCGGAACCGGACCTACTTATCCGCACCAGTGGAGAACAGCGCATCAGTAATTTTCTGCTATGGCAGGTCGCTTATGCAGAATTCGTGTTCACCGACGTCCTGTGGCCCGACTTCGGGCACCAAGACCTTGCCGAGGCACTGGGCGATTTTCGCAGCAGGGACCGACGGTTCGGTGGCGTCACGAGCCCCTAAGGCCCTTGGCGGATTAAATTTTGGCCCTTTCTGAATTTCACAAGCGGGTATTGTCGGCGGCGGTTATGCTGCCGCCCGTTGTGGTGGCCATCTACATAGGGACGCCTTGGTACACGGCCCTGGTCGTCCTGTTCGCCGCCGCGATGATCTGGGAATGGTTCGTCATGGCGCGCAGCCAAGCCCTTTGGCTGGCCGTTGGCGCGGCGTATATCCTGGCCGCCGCCTACGTCCTGTTCCTCATGCGCGGGGACGGTGCCGCGGGGCGCAGCGTAATCCTTTTCCTGTTCGTCGTGACCTGGCTGACGGACACCGGCGCCTATCTTACGGGGCGCGCCCTGGGGGGGCCGAAATTGGCCCCCAGGATCAGCCCGTCAAAGACGATTTCCGGCGCCATCGGCGGTTTGCTGGCTGGGGTCGGGGCGGGTATCCTGGTATGGTATTTGACCGGTGGGGCGGTCGATCTGCGGATCGCCGTAGCCGCCGTGGTCGGCAGTGTTGCCTGTCAGGTCGGTGACCTTCTGGAATCTGGGGCAAAGCGCCATTTCGGGGTCAAGGATTCAGGGCGTTTGATCCCTGGTCACGGCGGTGTTCTGGACCGGGCGGACGGGCTTCTCGCGGCGGCACTGGCGGTCGCGGCGACGGGTATTTGGCGTTGATGCAGGAATTTTAGGAATGGATTTGGCGTTACAACCGAAGACGACGGCCCAAACGGCGGACGCCGCGCCGCGCAGCGTGACCGTGCTTGGGGCGACCGGGTCGGTCGGCTGTAATACGGTCGATATCCTGGCCCGCCATCCCGGCGCGTTCCAGGCCGAAGTCCTGACGGCGCACCGCAATGTGGAACTTTTGGCCGAGCAGGCCGTCCGCCTGGGCGCCAGGCTGGCGGTGATCGGCGACGACAGCAAATACGCCGCCCTGAAATCGGCCCTGGCGGGCACCTCGGTCGAGGCCGCCGCCGGATCCGACGCCATTACCGAAGCCGGCGATGCGCCCACGGACATCGTTGTCGCCGCGATTGTCGGCGCGGCAGGGCTGCCCCCCGTGCTTAAGGCGGTTCGCCGGGGCGCCACGGTCGCCTTTGCCAACAAGGAATGCCTGGTGTCCGCCGGCGACCTGATGGTGCGTGAGGTGGAGGCATCCGGCGCCACGTTGCTGCCGGTCGATTCCGAGCACAGCGCGATCTTCCAGGTGTTCGATTTTGACCAGCCGGACAAGGTTCGGCGGATCGTGCTGACGGCATCGGGTGGCCCGTTCCGCACCAAGCCGCGCGACGAATTGGCCGCCGTCACGCCGGCCCAGGCCGTTGCCCATCCCAATTGGGACATGGGGGCCAAGATTTCCGTCGATAGCGCCACCATGATGAACAAAGGCCTGGAACTGATCGAGGCCTTTCATCTGTTCCCGGTGCCTGAGGAACGGATCGAGATTCTGGTGCATCCCCAGTCGGTCATCCATTCCATGGTCGATTATGTCGACGGCTCCGTGCTGGCACAGTTGGGCACGCCGGATATGCGTACCCCGATCGCCTTCGCCCTGGCCTGGCCGAAGCGGGTGGAAACGCCGGCGGCGCGCCTGTCGCTGGAGGAAATCGGCACGCTGACCTTCGAAGCGCCTGATCCCGTTCGTTTTCCGGCGCTGCGCTTGGCGCGCGAGGCATTGCGGGCGGGCAATAGCGCGCCTACCTTACTGAATGCGGCCAACGAGGTTGCCGTGGCCTGGTTCCTGGAAAAGGGGCTGGGTTTTCTTAAGATTACGGATGTCGTCGAACAGGTGCTGGAACGGGTGACCGCCCGGTCACTCGATTCCCTCGACGATGTCTTTGCCGCAGATGCGGAAGCCCGCCGTGCTGCAGAGGAAATTGCTTCGAAATCAGTTGGTTAATTCATGATTTTCGGGTATTTCACCGGCATGGGTTTCCGTCAGGCCTGAAAAAGGACCCCACATGAGTATCGTCGACTTCGCCTTCAACTACGTCGTGGTTTTCCTGATCGTGCTGACGATCCTGGTGTTCGTCCACGAGTGGGGCCACTACTGGATCGCGCGCCGTTGCGGGGTGAGGGTCGAGGTATTCTCCATCGGCTTCGGGCCGGAAATCTTCGGCTGGACGGACAAACACGACACCCGCTGGAAGATCAGCGCCATCCCGCTTGGCGGCTACGTCAAGATGTTCGGCGAAGCCGATCTGGGATGGGAAGAAGAGGAAGAGGCCCAGCCTCTGCCGCCGGAAGAGAAGGCGGTCTCGTTCCATCACAAGAAACTGTGGCAGCGCTCGGCGATCGTGTTTGCCGGGCCCGCCGCCAATTTCATCTTTGCCGCGGCTCTTGTCGCGCTTTTGGCCGGAATCATCGGCACGGCGCGGCCGCTGGCCGCCGTCGGCGAGGTTCAGCCGGGTAGCGCCGCCGAAGCGGCCCAGATGCTCCCGGGCGACCGCATCACGGCCATCGACGGCGCGCCGATCAAATGGTTTGAGGATCTGCGCGAGACGGTTTCCGCCAAACCGGGCGTGACGCTTCGCATGGATGTGGCGCGCGGCGACGAAATCGTGTCTCTCACGGTCACGCCTCAGGCACGTTCCATCGAAGGTCAGGACACGCCGATCGGGCTGCTTGGTGTGCGGTTCGACCCTCAGGCGGTCGAGTACGAGCGCCAGGGACCGATTGACGCCGTGTCCACCGGCGCCATGTATACGGTCCAGATGGTGACCCGCATCTTCGGGGTCCTCGGCGAGATGATTTCCGGCCATCGTTCGGCGGAAGAATTGGGCGGGCCCTTGCGCATTGCGCAGCTTTCCGGCGATATCGCACAGCTTGGCTTCAAGGAATTGGTCATGTTCATGGCCGCGCTGTCGGTCAACCTGGGGCTGATCAATCTGTTCCCGATCCCGGTTCTGGACGGTGGTCGACTGATGTTTTACGCGGCGGAAGGGCTGCGGGGCCGCCCGGTGGCGCCCAAGATCGAGGAATACGGCATGCGTCTGGGCTTGGCGCTGGTGCTGTTTCTGGTCGTGTTCGTCACGTGGAATGATATAACCCAAATGCCATGGGATCGGGTATTCACATGGTTCAAGGGACTAATTTAACGGATTGCCAATGATTTAAGGCCATAAGGGCGTAACACCTGGGGCCTTGGCATGTACGTTCGGGGGAAGAAATTGGAGCGCCTATCACGTCTCCTTCTCGGTTTTGCGCTGGTTGCCGTAATTTGGGCGGCGGCGGCGGATGCATCGGCGCAGAGCAGCGGCACGATCAGTGAGATCGTTGTCGAGGGCGCCCAGCGTATCGAGCCGGGCACCGTTCGCTCTTATCTTCTGATCAAGGAAGGGGAGGCGGCCGATCCCATTCGCATCAACCGTTCCCTGAAAAGCCTGTTCGCGACAGGGTTGTTCGCCGACGTGACCATGCGTCAGGACGGCACGCGCCTGATCGTCAACGTGGTTGAGAACCCGATCATCAACCGCGTCGCCTTCGAAGGAAACAAGAAGGTCGAGGATTCGACGTTGGAGGGCGAAGTCACGCTGCGTCCTCGCGTCATCTTCACCCGCGCCAAGGTTCAGACCGACCTGCAACGCATTCTGGCCGTCTATCGTTCGACCGGCCGGTTCGGTGCGACGGTGGAACCCAAGGTAATCCGTCTGCCCCAGAACCGCATCGACCTGGTGTTTGAAATCAACGAAGGCGAGCCGACCAAGGTCGCCCGCATTTCGTTCATCGGGAACGAATTCTTTGATGACGAAGACCTGCGCGAAAACGTGCAGACCAAGGAGTCCGTGTGGTACCGGTTCCTGTCGAGCGACGACACTTATGATCCAGATCGTCTGACCCTCGACCGTGAATTGCTGCGCCGGTTCTATCTGCGCAAAGGCTTCGCCGATTTTCGCGTGCAGTCGGCCGTTGCCGAGTTGACCCGCGATCGCAAGAATTTCTTCATTACCTTCAGTGTTCAGGAAGGGAAGCGTTACCGATTCGGCAAGGTCGATGTGGTGACGACCATCCGCAACCTGGATGTCGAGTCCCTGCGCAAAGAAGTCGATATCGACCCGGGCGATTGGTATGACGCGAGTGAGGTCGACAAGACCATCGATACCCTAACGGAGGCCGTGGGCGAGAAGGGGTTTGCCTTTGTCGAGGTTCGTCCCCGCCTGGACCGTGATCGCGATAAGCGAACCATTGATGTGGTCTTCGAAGTCAACGAGGGGCCGCGGGTGTTCGTCGAACGCATCAACATCGTCGGCAATGCGCGCACACAGGATGATGTGATCCGCCGCGAGTTTCGCCTGGTCGAAGGCGACGCCTTCAACGCGGCCAAGCTGCGCCGGTCGCGCACCCGGATTCAGAACCTGGATTTCTTTGAAACCGTTGAAATGGAACCGGTTCCTGGCAGCGCCCCCGATAAGGCGGTCATCAACGTGACCGTGGCGGAGAAATCGACGGGTTCCATCTCGATCGGGGCCGGCTTCTCGACGGACCAAGGCGTGCTCGGCGATTTCGGGCTGCGTGAGCGCAATCTGCTCGGTACGGGTCGGGATCTGTCGCTGCGCTTTATCCTGGCCGCACGGCGCAGTGAGATCGATCTGAAGTTCACGGAGCCCTTCTTCCTGAATCGCGATATCGCGGCTGGTTTCGATGTCTTCCGTATTACCGAGGATCTTCAGGATTTTGGTTCGTTCGACAAGAAGCGCACCGGCTTCCGCCTGCGCGCCGGCTACCACATTACAGAACTCCTGACCCAGAATTGGGCTTACGAGTTGCGCCAGGAATCCATCCAGGATGTCGATTCCGCCGCCTCGTTGGTGGTTCAGGATGCGGCGGGGACCAATATGTTCTCGTCCGTCGAACACGGCATTACGTACGACACCCGTGACAACCGCCTGACACCGACAAAGGGCTATTACACCAAGCTCGCAACCAACGTTGCAGGCCTTGGCGGTGACATCTACAGCGTGAAGAACGTTGCGTCCGGTGCCTATCATTGGACGCCGACCGAGGGTTTCCTCCTGACTGTTGGGGGGCGGGCAGGTATCGTCTATGCACTGCAGGATGACGTCGTGCTGTCCGAACGGTTCTTCGTCGGCGGCCGGGATCTGCGCGGCTTCGCAGTCGGTGGTGTCGGTCCGCGCGACATCTCGACGGACGACTCGCTCGGCGGCGAATGGATGTATTCGGGCACAGTGGAACTCGGTTTTCCGCTTGGCTTACCCGCTGAATTGGGGGTCGCCGGTCGCGTGTTCTCCGATTTCGGTAGCGCCGGTGAAATTGCGACGACCCGGTCGGGTATTGCAGACACGGGCTCTCTTCGGGCCTCCGTCGGCTTTGGGGTGACATGGAAATCGCCGTTTGGCCCGCTCGGCCTCGACCTCGGTATTCCCGTGGTCAAGGAATCGTTTGATGAAACCGAGATTGTTCGCGTGAACTTCGGCACGCGATTTTAGGAGGTACTTTTGTTTTACGTCCCCAAATCCTTTGTTTGGCGCGGCTTGATGCTGGCCGCGTGCCTTGCTGTGCCAACTGCGGCGCAGGCCCAGCAGGCGACCAAGGCCGGTCAGGCGCCGGCGGCTGAGAATATCAATGCGCGCGCGACGCAGGTCGCCGTTTTGGACGTTCAGCGGATCTTGCGCGAAGCCAAGGCGATGAAGAACATTCGCGATCAGGTATCTCAGCTGCGCAAAAGCTACCAGGAAGAGATCGAGAAGATGCAGGGCGACCTGCGCATGGCCAACGAGGAACTGCGCCGCAAGCGCACAATCCTGTCGCCGGATGCCTTCGACGAGGAACGCCGCAAGTTCGACCAGAAAGTGGCCGAGGTGCAGCGTTTGGTGCAGTCACGCAACCAGCAGCTCGACCGCGCCAATGCGGAAGCGGTCATCGAGGTGCAGAAGGTCTATAACGCCATTGTCCTCGAATTGGCCAATGAGCGGTCCTATGGCCTGATTTTCCGCAAAAGCGCGACCATTGTCGTCGACCCGCCCATCGAAGTGACGCCGGAAGTTCTGGCCCGCCTCGACAAGCGTCTGCCGGCGGTCAAAGTCACGCCGCCGAAAAAATAGACACCGATGGCCGACCCCCGATTTTTCACGAGGGCCGGGCCCTTCACCCTGCACCAACTGGCCGAGGTCACAGGGGCAACCCTGGGGCCCGACGCATCCGGCGACCTTGTCGTTGCCGACGTCATGCCATTGGCCACCGCGGGTGAGGGACACCTGAGCTTCATCGACAACCGCAAGTATCTGGATGCCTTCCGCACGGCCAAGGCATCCGCGATTCTGGCAGCACCGGCGCTCGCCGCGCAGGCGCCGAAAGGAACGGCGCTGCTGCTGAGCGACGATCCGTACCGCGCCTTTGCGATGGCGGCCGCCCATTTCTATCCGCGCCCCCCTGTTGAGCCCGGAATTCATGCGGGCGCCCATGTCGCGCCCGGCGCGGACATCTCACCGAGCAGCCGGATCGAGGCGGGGGCTGTCGTTCAGGATGGTGCGGTGATCGGCCCCCGCAGCCAGATCGGGCCGGGGGCGGTGATCGATCGCGGGGTCACCATTGGTGCGGATTGCGTCATCGGGGCTGGGGTCGTGCTGCAGTATTGCGTCGTCGGTGACCGCGTTATCGTGCATCCCGGCGTGCGCGCCGGTCAGGACGGCTTCGGCTTCGCGCCGGGGGCCGCCGGTCATCTGAAGGTGCCGCAACTGGGCCGTGTCGTGATTGAATCGGATGTCGAAATCGGGGCGAATACCACCATCGACCGCGGGGCCGGACCGGACACGGTGATCGGCGCGGGGACGAAGATCGACAACTTGGTGCAAATCGCCCACAACGTGCGGATCGGGCGCGGCTGCATCATCGTCAGCTTGGTCGGCATTTCCGGCAGTACCCACATTGATGATTTTGTTATGATCGGTGGCCAGGCTGGCGTCGCAGGCCATCTGACGATCGGTAAAGGCGTGCGCATCGCGGCCCAAAGCGGGGTGATGCGGGACGTGCCGCCAGGTGCCACTATCGGCGGGTCCCCCGCCAAGGACAGGCGCGAATGGATGAGGGAATTGGCCACATTGTCCAGGATGGCCAAGAAGAAAGGAGACGAAGGGTAATGGATTCCGAGGCAAGTACGGAAACCATGGAGATCGATATCAACCAGATCATGGAAATGATCCCGCATCGATATCCGTTTCTTCTGATCGACAAGGTGATCGACGCGATTCCCGGTCAAAGCGGTACGGGCATCAAGAACGTCACCATCAACGAACCCTTTTTCCAGGGCCATTTCCCCGGCCATCCGATCATGCCCGGCGTGCTGATCGTCGAAGCCATGGCGCAAACGGCCGGTGTTCTGGTCATGGCCGAATTGACCGACGCCAAGGACGCCCTGGTGTATTTCATGTCCGTGGACAGCGCCCGGTTCCGCAAGCCCGTGGTGCCCGGTGACTGCGTCCATATCCACGTCGAACGCATCCAGAACCGGGGCGATGTGTGGAAGTTCAAAGGAAAGGCCGTCGCCGACGGCGTCACCAAGGCAGAGGCCGTATTTGCGGCCATGATCGTGAGACAAAAATGACGGACATTCACGCGACGGCGCAGGTCCACCCGGACGCCGCCATCGGCAGTGGGGTCAAGGTCGGTCCTTTCTGCGTCGTGGGACCCGACGTCGTGCTCGGAGATGGCGTGGAACTGCTGTCCCATGTCGTGGTCGAAGGGCACACCCATGTGGGCGCCCATAGCCGCGTGTTTCCCTTTGCGTCCTTGGGTCATGCGCCCCAGGACCTGAAGTTCAAAGGGGAAGTTTCGCGCCTGGTGATCGGCGCCAATACCATCATCCGTGAACATGTGACCATGAACCCGGGAACCGATGGCGGCGGCCTGGAAACCACGGTCGGCAACAATTGTCTGTTCATGGTCGGCGCCCATGTCGCCCATGACTGCCGGATTGCCGACAACGTGATCCTGGTCAACAACGCCACGCTGGCCGGCCATGTCTCGATCGAGGAATGGGCCATTGTCGGCGGTCTGTCGGCGGTCCACCAGTTCGTGCGCATCGGCCGCCACGCCATGATCGGCGGCATGACCGGCGTGACCCAGGACGTGATCCCTTACGGCTCGGTCACCGGCAACCGGGCCAAGCTCGAAGGCCTGAACCTGGTCGGCCTGAAACGCCGCAGTTTCGACCGGGAAACGATCCATGCCCTGCGCCAGGCCTATCGCCTGATCTTCGCCCAGGAAGGCACCATGGCGGAACGCCTGGACGACGTCGCCGATTTATTCGGCGACAACCAGCCGGTCATGGAGATCGTCGAATTCATCCGTTCCGATTCCTCCCGTTCCATCTGCCAGCCTCTGGCGGAGGATGCAGCCTAGATTGACCAGGTTGGGGATCATCGCGGGCGGCGGCCTGCTGCCCGAGATCCTCGTGCAACGCTGCCGCGCTGCCGGACGGCCTGTGTTCGTGGCCGCGCTGAAGGGGCAGGGCGATCCGGCCCGCTTCGCCGACGCCGAGGTTGAAACCTTCCGATTGGGGGCCGTCGGGGCGATCATCAAGCGCCTGAGATCCCTGGACATCACCGATATCATTCTGTCCGGCGCCGTGCAGCGGCCGCGGGCGTCCGAGCTTATTCCCGATCTGTGGTCCGCAAGGTTCCTGGCCCGCACCAAGGCGCTGGGCCGGGGCGATGACGGCTTGTTGACGGCCATTCTGAACGCGCTTGAAGAGCGGGAAGGGTTCCACGTCCTGGCGGCCCATGACCTGGCGCCTGACCTGTTGACCCCTGCCGGGGCGCTGGGCGCGCGACCCGTGACGCAAGACATGACCGCCGACCTTGCTGCCGGGATCGCCGGCGCGCGCAGCCTGGGACGCCGTGACGCGGGCCAGGCGGTGATCGCTGCCGGTGGCCGCGTGGTGGCCTGGGAAGGCCCGGAGGGCACGGAAGCGATGATTGCGGGCGCCGGGCCCGAGGCGCGGGGCGGCATGCTTGTGAAGGCCATGAAACCGGGGCAGGAGCCCCGTGTGGACCTGCCCGCCGTCGGCCCGGACACGGTGGATCAGGCGGTGGCGGCGGGCCTGCGCGGAATCGCCGCCGAAGCCGGACGCTCCCTGACCCTCGACCGGGACGAAATCACCCGCCGCGCCGATGGCGCCGGGCTGGTCGTTCACGGCTTCACCGATGACGATTTGGCCGGAGGCAACCGATGACCGGCCCGCGCACGCCGCTGATCTATCTGATCGCCGGTGAGGCGTCGGGCGATGCCTTGGGGGCGTCGCTGATGGCGGCGCTCAAGGCCCGTCTGCCCGGCGCGGTGCGCTTTGCCGGTGTCGGCGGCCCCTTGATGGCCGATGAGGGGCTCGACAGCCTGTTCGCCATGGATGATCTGGCCGTCATGGGCCTGGCCGAGGTCGTGCCGCGCCTGCCGCTCCTGCTGCGCCGCATGGCGGAAACCCGCGCCGATATCCTGACCAAAAGCCCGGCCGTGGTGGTGACCATTGATTCCCCGGATTTCTGTTTCCGCGTGGCGAAGAAGCTCAAGGCCCAGCGCCCCGGCCTTCCCATCGTCCATTACGTGGCCCCCACGGTTTGGGCCTGGCGGCCGAAACGGGCCAAGGCCGTGGCGCGGTTTCTTGATCATATGCTCTGCCTCTATCCGTTCGAGCCGCCCTATTTCGAGCGTGAGGGCCTTGCCGCGAGCTTTGTCGGGCATCCCATCGCCCTGTCGACGGGAACGCAGCCGGGGGCCGAGGCCCGTGCCGCCGAATTTCGCGCCGATCACGGGATCGCCGGTGATGCGCAGGTCCTGGCGGTACTGCCGGGGTCACGCGGCGGCGAACTCGACCGCCTTCTGCCCGTGTTCGGCGACAGCCTCAACCGGCTGTGGGAGGGCGGCTGGCGCGGGCGGGTGGTGGTGCCGACCCTGGCCCGCCATCTGGACCGGTTGCGAGCCGCGGCCCAAGGCTGGCCGGGCGATCCCCTGGTGGTTGCCGGAAATGACGAGAAATGGCGCGCCTTCGCTGCCGCCGACACGGCGCTCGCGGCATCGGGCACGGTGACCTTGGAACTGGCCGCCGCCGGCGTTCCGACCGTGATCGCCTATAAGGTGTCCGGCGTGACCGCCGCCATTGCCCGGCGCCTGATCCGCACCCCCCATGCCGGGCTGGTCAGCATTCTTCTGGGCGAAGAGGTAATGCCCGAATTCATCCAGGACGACTGCACGCCGGACCGCATCGTGCCGGCGTTGCAGGCGCTGCTCGGCGACAAGATGGCGCGGGCGACGCAACGCGGCCATTTCAAACAGGCCATGGCCATGTTGCAGGGGCCCGCCGACGGCCCGGCCGCAGCGGCGGCCGATGTCGTTGCCGGCCTCATCAATCGGACATAGCAAAAGGGCCGCCCCGGTGGGGACGGCCCTTCGCCGAACTTAAACGAGCAGTGAAGCGGCTTAGCGCTTGTCGATCGGCACATAGGGCCGTTCGGTGTAGCCGGTGTAGAGCTGGCGCGGGCGGCCGATCTTCTGGCTCGGATCCTCGATCATCTCGTTCCACTGGGCGACCCAGCCGACCGTGCGGGCGACCGCGAACAGCACGGTGAACATGCTGGTCGGGATGCCCATGGCCTTGAAGATGATGCCGGAATAGAAGTCGACGTTGGGGAACAGCTTGCGGCTGACGAAATATTCGTCTTCCAACGCGATGCGCTCCAGTTCCATGGCCAGGTCGAGCAGCGGCTCGTCCTTGATGCCCAGTTCTTCAAGAACTTCGTGGCAGGAATCGCGCATGACGTTGGCGCGCGGATCCATGTTCTTGTAGACGCGGTGGCCGAAGCCCATGAGACGGAACGGATCGTCCTTGTCCTTGGCCTTCTTGATGTACTCGTTGATGTTGTCCTTGTGGCCGATCTCGCCGAGCATGGTCAACACGGCCTCGTTGGCACCACCGTGGGCAGGACCCCAGAGGGACGCGATCCCGGCCGAGATGCAGGCGAAGGGATT
Organism: Rhodospirillaceae bacterium; assembly: GCA_002706405.1. Classification (GTDB taxonomy): domain Bacteria; phylum Pseudomonadota; class Alphaproteobacteria; order Rhodospirillales; family Casp-alpha2; genus UBA1479. Next base: position 9,720 of record PALN01000059.1, on the reverse strand, counting down.
GGCGCCGGAAGAGCCGGCCAGACGCACGGTCGAGGTCGAGGCGTTCTGTTCGTGGTCGGCGTGGAGCGTCAGGATACGGTCCATGGCGCGCGACAGCACGGGGCTGACTTTGTATTCCTCGCAGGGCGTCGCATACATCATGTGCAGGAAGTTTTCTGCGAAGCTCAGCTCATTGCGGGGATAGATGAACGGCTGCCCCAGGGCGTATTTATAAGCCCAGGCGGCGATCGTCGGCATCTTGGCGATCAGGCGGTAGGACGCGATCATCCGATGGTGCGGATCGTTGATGTCGGTCGAGTCGTGATAGAACGCCGACAAAGCGCCGACCACGCCGCACATCACCGCCATCGGGTGGGCATCGCGCCGGAACCCGCGGAAGAAGTTGGCGATCTGCTCGTGCAGCATCGTGTGATAGGTGATGTCCTTCTCGAACTTGCCCTTCTGTTCGCCCGTCGGCAGTTCGCCGTACAGCAGCAGGTAGCAAACTTCCATGAAGTCGGAATGTTCGGCCAGTTCCTGAATCGGAATGCCTCGATACAGAAGGACACCCGCGTCACCGTCGATATAGGTGATCTTGGACTCACAGCTTCCGGTCGAGGTGAAACCCGGGTCGTAGGTAAAGCAATCCGTCTCCGCATAGAGCTTGCGCACGTCGATGACGGAGGGGCCAACGCTGGCGTCCATGACCGGCAATTCATAGGCCGTGCCGTCACGATTGTCGGTCAGGGTGAAAGTGGCATTCTTGCCGTGGCTCGTGTCACTCATACATGTCCCTCCTTATGGGCGGCGGAGACAGGGGTCTCCGGTTCGTCTCGGCGCGCGTACCGCGGGGTGAAGCGGTTTTGACGCGTCCGTTCCGGGGTTAAAGGCCGGCCAGGGCGTCGTCGAGACGTCCTAGAGTTTCTTCCCGGCCCAATACATCCATGATCTCGAATACGCTCGGTGATACCGTGCTGCCGGTGAGGGCGGCCCGGATCGGTTGGGCGACGGCCCCGAGCTTAAGTCCGCCGGCTTCCGCGAAGTTCTTGGCGGCAGCCATCAGAGCTTCATCGCTCCAAGTGTCGGCGGCATCGAATACGGGTCGCAGATCACGAAGCAGGGCGGATCCGTCGGAACCCAGATGCTGTTGCGCTTTTTCCCCTTTGGGGATGGGGCGTTGAAGGTCGTAAAACATAGCGTTTTCAGATAGTTCTGAAATTGTCTTCGCGCGTTCCTTCAAACCGTTCATGCCTTTAAATAGCCGATCCTGCGCCTCTTTAGCAAGTGTTCCGGGATGGGCGGCTTCAAGACGCTCCATGACAAGGCCGACCAGGCGGGCGTTGTCGGCCTCGCGGATGTAATGGCCGTTCAGGCTCGTCAGCTTCGTGACGTCGAACCGAGCCGCCGATTTGCCGACGTTCTCCAGCCCGAACCATTCGATCGCCTGGTCCGTGGAAATGATCTCTTCGTCGCCGTGGCTCCAGCCCAGGCGCAGCAGGTAATTGCGCAAGGCTTCGGGCAGGAAGCCGTCGTCCCGATAGGCTTCGACGCCCAGCGCCCCGTGACGCTTGGACAGCTTGGCGCCGTCCTGGCCGTGGATCAGGGGAATATGGGCGAAGGTGGGCGTGTCCCAGCCAAGGGCCCGGTACAGCTGCGTCTGGCGGAAGGCGTTGGTCAGGTGATCGTCACCACGGATCACATGGGTGATGCCCATGTCGTGGTCGTCGACGACCACGGCTAGCATGTAGGTCGGCGTGCCGTCGGCTCGCAGCAGCACCATATCGTCGAGCTGCGCGTTGGCGACGGTCACTTTGCCCTGGACCAGGTCCTCGATCACCGTTTCCCCGTCAAGCGGCGCCTTCATGCGGATTACCGGGGCGACGCCGGCCGGCGCTTCCGACGGGTCACGGTCGCGCCAGGTGCCGTCGTACATGCGCTGCCGGCCTTCCTTGCGCGCGGTTTCGCGCATGGCGGTCAGTTCCTCGGGCGAGCAGTAACATTTGTAGGCCTTGCCCTCGGCCAGCAGGCGTTCGGCGGCGGCGCGATGCTGGTCGGCGCGCGCGAACTGGGAGATCGGCTCGCCGTCCCAATCCAGGCCCAGCCAGGTCAGCCCGGCATAGATGGCATCGACCGCGGCCTGGGTCGAGCGCGCACGATCCGTGTCCTCGATCCGCAGATAGAACTTGCCGCCGTCGCCGTGGCGCGCGTGATGTTTGGCAAACAACCAGTTGTACAAGGCCGTGCGGGCGCCGCCGATGTGCAGAAAACCAGTGGGAGAGGGGGCGAAGCGGGTCACGACCGTCATGGCTGTCTTTTTGTCCTTATGTATCCCTGAAGGTAGGGCTTTAACGGGGGGCGCCGGAGGGATAGCATACTTTCTGTGCGGGCGCAGCATTCCTTGTGCAGGCCGGAATTCAAAGCATGGGCAGGCGCGGGGGCGCCGAGGGTAGAATGTCCATAAAGGGTTGGATTCAAACGGAGCTTTCCGCAGCGGCGGCGGCCAATAGGGGCCGCTGGCCGTTTGCCCTGCCGATCGGCATGGGGGTCGGTATCGGGGGGTATTTCCTGCTGCCCGCGGAGCCGCCCTGGGCCGCCGGCCCTGTGGTGCTGACGATCACCGCCGTGGCGGCGGCCTTGCTGCGCCATCGGGGCGAAATGCCGTTCCTGGCGGCCTTGGTCGTCGTGTTCATGGCCCTCGGTTTCGCCGCCGCGTCGGTGCGCACGCACAGCCTGGACGGTCGGCTTCTGGCCCATGAAACGCCGGTTACGGTGATCGAGGGCCGGATCCTTGAGTTCGAGCCCTTTGATCAGGGATCGCGGATCATCCTGGACCACGTCCGCATCGCCGCCCTGGGGCAGCCGGACACGCCGGAGCGCGTACGTGTTCGGCTCAGAGGAGCCCAGCCGAGACTGCAGGCCGGGGACTGGGTGCGCCTTCGCGGCCGCCTGTCGGCACCGTCGCCGCCCCTGATGCCGGGCGGCTTTGACTTTCAACGCCACGCCTATTTCACCGGCATCGGTGCCGTCGGTTTTTCCATGGGCGCCGCGCGGGTTCTGGACGGCCCGCCGCCCGGGCCGTTCGATTGGCGCATTCACCTCTCGAACCTGCGGGGCCGGCTGGCCGAACGGGTGATCGCCGCCGTCCCGGGCGACGCCGGGGCGGTCGCGGCGGCGTTGATCACCGGTTACCGCTCCCTGATCCCCGAACGGGTGCTGAACGCCTTCCGCGACGCCGGTCTGGCCCATCTGCTGGCCATTTCCGGGCTGCATATCGGCCTGGCGGCCGGAATCGTGTTTTTCGGCGCCCGGCGGGCCCTCAACCTGTATCCGCCCTTCGCCCTGCGCTTTCCGGTCAAGAAGGTGGCGGCCCTGCTGGCCCTTGTCGCCGCCTTCGGCTACGCCCTGATGGCCGGGGCCACGGTGCCGACCCAGCGGGCCTTCCTGATCGCGGCCATGGTGCTGGTCGCCGTGATGCTCGACCGGCGGGGCATATCGCTGCGCATGCTGGCCTGGGGGGCCACGGTGGTCTTGCTGATACAGCCGGAAAGCCTGCTCGGCCCGAGTTTCCAGATGTCCTTCGCCGCCGCCATCGCCCTGGTCGCGGCCTATGAGGCCGCCGCCGATCGCGGGGTCTGGCGGCGGGACGGCGACGCGTCGCCTTGGGTCGGGCGGGGGATATGGCTTTACGCGGCCGGAGTGGCCTTCACGTCCCTGGTCGCCAGTCTGGCGACAGCCCCCTTCGTGCTCTACCACTTCAATCAAGTCGCCAAGTTCGGCTTGCTGGCCAATCTGATCGCCGTGCCGGTGACGGCCCTGTGGGTCATGCCGGCGGCCATGCTGTCGTTCCTGTTGCTGCCCTTCGGCTGGGAACGCCTGGCGCTGGTGCCCATGGGCTGGGGCACGGAGGTGGTGATCGGGGTCGCCGAACGGGTCGCGGCCCTGCCCAGGGCGACGGAAATCCTGCCCTCCGCCCCGGCCTGGGCGTTGACCGGCCTGGCTCTTGGGGGATTGTGGCTCTGCCTTCTGCGGGGGCGCGTGCGCCTGGCGGGCCTGGCCGGGGTTGTTCTGTTTGCCGTCGCCAATGCCCGCGTGGTGCCGCCGGATCTGATCGTTTCCGGCACCGGCGACCTGGCCGCCGTGCGCGGCGCGGACGGCTATTGGTTTTCGTCCCTGCGCCACGACCGCTTCACCCGGGAAAATTGGCTGGAACATGCGGGGTATCGGGTCGAGGACGCCGCCCAATGGGCGCGCGACGGGGGATACGGCAGGGGGGATCGCGAGGCGGGGGATGGGTTGCGCTGTGACGGGGGCGGCTGCGTGCTGAGGCGCGCCGGCTGGCGGATCGTTCTATCGGAAACCCGCGCCGCCCTGGCCGAGGATTGCGGACAGGCTGATCTCGTGATCGCGCTGGTTCCGGCCAGGCGGGTCTGTAACGGCACGTCGGCGCGGGTGATCGATCTGTTCGACCTCCGGGCCAAGGGAGCGCATAGCATTACCCTGCTGGGCCCGGTGATCGACGTTCAGGCGGTCAACGACGGGCGCGGGGAGCGTCCCTGGGTCGTGCGCCCGCGGCGCACCGGGGATTGAGGCCTCAGTACTTGCGCATCAGTCCGACGAGACGGCCCTGAACCTCGACCTGGTCCGGGCCGAAGATGCGGGTTTCATAGGCCTTGTTGGCGGGTTCCAGGGCGACCGAGGCGCCCTTGCGGCGCAGGCGCTTCAGGGTGACTTCCGAGCCTTCGACCAAGGCCACCACGATGGAGCCGTTTTCCGCCGTGTCCGTGCGCCGGATGATGACGGTGTCGCCGTCGTGAATGCCGGCTTCGACCATGGAGTCGCCATCGACCTCCAACGCGTAATGTTCGCCGCCGCCGAGCATGGAAGGCGGCACGTCGACGACGTTGGAATGATCGCGCAGCGCTTCGATCGGCGTGCCGGCGGCGATCCGCCCGTAAAGGGGCAGGGACACGGCCTCGCCCGGTTGGCTGACGTCGCCGCCGCCCGAAAGCGGGACGGGGCCGCTGCCGAAGCGGCCGGGAATGACGTTGGTCGCGGCGTGCGCCGGCGCCGGGGCCGGGCGGACGGCGTTCTGGCCCGTCTCCATGTTTTCCGGCAGTCGCAGGACCTCGAGCGCGCGCGCACGGTGGGGCAGGCGGCGGATGAATCCCCGTTCCTCGAGCCCCGTGATGAGCCGGTGAATGCCTGACTTGGAGCGCAGGTCGAGGGCTTCCTTCATCTCCTCAAAGGACGGGGAAACCCCGGATTCATTAAGCTTTTTGTCGATGAAGACGAGAAGTTGGTACTGCTTTTTGGTGAGCATGCTGTCTCCGCCCCTTCAGGCCGCCGTCGGTTCGCGATCAAATGCGGAACGGAGTCCGCAAGGAGGGCGATGCCGACGATGCCTTTGCCTTATTTCGTCGTGTAATTCGTGGGAATACAACCGCGAACTACATGATGCAACCTAAATATACACCATATGTTCTACTTTAGTTCCCGTATCGTGTCAACTTCGAAGGAGAACAGTCGCATAATTACCGGCACACGGCCGGAGCCCGTGCCGCTAGAAGCGCAGGGCGCCGAACCCGAGGGGCAGAATCCGTGCGATATCACCGGCCCTGGCCGGCGCGGCGCCGACATCGCGAATAATCAGGCAGTCGGCCTTGGTGAAGGCGGCCAGCATGGAACTGTCCTGGCGCGGGAAGGCGGTGGCGACGGCGCGGCCGTCGGCGGCCGTGTCCAGGGTGGCCCGGATATAATCCTCGCGCTTACCGTTGGCGGGCAGGTCGCCGCCGAGTACGGCGGTTGCTTCCGTCCGTTCGCCCACGAGCCCCAGCATCTTGGTGAAGGCGGCGCGCAGGAACAAGGCGCTGGTCACGCCCGTCGACACCGGATTGCCCGGCAGCCCCAGCATCGGCGTACCGTCGATATGCCCGAAGATCAGCGGTTTTCCAGGGCGCATGGCGATCTTGTAGAAATCCAGATCGAACCCGCGCCCACCCAACACCTGGCGGACCAGGTCGTGGTCGCCGACCGACGCGCCGCCCATGGTCACCAGCAAGTCGGCGCCACGGGCGCCGGCCAGGGTTTCCGCCAGGCTTTCCGGGGTGTCCCGGGCGATGCCCAGGCTGACCGGCTCGCCGCCCATGGCCGTCACATAAGCGGCCAGGGCCAAACTGTTGGAGGAGATGATCTGCCCCGGGCCGACGGCTTGGCCGGGCATTACGACCTCGTCCCCCGTGGCGACGAAGGCAACGCGGGGGCGCCGGCGCACCATCAGCCAGGGCATGTTCATGGCCGCGGCCAGGCCGACACCGCGCGCGGTCAAAAGCTGGCCGGCGGTCAACAGGACGTCCCCGGCCTTGAAATCGAGCCCCGCCGGGCGGACGAACTCGCCTTTTTCGGCGGGTTTTTCGATCACGCGCACCGTGTCGCCGTCGCGTTCGGTGTCTTCCTGAATGACGATGGTATCGGCCCCGTCTGGCAGGGCGCCGCCGGTGAAGATGCGGGCCGCCTGACCGGGCGCGAGGGCGCCGGCGAAGACATGGCCGGCGGCGGCTTCACCGATCACCGTCAGTTCGGCGGGGATGGCCGCCAGATCGTCCCAGCGCACCGCATAGCCGTCCATGGCCGAGACGGCCGTAGGCGGATGGGTCAGGGCCGAGGCGACATCCCGCGCCAGGACCCGGCCGAGGGCGGCATCGAGGGAGACCTGTTCCGCCGGCAACAACTCGCAGCCGGCGGAGACTTTTTCCAGGGCGTCGGTGACGGACAGCATGGCGGCGGGCTCCCGGGTCGTTCAGGCGGCGTCGAAGGTGCCGGATTTGCCGCCGGATTTGTGGGTCAGGCGGATATTTTCGATGCGCATGCCGCGATCGACGGCCTTGCACATGTCATAGACCGTGAGCGCCGCGACGGTGACTGCCGTCAGGGCCTCCATCTCGACCCCGGTTTGTCCCGTCAGCCGGCAGGTCGCCGCGATATCCACGGCATTGCGCGCCGGATCGCAGGTCAGGTCGACCTTGACAGAGGTCAGCATCAGGGGATGGCAGAGCGGGATCAGGTCCGGTGTGCGCTTCGCCCCCATGATGCCGGCAAGTTGCGCGACGGACAGCACGTCGCCTTTCTTGACGCCGCGGTCCAGGATGCGCTGCAGCGTTTCCGGCGCCATGATGACGCTGCCCTTGGCGGTGGCGGTGCGTTCCGTGGCGTCCTTGGCCGAGACATCGACCATGACGGCGTTGCCCTCGGCGTCCAGATGGGTGAAGTCGTCAGCCATGCCGCAGGTTTCCTTGGTTTTCGTCAGGCCGCCGCCTGGGCGTCCGAGAGCAGCCGGCGCGTCGCTCCCTCGACATCGTCCTGACGCATCAGGGATTCGCCGATCAGGAAGCAGCGCGTACCGGCCGTCGCCATGCGTTTCAGGTCAGCGCCAGAATTCAACCCGCTTTCGCTGACCAGGACTCGGTCGTCAGGCACGCCCTGTGCCAGGCGTTCCGTGGTTTCCAGCGACACTTTGAGCGTCGTCAGATCGCGGTTGTTGATACCGATCAGGGGGCTGCGCAGCCCCAGTGCCCGGTCGAGCTCGGCCGTATTATGGACTTCGATCAGCACGTCCATGCCCAGGTCGAAGGCACATTGTTCGAGCTCCCGTGCCGTCGCGTCGTCCAGCGCCGCCATGATGAGCAGGATGCAATCCGCCCCCATGGCGCGGGCTTCGACCACCTGGTAGGTGTCGATCATGAAATCCTTGCGCAGGACGGGCAGGGCGCAGGCCGCCCGCGCCGCCATCAAGTATTCGGGGAGGCCCTGGAAATAGGGTTCGTCCGTCAGCACCGACAGACAGGTCGCACCGCCGGCTTCGTAGGCGCGGGCCAGGGAGGGGGGATCGAAATCAGCGCGGATCACGCCTTGCGAGGGCGAGGCCTTCTTGATTTCGGCAATCAGCCCGAAACCGACCTGCGACGCCGCCCGCAGGGCGCGCAGGAAGCGGCGCGGCGGAGTCTGCTGATGGGCTTGTTTCGTAAGCTCTTGCAGGCTGATCTTGTTCTTCTGTGCAAGCACGTGGGTCCGCTTGTCGGCGATGATCCTGTCCAGCACGTTGGCGGGGTTTTCAGCCATGTCATGCCCCCCCGTTGGTGATGGCGACCAGCCGGTCGAGCGCCTGGGCGGCAGCCCCGTCGTCGATCGACCGGGCCGCTTCGGCCACGCCGGCGGGCAGATCTGCCGCCTTGCCGGCGACGACCAACGACGCCGCCGCGTTGAACAGCACGATATCGCGATAGGCGCCGGTCTTGCCCGCGAGAAGGTCACGGATGGCCTGGGCATTGATCTCGGGCGATCCGCCCTTGAGGTCTTCCGGCTTGGCCGTCGGCAGGCCCGCTTCGGCAGGGGTGACGGTGAAGGTCGTCACGGCGCCGTTCTTCAGCTCGGCGACAAAGGACGGACCCGTGGTGGTCAATTCGTCCAGGCCGTCCTCACCATGCACCACCCAGCAGGCCTCCGATCCCAGGTTCTTCAGGACCTGGGCCAGCGGTTCGACCCATTGCCGGGCGAACACGCCGGTGAATTGGCGGGTGACCCCGGCCGGATTGGACAGGGGGCCCAGGATGTTGAAGATCGTGCGCACGCCCATTTCGACCCGCGCCGGCATGACGTATTTCATGGCCGTATGGTGACGGGGCGCCATCAGGAAGCCGATCCCGGCTTCTGCGATCGCCTGTTCGACCAGCGGCAATTCCGCATCCAGGTTGACACCCAGCGCGGTCAGCACGTCCGCCGCCCCGGATTTCGACGACAAGGCCCGGTTTCCGTGCTTGGCCACGGGCACGCCGCAGCCGGCAACGACCAGTGCCGTCCCGGTCGAGATGTTGAAGGTGCCGGATCCGTCGCCGCCCGTGCCGACGATGTCGATCGCCCCGGCAGGGGCCGTCACGGGCAGCATCTTGGCCCGCATGGCGCGCACGGCGCCGGTGATTTCATCGACGGTTTCGCCGCGCACCCTGAGCGCCATCAACAGCCCCGCGATCTGCGCCGACGTGGCCTCGCCCGACATGATGACGGCGAAGGCGTCCTCCGCCTCCTGCGCAGTCAGCGCCGTGCCGTCGGCTGCCTTGGCCAAAAAGGGCTTTAAGGCATCGCTCATGCCGCCGCCTTTGCGCCGGTCATGGTGATGAAGTTCTTGAGCAGGGCATGGCCGTTCTCGGATGCGATGCTTTCCGGATGGAACTGGACGCCGTAGATCGGCATGTCGCGGTGGGAAATGCCCTGGATCACGTCGTCCTCGCTGCGGGCGGTGACGCGCAGGCAATCGGGCACCGTCGCCGGGTCGATGGTCAGGGAATGGTAGCGGGTTGCCGTGAACGGGCTGTCGATCCCCGCGAACACGCCCGTGCCGTCGTGGGTGATGGTCGACACCTTGCCGTGCATGGGTTTGGGGGCGAGGACGACCTTGGCGCCGAAGGCCTGGCCGATGCACTGATGGCCCAGGCACACCCCCAGGATTGGCACCTTGCCGGCGGCTTCGGCGATCAAGTCCAGGCAGATGCCGGCCTTGTCGGGATTACAAGGCCCGGGGGAAATGACGATCCCCTGCGGATTGAGGGCCAGAATTTCGGCCGGCGTGACCACGTCGTTGCGGTGAACGGTAACTTCCGCGCCCAGCTCACCCAGGTAGTGCCACAGGTTGAACGTGAAGCTGTCGTAATTGTCGATAAGGACAAACATTCAACACCTTAGACATGGTTT
>PALN01000058.1 GCA_002706405.1 Rhodospirillaceae bacterium | reverse complement strand
CGCCTTCTGCACCATCAGGGCCGCCGCTTCCGTCTCGGCATAGGCGCGGGCGATGGGGAACTGGATGCCCTGGTTCTGGCCGATCGGGCGGTCGAACACCCGACGGTCGACGGCATAGTCACGGGATTTCTGGATGAACCAGCGGGCGTCGCCCACGCATTCCGATGCGATCAGGATCCGTTCCGCGTTCATCCCGTCGAGGATGTAGTAGAACCCGCGGCCTTCCTCCCCGATCAAGGCGTCGGCGGGGATGCGCAGATCATCGAAGAAGATCTCCGTGGTCGCGTGGTTGACCATGGCTTCCAGCTTCTTGATCTCGAGGCCGTTGCCCTTGGCCTTCTGCATATCGACCAGGAAGATGGACATCCCCTGGTGCGGCTTGGCGGCCTCTTCCCGGGGCGTGGTGCGCGCCAGCAGCAGCATCAAATCGGAATGTTCGGCGCGGGATGTCCAGACCTTCTGGCCGTTGATGACCCATTCGTTGCCGTCCTTACGCGCCGTGGTGCGGATGCGCGTGGTGTCCGTGCCGGAGGTCGGCTCGGTCACGCCGAAGGCCTGCAGGCGCAGCGCGCCCGAAGCGATTTCCGGCAGGTAGCGGCGTTTCTTCTCTTCGTCGCCGTGGCGCAACAAGGCGCCCATGATGTACATCTGGGCATGGCAGGCGCCGCCGTTGCAGCCGGATTTATGGATTTCCTCCATGATCACGGCGGCCTCCGACAAGCCGAGCCCCGATCCGCCGTATTCCTCGGGAATGAGGCAGGCGAGGAAGCCGGCCTCGGTCAGGGCCGTGACGAATTCGGTGGGATAGGCGTCGTTGCGGTCCTTTTCGCGCCAGTATTCGCCGGGAAAATCCCGGCACAGGGCAGCAACGGATTCCCGGATTTCCGGATGGGTCGGCGTGTTGGAGGTCATGGATGTTCCTGAGTTTGTGGTCTTGGTGGCATTTTATGATCGACGAAGTTTTAATGGTTTTAGCCCAACCTTGCGCCGGTCTGAAAGGCCCGAGGAACGAACCCCGGGCGTGAACAAGGGCAAAAGAACGGATTTCAGGTGCCGGAAGACAATAAAATCGCCGTCGTGATCCCCGCCTACCGGGCCGCCGCCCAGGTCGCCGCGGTGGTCCGTGGCGTGCCGGCTTGGATAAAGCGCATCTACGTGATCGACGACGCCTGCCCGGAAAATTCCGGCGACGCCGCCAAGGCGGCCGGCGACCCGCGGGTCGTGGTCCTGCGCCGGCAGCAGAACGGCGGCGTCGGAGCCGCGGTGAAGACCGGCTACCGCCAGGCCCTGGCCGACGGCTTCGACATCGTGGTCAAGATGGACGCCGACGACCAGATGGACCCGGCTTATTTGCAGGCGCTTCTCAAGCCGATCCTCGCCGACCGTGCCGATTACACCAAGGGCAACCGGTTTCGCGACCTCAAGGCTCTGCGCCAGATGCCCCGCGTGCGCCTGTTCGGCAACAGCATGCTGACCTTCCTGGTCAAGGCCGCCTCCGGCTACTGGCAGATGATGGACCCGACCAACGGCTATACGGCGATCAATCGCGACGCGTTGGAGCGCCTGGAGCTCGACCGGGTGTCGGACGGCTATTTCTTCGAATCGGACATGCTGATCCGCCTCAACATCATCGGTGCCGTGGCCGAGGACGTAGCCATCCCGGCCCGCTACGGCGACGAGCAGAGCTCGTTGCACATCCCGTCGATCATGCCCGTGTTCATCTACCGGCTGATCCGCGGCATGGGTAAGCGCATCCTGTTCAAATACTTCCTCTATGATTTCTCGCTTGGGTCGTTCTACCTGGCGGCGGGCACCCTGTTGACCGCGTTCGGCCTGATTTTCGGCGGGATCAAGTGGTGGGAAGCGGCGGAAACCGGCGTGACGTCGAGCATGGGCACCATCATGATTGCAACGCTCGCGATCCTTCTGGGGGTTCAGTTCCTGGTCCAGGCCATCAATTTCGACATTCAGACGTCGCCCAAACGCCCCCGTGACGGTGACTGAGGCTTTGCCGCTCTCGCCTCTCCTCTGCTAATAAGTCGGGAGAATCGCGCCACATTCCAATATAATGCAAAGCGCGCACATGAAATCGGGGAAGACATGACCACATCAGGCCACACGACCGTCGCCGACCGCGCGGCCAACGCGCCGCTCCGCGTGATGTTCGTGCATGCCCCGGACCCGGTCTATTCCAACACCCAGACCTACGGCGCCATCTTCATGCCCGTCTGGGCCTATACCCTGGCCGCGCACATTCCCGACGACCTGGGCGTGGAATTGATGCTGCACGACACCCGGGTCCAGAAAGTCGACGACATTCCCGAAGCCGACATCTACCTGTTCAGCGGCATCAACCAGGACGCTCCGTTCATGGAACGGATCCGCGGCCAGTTGAAGACCCGGTTCCCCAAGGCGCGTTCCATCGTCGGCGGCCCGCTCGCCTGGTCCTTCGATCAGGCCGGCACCCTCGACCGGTTTGCCAATTTCGACCATGTCTTCATCGGCGACGGCGAAGCCTGCATCGCCCAGTTGATCCAGGACGTGCGCGACGGCCAGCCCATGGAGCATCTCATCAAGTCGCCCGGCCGGTTCGAGATCGCCAAGGCCAAACCCATGCACCGGGGCCTGATGGACGCGACCATTTCGCGCTATTACGGCGCGGTGATCGAGGTGTCGCGCGGCTGCCCGTTCCTGTGCGAATTCTGCGACATTCGCATCATGGACGACAACAACCGGCCTCATAACAAGAACGCCGACCTGATCGTCGAGGAACTGGACCATCTGTGCTCGCTCGGCGTGTCGCAGATCCTGTTCGCCTGCGACAATTTCATCGGCGAGCCGCGCTGGGCCGAGATGGTCATCGACAAGATTCTCGACTGGAAGGCCAGGACCGGCCATACCCCGTCGCTCTATACTTGGCTGACCATCAACCTGAACAACCATCCGGAACTGATGGACAAGATGCGCCGCGCCGGCTTCGACATGCTGTTCATCGGCATCGAGAGCTTTTCCAAGAACTCGCTTCTGGAAACGGCCAAGGTGCAGAATTCCTCGACCGAACTGACCCAGGTGGTGCGCGAAATCCAATCGCGCGGCTTCATCATCGTCGGCGGCCTGATCTTCGGCTTCGACAGCGACGACGAAGACTGCTTCGACATCACGCTCAAGGGCCTGACCGACGCGGCGCTTTTGTCGGGCGATCCGTCGCTGCTGACCGCCCTGCCGGGCACGCCGCTCTACCGCCGCATGAAGCTGTCGGGTCGGCTGCGCGATGTTCGCTTCGGGCTGGGCGGCTACAAGTACCAGACCAACATCCGCTATCTGCTGCCCCGGCGGACCATGATCGACGGCTACAAGCATTTCGTCGACGTGTTCACGGACGGCGCCTATCAGTACGAACGGCTCAAGGCGTTCTTCGACCTGCAGGCCGAGGGCCACCATGTGCCCATCGAAGGCCAGGGCTTCGGCAACACCGGCCTGTTCCTCAAGATGGTGTTCAAGAACTGGCGGGCTTTGCTGCAACTGACCCAGCGCCTGACCCGGTTCTCTCTCAATCCAAAGCGGGTCTACTACGCGCTCAAGGGTTTCGGCATGGCCTTTTCCCGGCGCAAGCAGGTCCCCAATTGGTTCGGCTATTTCCAGTTCTGGCTGTTTGCCTGGACCAACGCGGCGCTCAAGTACCTGAACCTCAGCGACGCCGATTTCGACATCGAAAGCGTGCCCGAGGGCTTCGACATCCACGACATCCTGCCCAAGGATTACGGGTCCACGGCGGCGGAGCCGATCCCCGCCGGCAAGATCAAGGCCCAGTTGCGATCCACCACGGCGCAGCTTGAATCCGTTATCGAGCGCAAGACGGCGGTGGGTTAACGGCACCTGCCAGGAACGCGAGATATTTGGGACAATCGGCGGAGTTCGCTCACACGACGAAACGACCGATGGCCATAATCAGGCGCGCGGCGGCGACGATGGTTTCTTGGGTATCCCTTGCGTCGTCGATTTCCCGCTTGATCTGAGCGATGAGGTTAAGGTCGTCTTCGGTCGCCATTGTCCCTGCCTTCAGCAATTGGATCCGTGCCTGCAGCCAAGCACTCATGGCCATTTCGATCTGCGGACGCAGCATTGCCTTATCCGCCTCACTGTCGGACTGCCAATAACGCCGTTCAAGGGCATTCAGGGCGTCGTTAGCTTGCTCAACAAGCTTTTCATCTTCATCCTGCATTTCTCAGTAGCGCCTCAGGCGCCCTCCTTCGTCTTGGGATTGCACGCCGTGTCTTCGTCTCGGTACTTCTTGTCCAGCAGCTTTTTCCAGCCCCCATCGTGCTCGAACTTGGATTCGAAATAGGCTAACCGCTGCGCCACCTTACCGGTGGTGAACACGTTCGACTGTTCCACGATATCCACCGCCTTGTTGGCTAGGGCTAAAAGGTCTGCAGTCGAGAAGGTCTCGAACTTGATGGAGGCATCGACGGCGACCGCGCCCTTCTCCGCCGCCTCAACTAGCTTTGCAATGGTCTCCTGATTTCGCCGCTCGGCTTCATCTGCGAGACTTTCCATCTGCCCCAACAAGGTCGCGACAAGAGGTCCGTCCCCGGCCCTCAAAGCCTTGTTAATCATACCGGTGAGGTCGCCGGCCCGTCTTCGGAGAGGCTGCGGGCTTTTCCGCAGCGTCTTGGCCATTGTGACGAAATCCTTGGTCAAACGGGCGGCCATTTCCGTGATGCAAGCCTTGGTTCCCGACTTAACGATGTAGACCGCGTCAGGAAGGTTTTTCAAAGAACCGGCATAGTCACCAACCAAGGAGTCAGTCAATTCGAACGACTTATAGATGGTCGTCTGGATTTCTGTTTTTGACGTCTTTGCCAACGCCATCCACACTTGGTCAGATGACACCCAACGATTATCGGCGTCGGCATTACTTTTAACGTACATTTCCGCAACCGCTTTGTTGGCGTTTGTTAGACGGGCTGCGTCAGGTATGGCTTCCGTTTCGACCGAGGCTTGAAGTAAGCTGCGGTACATTTCCGTCGCCTCCAGTCCCGTCGCCTTGAAAGCGTTGGCCGCATTGACCAATGCTTGGGCCTTTTCCTCGTTACAGGCGGATAAGGTCAGGCATAGTGCCACGACGCATATGGTGGTCCTCCGACAATTAATGTGCAGCACCGTAGGCATCCCTTTAACTCCGATGTAAATTTTTCATAAACACAACGATAAGTATATCATATTTATTTTATATATTACTGGTGTTCAATTCCCCATCGCGGGCGATTGCCTTCAGACGTCAGGCTGGCCTGGCCCCTCATTCACATTTAAAAGGCCAAATATCGGTGAACGGCCAACGGTAGGCACAAAAACCGGTGCCCCATTCCATATTCCAAGGAGCCCCCGTGAAGCCCATCATCCTGTTCAAACACGAAGCCCCCCGTCACCGCATCGACTTCGCGCCCGATTTCACCCTGCTGGATTTCGATCTGGCGGCAGGCATACCCGACGACGCGGCGCGGCAGGCGGCGCGTATTCTGGTGACCTCGGGCTTCATCGGCGTGACGCGGGAAGAAATGGCCGCTTTGCCGGCGCTGGAGCTGATCTGCACCATCGGCACGGGGTACGAAAAAGTCGATCAAGCGGCCGCCCGGGAACGCGGCATCCGCATCACCCATGCGGCGGGCATGAACGCGCCCTCGGTCGCCGACCACGCCTTCGCCCTGCTGCTGGCCATCGTGCGCAACATCCCCGTCTATGACGCCTCGGCCCGGGCCGGAAAATGGCGCGAAGACCTGCCCCAGCGCCCAATGGTGAACGGCAAGAAGATCGGCATCATCGGCATGGGCGCCATCGGCCAGGGCATCGCCAGGCGCGCCGAAGCGTTCGACATGGAGGTTTCCTACATGGCCCGATCGGCCAAGGCGGATATTCCCTGGCGCTATGTCGATAATGTCCGCGACCTGGCACAGCACGTGGATTTCCTGATTTCCGCCGTGCCCGGCGGTCCCGCGACCCATCACCTGATCGACCGCACGGTGCTGGACGCGCTGGGCAAGGACGGCTTCCTGGTCAACGTCGGGCGCGGCAGCGTCGTCCATACGGATGATCTGATCACCGCCTTGCGGGACAATGTGATCGCGGGCGCCGCCTTGGATGTGTTCGAGGACGAACCGGTGGTTCCCGAAGCGCTCTGCGCCATGACCAATGTGGTCCTGACTCCTCATGTGGGCGGGGCCGCGCCCGAGGTTCAGATCCTGGGGGTCAAGCTCATGCGCCGCAACATCGAGGCCTTCCTGGCCGGCAAGCCCCTGGTCAGCCCGATCCCCGAACTGGCGGAGGCGTAACCGCTCTTAGGGTGCGCCGATCCGCATCTTGAAGTTCGCAAGCGCGGCATGGACGTGGGCCAGCATGATGGCGGCCGCCAGGTCGCTTTGGCCGCGCTCCACCGCTTTGGCCAACTGACGGTGTTCGGCGAAACTGCGGTCGACATCGGCGCGGGCGAATTTCCTGTAGGACTGAACGACATTGTTCAATTCGATCAGGGACGTGGTGACGACCAGAAGCTGGCGTTGCCCTGATGCATCCAGCAGGACCTGATGAAACCTATTGTTGAGGGGCGCGATCTTGCTGAAATCCAGGTCGTTGCGATCACCCAGCTTTTCCATCCGCGCGCATAGATCGAACAGTTCGTCCAGGTGTTCCTGTTTGCGGTTGAGGGCTGCCAGGCGCGCACCCTGGGGTTCCAGCAGGGCGCGGATCTCGAGAATTTCGACCATCTCGGCGTCGGCATAGCCGCGCACGATCGCCCCGGCATGGGCCGTAAAATCAATCAGCCGGTCATTGACCAGACGCTGCAGGGCGATGCGCACGGGCGTGCGGCTGACGCCGAACTGCGTCGCCAACTCGCCCTCGCGCAGGCGCGCGCCCACGGCGTACTCGCCCGAAAGAATGCGTTCGTGGATCTGGCGGTACACCCGGTCACTTGATGTCGCCATGGCTTCTCTCCCTCAACCCTGTAGACGGCCCCGAACATACTTTCCCTCGGACCGGAACACATAACCTTGTTTATTGTATGCAATACAGGCTAAAAACACGCGTCTTCTGGCCAAAATATCCCAGATTGTATGCAATAATTCCATAAAGAGGAAAATATCCGAATGAAGAGCCTGTCCCAACGCCTCAAGCAGGATGAAATTCTTATCGCCCCCGGCGTGTTCGACATGATCTCGGCGAAAGTCGCCGATTCCCTGGGGTTCGATGTCCTTTACATGACCGGCTACGGTGTCGTGGCCTCGCATTTGGGCCTGCCCGACGCCGGCATCGCGACCTATACGGACATGGTCAGCCGTGTCCGCCAGATCGCCGAAGGCACCAAGACGCCCCTGATCGCCGACGGCGATACCGGCTACGGCGGGCTGCTCAACCTGGAACACACAGTGCGCGGCTATGAACGGGCCGGCGCCACGGCGATCCAGCTTGAAGACCAGGAGTTCCCGAAGAAATGCGGCCACATGCTGGGCCGCAACGTGGTGCCGCTGGAAGACATGCTGGCCAAGATCCGTGTCGCCCGCGACACCCGCGACAGCGATGAATTCCTGATCATCGCGCGCACGGACTCGCGCACCACCCTGGGCCTCGACGAAGCCCTGCGACGCGCCGACGCCTTCGCCGAAGCGGGCGCCGATATCCTGTTCGTCGAATCCCCGGAAAGCGAAGAAGAAATGCGCACGATCTGCGAGCGCTTCGATCTGCCGCTGCTGGCCAACATGGTCGAAGGCGGGCGCACGCCGGTGTTGAGCCGCGATGACCTGCAGTCCCTCGGCTACAAGATCGCCCTGTTCCCGGGCAGCGGGTTCCTGGCCGCCGGTCAGGCCTTGAAGGCCGTGTACACCGACCTCAAGGAAACCGGCTCGACGGCCGGCTCGAAGGTCGACTTCTATCCGTTCGCCGAATTCAGCCAGCTCATGGGCTTCGGCCAGGTCTACGACTTCGAGCAGAAATACAAGTGATCTCCCCGGGCCCGCGCGCTGCGGGCCCGGTCACCTGCCGGGCGCAGACCAGCCCACTCCCTCCCCAAGAAAATCCGAGGAAACCAATAATGCTGAAAAAACTATTGGCAGCCTTCGTGCTGCTGAGCTTCGCCGCCCTGCCGGCCCAGGCCAAGAAAGTGACCCTTGCCTCCTCCGCGCCCAACAGCGGCATGAACAAGATTTTTGTCGATACCTTCACGAAGGAACTGAAGTCGCGCGCGCCGGAACTGGAACTGGAAGTCTTCCTCGACAGCCAGCTGGGCGCCGAACGGGAACTGATCGACCTCGTGCGCATGGGCGAAACCTCGATCCACATGGGCGTGATTCATTCCTCCCAGTATTATCCGGAGCTTGACGCAACCCTGGTGCCCTATCTGTTCCAGAGCTTTGAGGCGGTGCAGCGCTTCCTTGCCGGTCCCGTCGGCAAGCGGATGGAAGAAGCCCTGCTCAAGAAGGGCAACGCCGTGACGCTCGGCTATTATTATCAGGGTGCCCGTTGGACCAGCACCAAGGGCAAGACCTTCGATACCGTCGCCGGCCTGAAGGGCATCAAGATTCGCATGCCCAAGATTCCGCTGTGGATCGACATCTGGAGCGGCCTGGGCGCGACCATCGCCCCGATGCCGTCCAAGGAAGTGTTTTCCGCCATGCAGTCCGGCGTGATCGACGCCCAGGAAAACATGCTGTCCAACATCTGGGGCCGGCGCCTGTACGAAGTGTCCGACCACCTGGTCGCAACCCGCCACCAACAGGGCTATGTGACGGTCATGGCCAACCAGGATTTCTGGAAAAAGCTGACCGACGCCGAACGCGCCGCCGTCCAGGCCGCCACCGACGCCGCCAGCAAGGCCGCCACCGACGCCGCATCGTCCCTTAACGACAAGATCGTCAAGGACATCGCCGCCAAGGGCGTGAAGGTCATCGAACCGAAACCGTCGTTCCGCACGGACGCCTTGCCGATCGTTGAAAAGGCCGCCCGCGACATCCTCGCCCCGGGCGTCTGGGACGCGGCCGTCAAAGCCAGCAACTAGCGCGCAGAGATCAATAAAAAATGACTCGCGTATTGAACCTTGTGGCGAGGACCTCGATGGTCCTCGCCGCCCTTTGCTTCGCCGGATTCCTGATCATGATCCTGGCCCAGGTCGGCTATCGCCATCTGGACCTGTCCATGGTCTTCAGTGAAGACGCCGCCCGCCTGTTGAACATCTACGCGGTGTTTCTCGGCCTCGTCATGGTCGTGCACCAGGACGGCGATGTCCGCATCGATCTGATCGACCGGCTGCTCGGCAGCCGCCCCCGGATGCGCGCGGGGTTCAGGGTGTTTCAGTACCTTGTCACCATCGTGCTGCTCTCCGCCGTGGCCTACGGCTCCTTCCGCCTGATGCTGTCGAATTGGGGCTGGGTCCTGCCGGCAATCCGTTTCTTACATCAAGGACATATCTACATGGCACCGTTCATCGGCTGCGTTCTGGCGACGATCATTGCCGCCGCCAAACTGGCCGGCGCGCTCGGCGAGCTGGCCGGCGCCCCTCACACCACCGACACGACGGAGCCCCGGACATGATCGCCGCAGGTTGGTTGATGGCGGGCCTGATCGGGATGCTCGTTCTCGGCGTGTCCGCCGGGATCGCGCTGGGCGCTTCGAGCCTGGGATATTTCGGGCTGACCCGCGGGCTTCTTGAAATTCCCTACGAAATCATCACCCAGCGTCTGGTGGGAACGATCAATTCCTTCACCCTGCTGGCCATTCCCCTGTTCCTGTTCGTCGGCCATCTGATGAACGAATCGGGAGCGACGACACGGCTGTTCGGTTTCGCCAATGCCATGGTCGGCCATTGGCGCGGCGGGCTTGCCCAGGTCAACGTGCTGGCCTCGATGCTGTTCGCCGGCATGTCCGGCTCGGGCACGGCGGATGCCGCCGGTCTGGGGGCCATCGAAGTCAAGGCCATGCGCGAAGCCAATTACGACGACAAGACCACCATCGGGGTCACTGTCGGCAGCGCCCTGATCGGCCCGATCATTCCCCCCTCGATCGCCGCCATTCTCTATGCCGTGCTGGCCGAAGTTTCGCCGGCCGACGTGCTTCTGGCCGGTGCCATCCCGGGTGTCTTGATGGCCGTCGGCCTGATGATCCTGGTCGCCTTCCTGGCCCGCCGGCGCAAGCTGCCGTCGGAGCCCTTCCCCGGCATGCGCGCACTCTGGCAGTCCTTTCGGGAGTCCTTCTGGGCCCTTCTGACGCCGGTGATCCTGATCGGCGGAATTCTCGCCGGCTTCTTCACGGCCACGGAATCCGCCGCCATCGCCGCCCTTTGGGCGACCGTCGTGGCGGTGTTCATCTATCGCTCGGTCGGCCTGGCCGCCCTCGGCCGGGTGTTCTGGCGGTCCGCATACGATTCCACGGTCATCATGTTCATCCTGGCCTGTTCCGGCCTGTTCGGCTGGATTCTGACCCGCGCGCGACTGCCCCAGGGCATTGCCGACACCATCGCGGGCCTGACCACGGACCCGACACTGGTCATGGCCTTGATGATCGCGTTCCTGCTGGTGATCGGCTGCTTCATGGCCGTCGCCGTGTCGATCAACATCCTGACGCCGATCCTGGTTCCCATCGCGATCAGCGTCGGCATCGACCCGGTCCACTTCGGCGTCATCATGATCATGGTGCTGGTGATCGGCGAGGCGACCCCGCCCTTCGGCATGGTCCTGTTCGTCATGACCCGGATCGCCAATGTGCCCTTCGATCTTGTGGTCCGGGCCTGCCTGCCGTTCCTGGCCACGATCTTCCTGGTGGTCGTGGCGGTCTGGTTCATGCCGCAATTGGCTCTCTGGCTGCCGGGCGTCGCCCGATAGGCATTCCGGCGCGGCATCCGTTTTTCGGGTGCCGCGCCGCCCGCCGATGCGTCGGCCGGAAAAATCTATCTTGACGTCAAGATAGTTGCCGGGAAACACTATCCGGCATGGACCACGCTTCCAACCCGCCCGAAGACCACGTCGAACGCATTCTTGCCGAATGGCGGCAGGAATACCCGAACCTGAACGTCACCCCCATGGGCGTGATCGGTCGCGTGCGACGGCTGGGCACTTTCTTCCTGCGCGGGATGGAGGAAACCTGGGCCCAGTTCGACCTGAACGTGGCCGGATTCGACGTGTTGTCGACGCTTCTCCGGGCCGGCCCGCCCTACAGCCTGTCACCCGGTGAATTGATCGCCTCCACCATGGTGACCTCGGGCACCATGACCCATCGCATCGATCAGTTGGAGCGCGCCGGCTACGTCACCCGCCGCGCCAACCGCGACGACGGGCGCAGCGTACTGATCGCCCTGACCGACCGGGGACGCCGGCTGATCGAACAGGCGCTCATCGCCCATCTGGAAACCCAGGCGCGGCTGCTCTCACCCCTGACACCGCCCGAACAAGACACCCTGGCCCGGCTTCTGAAGAAGATGCTGGCCGGTTTCGAAGCGCCAAGCACCGACACCAACACCGACGCCCGCAAGACGGATTCATCAACGTGATTATCAATAACACCCTGGACCTCAGCCTCGCCCCCGATGACGCTTGGCGGACGCTGCTCAACATCCCCTATGTCGCGCCCTGTCTGCCCGGCACCCAGCTGACGGAGGTCGTGGACGAGCGTACCTTCGAAGGCATGGTGCAGTTGAAGCTGGGCCCCGTCAGCCTGTCGTTCCGCGGCACGGCGGTGATCGAGGACGTGGACCCGGAGGCCATGAAGGTCCGCGTGTCCGCCAAGGGCCGGGAAGACCGGGGCCGCGGCTCGGCCCATGCCTCGGTGACCTTCCAACTGCATCCGACCGCCAAGGGCACCCGCGTGGACCTGGTGACGGACCTGAACCTAGCCGGCAGCATTATCCAGTACGCCCGGGGGGCGGGTATGATCACCAAGACGGCACAGCAACTGGTCGATCAGTTCGCCCAGCGCCTGACCCAGCGCATCGAAAGCGGGGAAGAGCCGGACCCGGAGGCGATCAAGGTCGGATCACTCCTGTGGCGGGGACTGACGGCGCGCCTTACCGGCGGCAAGCAAGACAAACCTGACGCATGAAACCCGCCCCTTTCACCTATCACCGGGCGGGCTCGCTCGCCGAGGCCGCCGAGATGGCCGCGTCCCTGGACAACGCGCGGCTGCTGTCCGGCGGCCAGTCCCTGATGGCGATGATGAACCTGCGCTACGTGGCGGTCGATCACCTGATCGACCTCAACCCGGTGGCAGAGATCGCCGGGATCACCATCGACGGCGGGCGGGTGACCCTCGGTGCCATGACCCGCCAGCGCGCCGTGCTGGAGGATGCCGCCCTGGCCGCCTGCTGCCCGATCATCGCGGAAGCGCTCGGCTTCGTCGGTCATGTCCAGACCCGCAACCGGGGCACCGTGGGCGGATCGCTGGCCCATCTCGACCCGGCGGCGGAACTGCCGGGCCTGGCGGCGCTGCTGGATGCCGAGATCACCCTGACCAACGCGGGCGGCAGCCGCGCCGTCGCCATGGCCGATTACCCCTTGGGCTACATGACCCCCGACATCAACGAGGGCGAAATCTTGACCTCTGTTTCCTTCGACGCCTGGCCCTCGGGTCACGGCTGGGATTTCCGCGAGTTCGCGCAACGCCACGGCGATTTCGCCATGGCGGGCGTCGGCAGCCTGATCACCCTGGACGGCGACGGGCGCATCGACCGCGCCGCCGTCGTGCTGATCGGCGTCGACGACGGCCCCGCGCGGCTGGGCGACGTGGAAGACATGCTGACGGGAGAGCCGCCCTGCGACGCCCTGTTCGCCGCCGCCGCCGCGATGGCCGCCGCCCGCCCCATGTCCGGCGACGCCCTGGTCACGGAAACCTATCGCCAGCATCTTTCCGGCGTCTTGGTGCGCCGCTCCCTGGCCCAGGCCTGCACCCGCGCGGGGGAGGCCGGCCATGCCTGACGCCTTGCCCAAACGCAAAATCACCCTGACCGTCAACGGCCGCGACCTGAGCGCCGAGGCCGAGGACCGCTATTCCCTGGCCGATTTCCTGCGCCATGCCCTGGGCCTGACGGGCACGCATCTGGGCTGTGAGCACGGGGTTTGCGGCGCCTGCACCGTGCTGGTCGATGGCGACGCCGTGCGCGGCTGCCTGATGCTGGCGGTCCAGGCCGAAGGCCGCCAAGTTACCACCATCGAGGGGCTGGCCGGCGACGACGGTACATTGAGCCCCCTGCAACAGGCCTTCATGGAGCACCACGGCCTGCAATGCGGGTTCTGCACGCCGGGGATCCTCACGACCCTGACCGCCTATCTGCGCGACCATCCGAACGCGGATGAGCCGGAATTGCGCGAAGCCCTGTCCGGCAACATCTGCCGCTGCACGGGATACGACACCATCGTCCGCGCGGCCCTGGCCGCCGCCGACGCGATGCGCAAGGGAGCAACGGCATGAGTTCGACCGCCTTCGTCGGCCAGCGTGTGAAACGCGTGGAAGACCCGGACCTGCTGACCGGCCGCGGCCAGTTCCTGGACGACCTGAAACTGCCTGGTCTGCTGGAGGCCGCCTTCGTGCGCAGCCCCTTCGCCCATGCCACCTTCACCGACGTCGATGCCGCCGATGCCCGCACCATGCCCGGCGTGGTCGCCGTGCTGACGGCCAAGGACCTGCCGGCGGAGATGCAGGGCAAGCGCATCCTGCTGCAGGTCCCCCATCCGGAAATCACCTATTCGGTGACCCAGGAACCTTTGGCATCATCAGAAGTCTGCTTCGTCGGCGAGGCGGTGGCGGTGGTGATCGCGGAAAGCCGCCACCTCGCCGAGGACGCGGCGGAGCGGGTGATCGTCGA
Source organism: Rhodospirillaceae bacterium (assembly GCA_002706405.1). Lineage (GTDB taxonomy): Bacteria > Pseudomonadota > Alphaproteobacteria > Rhodospirillales > Casp-alpha2 > UBA1479. The sequence goes on along the minus strand of PALN01000058.1, from coordinate 600 downwards.
TTGGGCCCCCCTGCCCGCCGCCAGCCATTGCGACACGGCCCTGAAGCCGGGGGCGCCCGTCGTTCATTCCTCGATGACCGACAACATCGCCGGGCGCCTCAACCTGGGCTTCGGCGATGTGGACGCCGCCTTCCGCAACGCCGCCCATGTGATCCGCGAACGCTACGAGCCCCATCGCGGCACGGGCCATCCCATGGAATGCCGGGGCGTGGTCGCTGTCTATGACCTGGTCAGCGACGCCTTCCGCATCTGGTCCTCGACCCAAACACCCCATAACACCCAGCGCGCCGTGATCGACATGTTCGGCCTGCCGGAAGACCGTGTGCGCGTCATCACCCCCGACGTGGGCGGCGGCTTCGGGCCCAAGAACCAGGTCTATCCCGAAGAGCTGGTCATCCCCGCCGCGGCCCGCCTGTTGGGCCGGCCCGTGAAATGGGCCGAGGACCGGCGCGAACATTTCCTGACCACCACCCAGGAGCGGGATCAGGTCTGGGACGTTTCCGCCGCCGTGGACAAGAACGGCGTGCTGCTGGGTGTGAAAGGCAGCCTGATCCATGATGCCGGGGCCTATCTGCCCTGGGGTATCATCATGCCCTATAT
>PALN01000057.1 GCA_002706405.1 Rhodospirillaceae bacterium | reverse complement strand
GGACACCCGGTTCTGCACCTGGACCTGAGCATCGTCCAGATTGGTCCCCAGCTTGAAGGTGACCTGCAGGTTCAGAACGCCGTCGCCGGTCGCTTCCGACTTGGCATAGAGCATACCTTCGACGCCGTTGATTTCCTGCTCCAGCGGTGTCGCCACAGTGTCGGCCACGGTTTCCGCCGAGGCCCCCGGATAGGTCGCCGATACCTGAATGGTCGGCGGCGCGATTTCAGGGTACTGCGCGACGGGCAGGCTCAGATAGGCGATGAACCCCAGAAGGGTGATGAGGATCGAGACAACCGATGCGAAGATCGGGTGATCGACGAAGAAATGTGTAAAGCGCATCGGACGTCAGGACCCCGAACGAACCATGATTGTGCCGTCGGGAAGCAAGTCGGCTTCCTTGGCGATGACCTTGCCGCCCGGCCGCGCGCGCTGCAGGCCCTTGACGACGATCCTGTCGTCGGGGCCGACGCCGCCGCGGATGACGCGTAGGCCCTCGTGCAGGGGGCCCATATCGACGGGGGCCGCCTTCACGTTCCCGTCGGCATCGACGACCAGCACCATTTTCTTGCTCTGATCCGAGACCACGGCGGAATCCGGGATCAGCAGGGCTTCGTATTCGTCGGACCCGATTAGGCGCAGGCGCCCGAACACACCCGGCACCAGGAAGCCGGATGAATTCTCGAACACTGCCTGGGCGCGGATGGTGCCCGTGTTGGATGACAATTCGTTGTCAAGGAAGGTCATGCGGCCTTCGCGGGTGAAGGCGTCTTCGTCCATCAGGCGGACGAACACGGGTTTCGCCTTGTGCCGCGAGGATTCCAGCCGCCCCGTCGCATCCAGGCGGGAATACTTCAGGAACTCCGCTTCCGATGTGGAGAAGGTAAACAGGATCGGGTCGATGGAGACCACGGTCGTCAGCAGGGTCGACTGGGCCGAGCCGCCTTCGATGAGGTTGCCGACATCGACGCGCGCGTCGGAAATGCGCCCGGAAATCGGCGCCGTCACCCGGGTGAATTCCAGGTTCAGCTTGGCGATGCGGATTTGCGCCTGGGCGGACAGCACTGCGGTCTTGGCTGTTTCGAGCTCGGCCTGGCGCTGGTCGAAGGTTTCGCGCGAGATGTTGTTCCGCTTCAACAGGCTTTCGGCGCGTTTGAATTCGCGCTCGGACAGGTTGACGCGGGTCTTGGCGGCATCGAGCGACGCCTTGGCGACGTCCAGTTGGGCTTCGAACGGACGCGGATCGATGACGAACAGCAGGTCGCCCTTGTTGACCAGGTCGCCGTCCTTGAAGTGGATCGATTCCAGAAAGCCTGAGACGCGGGCCCGAATCTCGACCCGATTCGTCGCTTCGAAGCGGCCGGTATATTCATCCCATTCGGTGATTTTTTTGACCAGGGGCTTGGCCACGGTTACCGGCATCGGGCCCTGCTGTGCGGCGGCGGGGGCGGGCGCGGCGGCGAATACCAGGGCGGCAAAAACCCAAGCGGAAATGAAAAGAAACGGACGGGGATTGGTCACCATGAGAATTGCTCTCTGATTTTTTAACAGAACGGCGGTTCCGGATAGGCGCAAAAAAAACCGGGCAGGGGCCCGAAATATGCTTGAGAACGCAACATCGGCTTCATCGCGGCAAATTTCAAGCGTCAATTTTGCACCGCAACAAAGAAATTTCGCCAATCACAAAGTCGTATTCCGGAAGCGGTCGGGGCGAAAGAAGGGCAGGGGTCACCCAGCCTCTGCCTTGGCACCCCCCATGCATTGGGGCGAGGCCAGGGTGCGGCCGCCGCGTGCGTGCCATTCCTCGACCGTATAGGTCTCCATGGAAAGGGCGTGAATCGGGCCGGCGAGTTCGTCCGCCAGAATGCCGTTCACGGTCTGATGACGTTTGATGCGGTTCAGGCCGTCGAATCGGGGCGACACGACGATCACCTTGAAATGGCTTTCCGACCCCGGGGGCACCGAATGCATGTGGCTTTCGTTGATGACCTCAAGATGGGCAGGGGCCAAGCCTTCCGCCAGTTTGCTTTCGATCGTCTGTTGAACTTGCACGGTGAGTATCCTCGTATTTCCAGGGCCATTGGACCTTAATCTAGGGACCGCCCCGCAAGACGACAAGTTTTCCCCGTTATGCCCGAATTATCCCCGTTTGGCGGCTTGCCCTGGGCACGGCGAACGGTTATTCATGCCGCAGCCGTTCGGCCCTGAAATCCGGCCAGATTCCCTGGTTCGTCGGGCGGCGGCGACGTCCGCTTCAGGAGACCTCCATGACGGCATCAGACAACGGTTCGAACGCGGCGACGAAAGCTGCGGCCATCCCGTCCGTATCCCACCAGAACATGGCAAACGCCATTCGGTTTTTGTCCGCAGACGCCGTGCAACGGGCGAACTCCGGCCACCCGGGCATGCCCATGGGCATGGCTGACGCGGCGACGGTTTTGTTCACCCGGTTCCTTAAATTCGATGCATCGGACCCCAAATGGCCGGACCGCGACCGCTTCGTGCTGTCGGCCGGGCACGGGTCCATGCTGCTGTACAGCTTGCTGCATCTGACCGGCTATTCCGGCATGACCATGAGCGAGCTGGAAAACTTCCGCCAGCTGGGCTCCAAAACGGCCGGCCATCCGGAATACGGCCACGCGCCGGGGATCGAGACGACCACCGGGCCGCTCGGCCAGGGCATTGCCACCGCCGTCGGCATGGCGCTGGCGGAACGGTTGCAGAATGCGCGCTTCGGGGATGCTTTGGTCGACCACCATACCTATGTCATCGCTGGTGACGGCTGCCTGATGGAAGGCGTCAGCCATGAGGCTATTTCCATGGCCGGGCACCTGAAGCTGGGCAAGCTCATCGTGTTGTGGGACGACAACCGTATTTCCATCGACGGCGGCACGGACCTGTCCGTGTCCGACGATCAGATGGCGCGGTTCACGGCGTCGGGCTGGGACGTGCAGGCCGTTGACGGCCACGATCCGGACGCCGTCGCGGCGGCCATCGAAAAGGCGCGGGGAACGGATACCCCCTCCATGATCGCCTGCCGCACCATCATCGGATACGGCTCCCCCAACAAGCAGGGGACCTCGGGCACCCACGGCGCGCCGCTCGGCGACGACGAACTCGCCCTGGCGCGGGAAAAGATGGGCTGGCCCCATGCCCCGTTCACCGTTCCCGACGACGTGTTGAATGCCTGGCGTGCCGCCGGCAACCGGGGCGCGGAAGTCCGCGCCGGATGGCAGGGCCGTCTTGACGGGTCCAAGGACAAGGCCGAATTCGAGCGCGGCGTCGCCGGCACGCTGCCCGACGGCTGGAAACAGGCAGTCATTGATTACAAGAAAGCGGTCGTCGAGGAGGCGCCGAAGTGGGCGACCCGGCAGGCATCGGGCAAGTTTCTTGATGTGCTCTGCGCCGCCGTGCCCGAACTGATCGGCGGATCCGCCGACTTGACCGGTTCGGTCAATACCAAGGCCAAGGGGCTGGAGCCCGTCACGCCCGACGATTTCTCGGGTCGCTATATCTACTACGGCGTGCGTGAGCACGGTATGGCCGCCGCCATGAACGGCATGGCCTTGCACGGCGGGTTCATTCCTTACGCCGGAACGTTCCTTGTGTTCGCCGATTACATGCGCGGCGCCATGCGTCTGTCGGCCTTGATGGAACAGCGCGTGGTCTACGTGCTGACCCACGATTCCATCGGGCTGGGCGAAGACGGCCCGACCCACCAGCCGGTGGAAACCCTGGCCAGCCTGCGCGCCATGCCCAACTTCGCCGTGTTCCGGCCCTGCGATCCGATCGAGACCGCGGAATGCTGGGAACTGGCCGTCGAACGGTTTGACGGGCCGTCCGGCATGGTGCTGACGCGACAGGGCGTGCCGTTGCTGCGCAAGGATGCGGCGGCCGAAAACAAGTCGGCCCGCGGCGCCTACGTCCTGGCCGAGGCCGAAGGGGCCCGCAAGGTGACGCTGATGGCGACGGGCTCCGAAGTGTCGATCGCCATGACGGCACGGGAATCGTTGCAGGCCCAGGGCATCGGCACCGCCGTTGTGTCCATGCCGTCCTGGGAATTGTTCGAAGAACAGGATCAGGCCTACCGCGACGACGTGCTTGGTCGCGGTACGGTGCGGGTCGCGGTCGAAGCCGCCATTCGCATGGGTTGGGACCGCTACATCGGCCCCGACGGCGGGTTCGTCGGCATGACCGGTTTCGGCGCCTCGGCGCCGGCCGGCGATCTGTACAAGCATTTCGGCATCACGGCGGACGCCGTGGTCGCCGAAGTCAAATCACGGTTAAACTAGGAACAACGCAGGGGACACAGGGGACATATGATGAACCTCGATGTTTTGGCCGCGACGGCGCGGGAAATGGTCGACAATCACCGGGGGCTTTTGGCTGCTGACGAAAGCACGGGCACCATCAAGAAGCGCTTCGATTCAATCGGGGTCGAGTCCACGGAAACGCTGCGCCGCGATTACCGCGAACTGCTGTTCCGCACCAAGGGCATCGGCAAGTTCATTTCCGGCGCCATCCTGTATGACGAAACCATCCGCCAGAAATCGGACGACGGCACCACCCTGGTGCAGTTGCTGCAGGCGGAAAACGTCATTCCGGGGATCAAGGTCGATGGCGGCGCCAAGGCGCTGCCTGGCTCGCCCGAGGAAAAGATCACCGAAGGCTTGGACGGGCTTCCCGACCGGGTCGCCGAGTACGTCAAGCTGGGGGCACGCTTCGCCAAATGGCGCGCCGTCATCACCATCGGCGACGGCATGCCGTCGGACTACTGCATCCACACCAACGCCCATGCGCTGGCCCGTTACGCTCGCATCTGCCAGGAAGGCGGGCTGGTGCCGATCGTCGAGCCGGAAGTGCTGATGGACGGCAATCACACCATCGATACCTGCGAAGCGGTCACGACCAAGACCCTGGAAGCGGTCTATCACGAGCTTTACCTGCAGGGCGTGCAGCTTGAAGGCACGATCTTGAAGCCGAACATGATCATTTCGGCGTCGGACTGCCCCCAGCAGGCAACGACGGACGAAATCGCCGCGCGCACCGTGAAGGTGCTGAAGCGCTGCGTGCCGACCGCCGTGCCGGGCATCATGTTCCTGTCAGGCGGTCAGTCGGAAGCGGAAGCGACCCGCAATCTCAACGCCATGAACGCCAACCACGGCCCGTTGCCTTGGGCGCTCAGCTATTCCTACGGCCGCGCCCTGCAGCAGAGCGCGCTGAAGGCCTGGAAGGGCGAAGCCGGCAACGTGCCGGCCGCCCAGGCAGCCCTGTTGAAGCGCGCGCAGTTGAACAGCGCTGCCTGTGCCGGGACCTATACCGACACCGCGGAGGATGCCGCCTAAGGGCGGCGATAGCATGGGCCGGGACATCAAAATCGCGCCGTCCATCCTGTCCGCCGACTTCGCGCGGCTGGGCGAGGAAATCCGGGCGATCGACACCGCCGGCTGCGACTATGTGCATGTCGACGTCATGGACGGGCATTTCGTGCCCAACCTGACCATCGGGCCCATGGTGGTGAAGGCGATCCGCCCGCACACGGCCAAGCCCTTGGACGTGCATTTGATGATCGACCCGGCGCAGCCGTTCCTGAAGGAATATGCCGATGCCGGGGCCGACATCATCACAGTCCATGCGGAAGCGGACAAGCATCTCGATCGCTCGCTTCAGGCCATCAAGGACCTGGGGAAAAAGGCGGGGGTGTCCCTCAATCCCGGTACGCCGGAAAGCGCCATCGAATACGTGCTCGATCGCCTGGACCTGATCCTGGTCATGTCCGTCAATCCGGGCTTCGGCGGGCAGAGCTTCATGCCGTCGCAACTGCCCAAGATCAAACGCATCCGCGAAATGATCGGCGATCGTCCCATCGAGCTTGAAGTCGACGGCGGCGTCAACACGGACACCATCAAGTCCGTGGTCGACGCCGGCGCCGATGTTCTGGTCGCCGGCAGCGCCGTGTTCAAGGGCGACGACTACGCCAAGACCATCGGGGCGCTGCGGACGGCCGTCGCCTGATCAGCTCAGGGGGTGGGCCGGCTGTTCCAGGACGGCCCGCGCGAAATACCGGAACGTCACGTTCATCGCTTCCGGCTTATGGCGCCAGTCATGCGCAAGCTTGCCCAATTCCGGATCGACTTCCTTGATGTCACCGGCTGCCATCGCCGCCAGTTGGATGCGCGCCGCGTGTTCGAAGAAAATTCCCATGACGCAGGCGGATTCGATGGTGTTTCCGGCGCAGAGCTGCCCGTGGTGGGCGAGCAGGATCGCCGATTTGTCCCCGATCGCATTGGTGATGATCTCGCCTTCCTCGTCGCCGAAGGGCACACCCGGCCAATGGGGAAGGTGGGCGACGTCATCGAAAAACGCCATCGTGTCCATATGTGCGACGCGCAGCGGCTCGCCGACCATCGACAGCGCCGATGAATAGGGCGGATGGGTGTGGACGATGGATTGTACGTCCGGGCGCGCACGGTAGACATGGATATGGAAACGGTTCGCCATGTTCGGCGTGCCTTTCCCCTTAATGACCTTCAGGTCGCCGTCCACGAGAAGATAATCGGACGCCGTCACCTGTTCGAAGCCAAGCCCGTAGGGCAGGGTCCACATGGTGTCCGGCTCATCCCCGCGCGCGGTGAATTGCCCGGCCAGACCGCTGCCGTGACCATGGGCCGCCAGGATCCGGCAGCCGACGGCCAGGCGTTGTTGCACGGTCCAGTCGGGCATCTTCTCGCCGGCAAGAGCCGCGACCATTTCGTCGATTGCTTGTTCCTGAGTTTGCGCCATCGTTTGATGCTCCTTTGCGTCGTATGGGATGGGGGCGAGATATGAGGCGGGAAAGGTATCCGCCTCATTAAAATTGGGCAACCCAATTATCTATGTATTCCAGTTTCGTTTTGTGCTGATATCGATAGAATGGCGCGGCGGGCGGCTGTCGCCCGTCTGATCAACGTGTCGGAGACCTCATGTCCGTCGAAATTCCAGCGCGTGCGAATCCCGGCCCGGCGTTTTCCCCGGTCAAGGCGATCCTGCGTCACCAGTCGATCATCGATCAGATCATGGGTTTGATCGATTCCGGCGCCTTGCAGGTCGGAGACAAATTTCCGCCCGAACGGGTGCTGTCGGAACGCTGGCAGGTCAGCCGTCCGGTCCTGCGCGAGGCCTTTCGGGTGCTGCAGTCACAAGGGATCGTGGAAAGCCGTCATGGCGATGGGCGTTATGTCCGCTCCACCCGCGCATTGGACGCCAATGATGTTCGGCGCCGGCACCTGATCGACCGGCGTGAGTCTCTGTTGCAGATCTGGGAAGTGCGCGCGCTGTTGGAAGTTCGCGCCGCCAGCCTGGCGGCCGTCAACGCCAGCGAGGAACAGATCCAGGCGATCGAACGTCCGATTATTCAGATGGGAGAGATGGCGGCCACCGATTCCCGGGACACGGACCTGAACATGGAAATTCATGCCGCGGTCGCCCGCGCCTCGGGCAACGACTATCTGGCGCAGATGATTCTCAAGGCGCTGGAGGAATACCGTGCCCTCGATTTCAAGGACGCCGTGCCGATCGAGGAATGGAAGGGATTGCAGGAAGAACATTGGCCGATCGCGGAAGCGATCCGCTCCCGGTCATCGGCCCGCGCCGGCGACGTCATGACCCGACATTTCGAGGACCTGAAGCGGGCCCTCGACAAATGGTCGGGTCCAACGAATTGAAGGGAAGGCGACATGACACTCAAACTGTATTCTCGCTATCGGAATTCCGCCGGGCAGCGAGTTCGAACCACCCTCAACCTGAAAAAGGTGCCCTACGAATACGTCGCCGTCGAAAACATGCAGTCGGTGGCCTATCAGCGCATCAACCCGCAGCGGCTCTTACCGGCGATCGAGATCGATGGGCGGGTGTTCAGTCAATCCACGGCGATCATCGATTGGTTGGAGCGAACCTATCCGGAGCCGTCCGTGTATCCGGACGACCCGAAGGACCGCATGGACGCCATTTCATTTTCCCAGTTCATCGCCTGTGAAATCCACCCCATCCACAATCACCGGGTGCGCGATCATCTGACCGACAACGAAGGCTGGAGCGAGGAACAATCCATGGCCTGGTATGCCCATTGGATCACCGAAGGGCTGACGACGCTGGAGACGATGTTGGAGAAGCGGGCGCGCAAGACGGCATTTTGTTTCGGCGACAAGCCGACGGTTGCCGATATCTATCTGGTGCCGGTGCTGTTCAATGCGCGCTGGTACGGCTTCCCGTTGGACAAGTTTCCCTTGATCCTGGAAATCGATGCCGCCTGTGCCGGGCTGGAGGCGTTCCGCTTGGCAGGGCCGGAAATGCAGCCGGATTTCCCGCCTGAGCGCCGATAACTAACAGATCGCGTCGAGCTGCGCGTCGGTCAGGTTGCCGGGCACGATGGTAATCGGCACGCGCAACTGCCCGGCCTGTTTTTCCACCAGAAGCTCAATGAGCGGTCCCGGGCCTTCGTTTCCGGTGGCGGCACCCAGGACGAGAAGGGCGATGTTCTGTTCCTCGTCGATCAGCTTGATCAGTTCCTCGGCGACTTTGCCTTCACGGATATAGACCGGCGGAATCTTGCCCGTGATGCGTTGCACCACCGAGGCCACGGCCTGGACCATTTCCTCGGCTTCCTCGCGGGCCTCTTCGCGCATGCGTTCTCCGATCGCCATCCAATGCTGGAATTCGGCGGGTTCGGTCACATAGAGAAGGGCCACGCGGCGGTTGGCGTTGCGCGCGCGCAGGCTGGCGAAGCGCACAGCGCGGGACATTTCCTCGGATCGGTCGACGACACAGAGGAAGGTCAGCTGATCGTCGTCCGGCGGGGCGGCGCCGGTCGGCTGTTTGGCGTCGGTCATCGGAATTATCCCTTTCGGAATGCCGCGTTCGCCGCCCATCCTGCCACTACGGCGATGATTACGGCAAGCACGCCGTAGGCCAGAGAGTAGCGATGGGCGAGGTCATAGACCTGGGCTTCGACCCCGAACTTGCGCACGGTCAGCAGTGTCGTCGCCGTCGATTGCAGCTTGTTGTCGCGGAACAGGTAGACCTCGATGGTGAACGTGCCAACGGAAACGTTGGCCGGAAACCGCAGTCGTGTGCGGAAAAGTTGTTCGGACAGGAACACAACATTGTCCGGTTTGGTCATGTAAAGCCCGATGCGCTGCAGATTTCGGATCAGGCCCTCGCGGAATTCGTAGGGGGCTTCGGGCAGCAGCTTGCCCGAGACCTTGGCGCGAAGGTCGAGATTGTCCAGCCCGATCTGCAGGCGGTCGGCATCGGTCGGGTTCATGAACTCGTTGAGCGGCCGGTTGCTGGCGATGCGGTAATAGGACGGCACCTTGTCGAACACCAATTCGTCCCGGTTCACCCAGATGCCCAGCACTTTTTCCTTGCGGCGCACGACCTCGTCCCGCGCCGGGCCGCGAATGACGACGACGAGGTCGCCGGCCTGCTTCACGGCGCCGTAGAGCAACAGGTCGGTGCCGGTGAAGCCGGTGGTGATCGACACGATCGGGTCGGTCAGATCAATGGTGATGTCGCGGGCCTGTGCGCGGCCGGGCAGGGCGAGCGCCAACAGGACAATCATGAAGGAGAGTATGCGTAGCATCGTCAATGCCCTGCCAATCCGATGGAGAAGACATCCAGGGGCGTCGCCACCAGGTCGTAGGTCAGCTTGGCGCAGACCGCGAGCACGATCAGCGCCAGCATGCCGCGCAGCTGTTCGCCGCGAATGCGCCCACCGAAACGCGCCCCGAACTGGGCCCCGATGACGCCGCCGAACAGCAGGATCAGGGCCAGCACCACATCCACGGTCTGGTTGGTCACCGACTGCAGCACGGTGACGTTGGCGGTAACGAAGATGATCTGGAACAGGGAGGTCCCGACGACCACCGAGGTCGGCATGCCGAGCAGATAGATCATGGCCGGGACCATGACGAAGCCGCCGCCGACCCCCATGATCGCCGCCAAAAGCCCCACGAATACGCCGACGGCAAGCGGCAGCAGCGCGCTGATATACAGGCGCGAACGGCGGAACCGCATCTTGAACGGCAGGCCGTGCATCCAATTGTGGGAATGCTGACGTAGCGGAATGTCGCGCTTGCGGGCCATCATGGCGCGCATGCTTTCGGCCAGCATCAGAAAACCGATGATCGACAGAAACACGACGTAGCAAAGCTTGATGACCAGATCGACCTGACCCAGTTCGCGCAGGACGGTGAACAGCCAGACCCCGACTGACGAGCCGAAGACGCCGCCGATCAGCAGCACCATGCCCATCTTGAGGTCGACGTTGCCGCGTTTCCAATGGGCCAGCACCCCGGATACGGAGGCCGCCACGATCTGGTTGGCTTCGGTCGCAACGGCGACGGCCGGCGGAATGCCTGTGAAGATAAGCAGCGGGGTCATCAGGAAGCCACCGCCGACGCCGAACAGTCCGGAAAGAAACCCCACACCCGCGCCCATGCCGAAAATCGCGAATACATTGACCGACATTTCGGCGATGGGGAGGTAGATATCCAACTCTGTATCCTGGCAGGCTCAACGCGAAAGTGCTGCGGGCCAGGAGAGTAACCGCGTGAAATTACAAGGAAATCCTGCGCCCCGAGATGAAGTAATAATATAGCACTCAGCACTGTAAAACCCTTATTTTGCCACGGATCGGCGATTTTATCGAAATTGGGACACAATTCGTCGCTGCACCTGCCGCGCCGGGATCAATAGCGGGCGACTTCGGCGATGGAAAACAGGTCCGCCGGTGGCAGGACGAGGTCGTAGGTCAGCTTCACGCAAACCCCGAGGACGATCAGCGCCAGCAACCCGCGCAGTTGTTCGCCCTGCATTTTGGCCCCGATGCGCGCACCGAGTTGGGCACCGAGCACGCCGCCGAACAAGAGGATCAACGCCAGCAGGATATCGACCGTCTGGTTGGTCGCCGACTGCAGGATGGTCACGTTGGCCGAAACGAAAATGATCTGGAACAGCGACGTACCGACCACCACCGCCGTCGGCATGCCCAGGACATAGATCATCGCGGGCACCATGACGAAGCCGCCGCCGACGCCCATGATCCCGGCCAACAGGCCGACGAACAGGCCGACCGCGAGCGGCGGCAGGGCGCTGATGTACAATCGGGAGCGGCGGAACCGGACCTTGAACGGCAGGCCGTGCAGCCAGGTGTGAATATGGCTGCGGCGGGACTGGTTCTTCTTCCTGCGCATCATGGAGCGCGCGCTTTCCACCAACATCAGGCCGCCGATGATTGCCAGGAACACCACGTAACTGACGCGGATAACGAGGTCGATATGTCCCTGTTCGCGCAGTACGGTGAACAGCCAAACGCCCAGCGACGACCCGAAGACGCCGCCGACCAGAAGGAAGCTGCCCATGCGGAAGTCGACGTTGCCGCGCTTCCAATGGGCCAGCACACCGGAAATCGACGCGGCGACGATCAAGCTCGCCCCCGTCGCAACGGCGACGGCCGAGGGGATACCGATAAAGAACAGAAGCGGCGTCATGAGGAACCCGCCGCCGACCCCGAACAGGCCGGACAGGAGTCCCACACCGGCGCCGACCGCTAGAATAAGAGGAACGTTCACCGACATTTCGGCGATGGGCATATAGATATCCAAATCAGCTTCCTGACGGATCTAGGGGGAATCAACAGAATGGTGCGTGATGCCGGGACGGGCCGAGGCGGGTCGCGGACGGCCCGTTGTAGTCCTGTCCGTTCGCCAAGAAAACCCCCGGAAGCGGGAATTTTCCGTACAACCATGTCATGACACCGCCGATTGGCCTTGCGGTGGCCCGGCGCATCCCGAAAAATGCGGGCTTCCTAATCGACTTTGAGGGTGACGACATGTCGGAAACTTTGGACGCGCGCGGCTTGAAATGCCCGCTTCCCGTACTCAAGGCGAAAAAGGCGCTGAAGCCGTTGGCCGCCGGCGACACGCTGACGGTGATCGCGACCGACCCCAGCGCGCCCAAGGATTTCGAGGAATTCTGCGCCGCCACGGGATATGGCCTGGTCGAAAACCGTGCCGAAGGCGAGGACTTCATCATCATCGTGCGCAAGGCGTGATCATGGCGGCGCCTGCCATGAAGGGGAACGGGTAGGGTATCTTGACCGAACCCCAATACATTTCCGAACACGCGGACGATGGGGAAACGCGGCCCTTGGCGCGCCTGACCCTGGTTCTGGCCGTGGCGGCGGGGCTGACGCTCTGCGCCGCGGTGGTGCCCATCCTGGTCGGCGCCGAACGCCTGATCGCGGCCGTCGGTGGTTGGGTGACGGGTTACGAGGTCGAGGTCAACGGCAGCGCCGATCTGCGGTTCTGGGGCACGCCGGGGCTGGATGCGGACGACGTCGTTCTGCGCCTGCCAAGCAACCGTTTCGTCTCCGTGGATAGCCCGCCGCTGTTGCGCATCGCGCGCCTGGAGGCCGACCTTGACCTGTGGGCATTGGCCCGCGGCGCCGTGCGGGCCCGCCGCCTTGTCCTGGTGCGGCCCAGCATGCGGCTCGACCGCGGCCCGGACGGTGTCAACAACTGGAGCACCAAGGGCAAGCCGCGTTTGGACGGCGAGGCCCCGCCGCCGGGCACGCCGGCATTCGCCCCATCAGGCCTGCCGTCGGCCGAGATCGCGGCGCTCAAGATCGAGGGCGGTGCCTTGCGCTTCACGGACGCCGGGCTGGATCGTGACGTGACACTTGACGGGATCTCGGTGGAGGCCGGCATCGCGCGGGCCTCCGAAGGCCAAGTGCTGCGCCTGCGTGGCGATGCCCGCTTGCGGGGCGAGCCCGTCTATGTCGAAGCCGAGCTGCACCGTCTCGACGATTTCCGCGACGGCATCCGGGTGCCGTTCCAGGTCATGCTCGACGCGGCGCCGGGCAGCCTTGCGATGCGCGGCACGGTGGCCCACCGTCATCGGTGGACGCTCAGCGCTGCGGTTGACCTGGATCTGGACGAACCGGCGGCCCTGGCCGCTGCCTGGCCGCCGGCGCCGGCCGACCTGATCGGTCAGGCGTCAGCCCGTCTGCAGGCGGACGTGAAGGGCGGGCGGGTCGACCTTGCCTTGCGCAGCCTGATCCTGGGGGCGACGGACATGACGGGACGCATCGCCGTCGACCTGGACGACAAGATTCCGCTGATCGAATTGGATCTGGAGGCCGGGGCGCTGGACCTGCGCCATGCGGTCGCCGCGGCGCGCTTGGCCGGGCTGTATCAGCCAGCGGCCGGTGCGGCCCGCCGCCGCTTTGCGATCGGCGGACGGGGACGGATCAAATGGTCGCGCCTGAAAGTGCCCGGGGTCGAGTTGGGCGCCGGCGCGCTCGGCCTGTCGTGGCGCACCGGGGAGCCGAACCTGGCGGCCGATGTCGGCGCGTTGCAGTTGTTCGGCGGCACGGTCAGCGCCCATATGGAAGCCACGGCCAACGAGGGCAAGACGGCGCTGTCCCTCGCCGTATCGGGCAGCGACCTTGATGCCGCCCTGATGACGGCAAGCCTGCTGGGCGGTCATGGTGTCGCCGGCCGTTTGCACGGTAATCTGGATATCTTGGCCGTGGGGGCGTCGGGGCCCGAGATGCTGGCCGCCACATCGGGGGGCGGGCGGGTGACCCTGTCGGAAGGACGGGTCTTCGGCTCCCCTCTGCAGCAGGCGGTCGATAAGGAAAAGCGCGCCATCGGGCTCGGCCGCGCGTCCATGGACTTCACCGTCGAAGGGGGCGTTGTCGCAAGCGAGGAACTGCTTCTGGACTTCGACGTCGGCCATGCCCGCGCGGGGCTGACCTGGGACATGCCGTCGGGAGATGTCGCGATTCGCTTCCTGCCGTCGCCCGTGTTCGACGGCAAAAACGGCCCGCCCGTGGTGTCCGGCCCGTTGTGGGAGGTGCTGCTGGCCCGATAAGGGGGGCGGGAGCCGTGTTCTAGAACACCAGTTCGCCTTCTTCGTCGCCGGTGGCGATGACGATTTCGCCGCTGTCGGCCAGGTTCTTGGCGACCTGGACGATGGCCGATTGGGCCTC
>PALN01000056.1 GCA_002706405.1 Rhodospirillaceae bacterium | reverse complement strand
TTCGCCGTGCTGTTCCTTGATCTCGACAATTTCAAGACCATCAACGATGCCCTCGGCCATCTGATCGGCGACCGCATCATCCAATTGGCGGGTCAGCGCGTCTGCGGCTGCGTGCGCGGCCAGGACACGGTCGCCCATCTGTCCGGCGACGAGTTCATGGTAATTTTGGAAGGCATGGATGACGAAGCCCGCGCCGCCAAGATCGCCCGCGATGTTCTGAAAAGCCTGTCGCAGCCGTTCAAGGTTGATGGTCGCGAGGTCTTCACCTCGTGCAGTATCGGTGTCGTCATGTACCCGAAGAACGCGGGCTCCCTGGTCGAGCTGATGCGCAATGTGGACACCGCCGCCCACTTCGCCAAGAAGCAGGGCCGCGCCAACTTCCAGTTCTACACGGAACAGCTTTCCGAAGACGCGCGGCGGCGGATCGAGGTCGAAAGCGGCCTGCGCCGCGCCTTGGAGAACGATGAGTTCGAACTGGTCTTTCAGCCCAAGGTGGACCTTGAAACGCGCTGCATCATCGGGGCCGAAGCGCTGCTGCGCTGGGACAATGCCAACCTGGGCAAGGTGTCACCGGTCGAATTCATCCCCGTCGCCGAGGAAACGGGCCTGATCGTTTCCATCGGCAGTTGGGTGCTGCGCCAAGCCTGCGAAACGGCCGCACGTTGGATCAAGGAAGGGCTGCCCGATTGCCATATCGCGGTCAACCTGTCGGCCATGCAGTTCCTGCACGGCGATCTTGCCGGCGAGATTAAAGAGGTTCTCGAAACCTGTGAGGTTCCCCCGCATCTGCTTGACGTGGAATTGACGGAAAGCATGCTGGTTTCCAATGCCGAGGAAACCATCCGTATTCTCAAGGTCATCAAGGACATGGGCGTCAACGTGTCGATGGATGATTTCGGCACCGGGTATTCGTCGCTCAGCTACCTGACGCGCTTCCCGCTCGACAACCTGAAGGTCGACCGGTCCTTCGTCACGGGACTGCCCGATGACCGCGATGCCTCGGCCGTGGCGCGGGCCATCATCTCCATGGCGCAGAACTTGAACCTGCATATCATCGCCGAAGGGATCGAAACGGAAAACCAGGTCGGCTTCCTGCATGCGCTGGGCTGCCAGGTCGGCCAGGGCTATCTGTTCAGCCCGCCGGTCAGCAATGAAAAATTCATGGAACTGGTGCGTGCCGGCGCGAGCGCTTTCGCCAAGACACCGCCCGCCGCCGGAGAATAGCCGGGGCCCCTGCGTCTGCCCCCACCCGCACGGCCTTCAGGTCGCGATGATGGCGTCGATCTCTTCCTGATCCATGGTCTTGGTCGCGCCATGGATGATGCCGGAGGCCGTGTCCAGCAGGCGCTGGATCATGCGTGACATGACCGTCGCCTGCTCGCGCAGCATGTCCGCGTCCCCCGCCTCGATGTAGCGTTCCAGAAGCTGAATGCTGGTCACGATCACGTTGTCCAATTGCCGCACCGTATGGTCGAACGGCTCGCGGTAGACCGGCAACACATGCGCGTAGGCTTCCATCGCCAATTCCCGGTCGGCGATGGTCGAGTCGCGGAAATGCTCGACATACCCCTTGGGCTGCCAGGCCTTCACCTCTTCCATGATTTCCGGCATGTCGGGAACCATTTCCAGCAACATGACGATTTCATTGAAGTGGTTGAGGTAATCCGTGGCCAACAGGGTGTCGGAATCCAGATTCGACCCGGCAGCGCGGGCCTTGAGGTCAAGATATTCCGGCGATGGTTCCGTCACCATGTCTATGCCCACAGCCGCCGCGGAAGTTGACGCCACGAGAGATCCCTTCAGGCCGCCTTGCCCCCACCCTGGCGGCCGCCGTACCAACCGACGTCGGCGCCCCCCGCGAAATCGGCCGGATCAATCGAATTTACCCGCCCAGCATAATCGTCTGGGCGGCAATTTCCAATCGGCCATTGAGAACCCCCAATCTTGTATACAACCTGACCTGGGCCGTGACCCCGGGCCGGAACCCTTGAGAATTGCCGCCGCTTTCGGCATTCTCCCGCGACCCTGCGG
Organism: Rhodospirillaceae bacterium; assembly: GCA_002706405.1. Taxonomy (GTDB): domain Bacteria; phylum Pseudomonadota; class Alphaproteobacteria; order Rhodospirillales; family Casp-alpha2; genus UBA1479. The sequence continues at coordinate 9,583 of PALN01000056.1, read as the reverse complement.
CGGACAAGACGCCCCGGGGACAGCAACCCGAGGCCCCCCATGACCGACACCCCTATCCACCCGTTCAACATCACGCCGCGCGCCGCCGCCGGAAAAGGCTGACGCGATCATGGCCGGCACGGATTCATCTCAGCGCGGGGACGCGGACACGATCGACGCGGCAGGCGCGCCCGCCGTCATCCTGGTCGAACCCCAATTGGGCCAGAACATCGGCATGGCGGCACGGGCCATGCTGAACTGCGGGCTGACGGACCTGCGTCTGGTCAATCCCCGCGACGGCTGGCCGAGCGAGCCGGCACGGGCCGCCGCCTCGGGCGCCGATCTGGTGATCGATCAGGCCCGGATCTACGCCACCGCCGCCGACGCGGCCGCCGATCTGAACCTGGTCGTCGCGACCACGGCGCGGTCGCGCGACATGACCAAACGGGTCCTGACGCCGCGCCGCGCGGCCGAGGAAATCCGCCACATATATGCCGAGAGCGGCGCCCGCACGGGCATCCTGTTCGGCCGCGAGGCGAAGGGACTGACCAACGACGAGGTCGCCCTTGCCGACGCCATCCTGAACGTGCCCCTGAACCCGGCGTTCTCGTCCCTCAATCTGGCCCAGGCGGTGCTGCTGGTCGGCTACGAATGGCGGCTGATGGGACTGGACGTGCCGGCCGAAGACCTGGCCATGCCCAAGACCACGCGCCCCGCCGACCATCAGGACCTGGTCCATCTGTTCGAACATCTGGAAAGCGAACTGGAGACCTGCGGCTTCCTGCAGCCGCCGGAACGCGCCCCGACCATGGTCCGAAATTTGCGCAACCTGTTCGGCCGCGCCCGCCTGACGGACCAGGAGGTCCGCATCCTCCGGGGCGTGATCGTCGCCCTGCGCCGGGGACCGCGGTCCCCGGACGCGGAGGAATGATTCTGTTTTACGCAAATACGCCGTCGCGGGCCGCATGGCCCGCTCGGGATTTGCGTCAATCCATCACGAACACGCCCTTGCCGGTCGTCTGGGTGTCGAACAGCTTGTAGGCCGCGTCCGCCTGATCGAGCGTGAAGCGGTGGGAGAACAGGGCGTCGACGTCGATCTTGCGTTCGGCGACGAAGGCCGCGCAATCGGCCTGGCCGTTCTTGGAAAAGGTCCAGGAGCCGAGGATGGAGACCTGACGGCGCAGGATGTCCTGGCTGACGTCGAGCGTCACCTGCCCGCCTTCGCCGACGAAGCACGCCGCGCCCCAGGCCCGCAGACAGCGCACGGCCGAGGCCCGGGCCTCGGCATTCGATGAGCAGTCGAGAGATTTGTGCGCGCCTTCGCCACCCGTCAGATCGCGGATCGCCGCGACCACGTCGTTGCCCATGGGGTCGATGACCTCGTCCGCGCCGAAATCTTCCGCCAGCTTGCGCCGCTCGGCGGAAATATCCAGGGCGATGACGCGCGCACCCATGGCCTTGGCCAGCTGTGTGGCGCTGAGGCCCACAGGCCCCTGGCCGAAGATCACCACGGTCTCGTCACCGGCCAGGTCCAGGCGCTTCAGCGCACCGTATGCCGTGCCCGTGCCGCAGGAGATGGCCGCGCCGGTGGTGAAGCTGAGCTCGTCCGGCAGACGGACCAGGGTATGGGCCGGCACCTTCATGTATTCCGCATGGGCGCCGTGGCCCGTGGTGCCGTAAACGGTGATGCCGTCGATGCACATCTGCGACCAGCCCGTGCGGCAATGCTTGCACACGCCGCAGCCGGAATAGTGATGATCCATCATGCGGTCGCCGATGCGGGCCTGGGCTTCGGACACGCCCTCGCCGACCTCGACCACCACGCCGCAGGGCTCATGCCCGGCGATGATCGGGCCCTTGCGCTCGCCCAGGCCCAGCGTCGGGGTGCCCGGCGGGTTGCGATAATATTTCAGATCGCTGCCGCACATGCCCGATGCCTTGATCTGCAGCACGACCTCGCCCGGTCCCGGATGAGGGTCGGGGAAATCCATGATCTCGATCTTGCGGTCGCCGGGAAACACCACTGCCTTCATTGTCTTGGTCCTCTTGGTTTCTTTTGGTTTCTTTTGGTTTCTTCTGGGTCTTGGATGGTCTTCAGGCGCGTGCGGCGGATCAAATCCGCTCGGACAGCCAGATGGCGAGCTTCGATCCCCGCTTGATGGCGCCTTTCAGGGCTTCGAAACCGGGGGTTTCCTCGGCCCCCAGTTCCAGCGCCGTGTCGTGATGTTCCAGTTCTTCCTGGCGGAATTTCTCGAAGGTATCGCGCAGATCGTCCTCGCCTTCGCCTTCCAGGCGCGCGATCTGGGCCGCGTAATGTTCGTCGATGGCTTCCTCGACCGCGACGGTGCAGGCATGGGCCGCCTTCTCGCCCATGAGCGCCGTGCCCGCCCCCAGCGCGAAACCGGCCAGATGCCACAGCGGCAACAGCGCCGTCGGGCGCACCCGGCGGTCGGCCACCAGGTCGTTGAAGGTGGCGAGGTGAACCTCTTCCTGTTCCGCCATATGCTTGATGGCGCCGCCGCCGGCATCCTTGCCCAGCACGGCCATCTGGCCCTCGTAGATGCGCACGGCGCCGTATTCGCCCGCGTGATCGACGCGCAACATGCGCTCGACCATGTCGGCCTTGGACGGATCGCCCGGCATGCGCCGGGGCTTGGCGGCGGTCTGCTTGGATGTCTTGGCGGTGGGTTTGGTCGCCATGGTTTCCTACTGCGTCCTTGAACGCCCTGTCAGGCGGCCTTCATGCGGCGGACGGCGGCGAAGCACAGTCCGGCCATGACGGCGGAGAAGGCCGCATTATAGGTCGCCATGGAGAGGCCAAGGAAGACCCAGTCCACGGAATCACAGGATTTTTCCGGCGGCGCCGACAATCCGGCCAGCAGATCCGTCGTCGAGTCCAAGGTGGTGACGGTGCCGCCGCACACGGCGGAGGCCCACCAATGCTGCTCGACCCCCACGTGATAGACCGCGATTGCGGCACCAATGGCGAAGGCGAGCGCCGCCAGCCCGACCACGGCGCGGGCGGCCTTGGCATCGGGGCGCATCATGCAGGCCCCGGCGAACAGGCCGATCACGGCATAGGGGATACGCTGGTAAAGGCACAGATTGCACGGCTCGAGCCCCAGGACGAACTGGGCATGCAGGGCCAGGCCCAAAGCCGCCGCCGATATGGCGAACAGGCCCGCCGGGTACCAGCGTTGCAGTTTGGGATCCTCGAGCAGGGATAACATCGCGGTCTCCTACAGCACGAACCTGATAACCACGAATCCGCCGACCAGGAGAAGGCAAAAGATCGTGAACAGCAGCCCCAGGCGCTTTTCGATGAAGGCGCGGATCGGTTCCCCGAAATACCACAAGAGCCCCGCCACCAGATAGAACCGCAGCCCCCGCGCCAGCACCGAGGCGACGCAGAACACCCAGATATCCAGCGACGCCAGGCCGGACAGGATGGTGATGACCTTGTAGGGGAAGGGTGTCACGCCGGCGATGAACACGGCCCAGGCGCCCCAGTCCGCATAGGTCTGGCGGAAGGTCTCGAACTTGGCGGTATAGCCGTAGAATTCCAGCATGGGTCGGCCGACCTGGTCGAACAGGAAGGCGCCGATGGCATAGCCCAGCAGACCGCCCAGCACCGAGGCGACGGTACAGATAAAGGCGATCCGCCAGGCCCGGGCCCGGTCGGCCAGAACCATGGGGACCAGCATCACATCGGGCGGGATGGGAAAGACCGAGCTTTCGATGAAGCTGAGGATCGCCAGCCAACGGCTTGCATGGCGGTGGCCGGCCAGGGCCAGAACCCGATCATAAAGGCGGCGCAGCATGGGTGATTGGCCTCGTCCGGTCAGCGAAAGCGTCGGGCGCTTCTATCAGGCGACCGGCGCGGAGACAATGGGAACAGCGCCGCGCCGGTACCGCCGAAAGACCTGGAATTCGGGCGGAAAGAGGCCGCATCGGCACAGCTTTGGGGCTTTGAATTTTGCAGGGGCACCCGTATTCTTTGATCAGAAACATCTAACAAAAGGCAGAAACCGATGAACCATCCAACCGCGCCGCTGAAAGGCGATTTCGGCATTTTGATCGATCAGGTCACACCCGATGACCTGGGCAACCCGGACTTCCAGGCCTGGGCCCATGGCCTGTGGCTGGACCACGGCGGGCTGCTCGGCGTCCGCGGCGAAAAGCTGGCCGAGCTGACGCCCGCGCAGCTTGTCGGCTGGTCCGAAGTCTTCGGCACCATCGAGGAGAAAATCCAGACGGCGCGCGAGGACAAATCCGTCAAAGGCTTTCCCATCCTGCGCATCGGCAACGTGAAAAACGAGGACGGCAAGATCGTCGCGCAGTTGCTGCAGGTACCGCAGCTGACCAGCGATGCGGACATTCGCTACAATCCGGAAACCCGGCGCCCCGTATGGCACACAGACTCCACGTTCCGCGCCAGGCCGCCGGTCGGCTCGGTCTTTCATTGCCGCAAGGCCCCGCCCGAGGGCGCGGAAACCCTGTTCGCCGACATGCAGGGCGCCTATGCCGCCCTGCCCCCGGCGGAACGGCAGAAGCTCGACGGCCTGGAAGCGGTCTGCTCCCTCGCCCATCATGACAAGAAGATCAACAGCTACTCGCCCCACTATCCGGTGCTGACGCCCGAGCAGCGCAAGGAAAACCCGCCCAACCGCGTGCCCATCGTCCTGGACCATCCGGTCACGGGCCGGCCGTCGCTGTACGGTCTCAACAGTTCGACCTGCGCCATCGTGCCCAAGGGGCAGGAGATCGACCCGGCGGACCTGGACAAATGGGACCTGGAAGGGGTGGAAGACGACAGCGTGATGATCTGGCGCGACATGCTGCCCACCGTCACCGGCCCCGAATTCACCGTGAAATGGCAGTGGGAGCCCGGCGATGTCGTGGTCTGGGACAACCGCTCGACGATCCACGCGGGGACCGGCTTCGATTACAACAAGTACGAGCGGGAAATGTGGCGGCTGACGCTGGTGGCCGAGGCCCGGGCACGGGCCTGACGGCGGCCGGCCACGTCAAGGGAAGGATGGTGCGGGCGGGGAGAATCGAACTCCCACTTCCTTGCGGAAACCAGATTTTGAGTCTGGCGCGTCTACCAGTTCCGCCACGCCCGCGCACCTTGGAAGGGCGCTGTTCTATCATCCCTTTTGCCGCAAGGTAAACCGCGATGACGCGCTTGCCCTGCAATGGGTGCGGATTTTTCCCCGCCTCCGGGCGACAGGCCGCGCCCTCTATTCCACCACCCGGTAGCCGACGCCCTTCATGGTGAGGATCACCGTGGGGTTTTTCGGGTCCGGTTCGATCTTGCGCCTGAGCCGCGAAATATAGGTGTCGATGGTGCGGTCGAGGGGCGCGTCGTCGAAGCCGCTGATGGCGTCGAGCAGGGCATCGCGGCTGACGACCCGGCCCGGATGGCGGGCGAGCGCCGCCAAGACCAGGAATTCGGAGCGCGTGAACTCGACGTCCTCGCCCTTCGGGTTTTGCGCCGTGTAGCCCGCGAAATTCACGGTCCAGCCGGAAAACCGGGACACGTCGCCGCCCGAGGATTGGGCGGGCCCCCGCGCCGCGCTGCCCGCCACCCCGGATTGCGCGCGGGCCAGGGTGTTGCGGATGCGCAGCAGCAGTTCCCCCGGATCGACGCCCTTGGTCAGGTAGTCGTCGGCGCCGAGCTCCAGCGCCGCCAGGCGCTGTTCCGTGGTGGTGCGCGCACTCAACACGATGATCGGCACGTTGGACCGGCCGCGTACCTTGCGGATCAGGGCGAGGCCGTCTTCGTCGGGCAGGCCCAGGTCGGTGAGGATGAGATCAGGCGGATGGGCCTCGACGGCGGTCAGGGCGTCTTCGACGGTTGCTGCGATATCAACGCCGTAGCCCTCGGACTTCAGATGAAATTCCAAGAGCCCGCTGATCAGCGCGTCGTCTTCAACCAGGAGGATATGTGCGGTCATGGCGCGCAGATTATGAATTTTTGCCTGCCTCCGCCAGTTCAATCCCGTCAGGTCGTGTCAGGTGCGAGTCAGGTTGCCGCCATCACCGCGCAAGGCGGCGCGGCGAGACTGGTCTTATTCCGGAGCTGCCCATTCGGGCCCCGGGCGCAGAACGCGAACAACCAGAAGAGACCTGATCATGACCACCTTCCGCCGCACCTTCCTCGCCGCCCTTGTCCTGATGTCCGCCGCCATCGTCGGCGCGCAAACATCCGCCCAGGCCGCCGACAGCGAACTCGCCCAGGTCCGCGTGCCGCGCCTGGACATGCTGATCGACGCCCGCTGCGAAGGGGGTGCCGCCGTGTTCCGCATGAAGAATCGCGGCGACATGTGGCCGAAGACCGCGACCCTGATGGTCGTGACCCATGATGGCGAGACCCTTCTGGCCAAACGGGAAATGCGCTTCGCCGTCAATCAGACCGCGACCGTCAAGTTCCTCAAGGCCGCCAAGTACCCCGCCGGCGTGACGCTGTACATCAAGCCGCGCTGGGAAGACCGTGGTTACGGTTCCGGCCTGCGCCTGCGCTGCAGCTGACGCCTTAGGCGGTATACGCCGCCGCGATGGCCTCGGCATCCAAGCCGTATTTCCGATACAGATCCTGGACCGTGCCGCACTGGCCGAAGTCCTCGACCCCCAATGCGGCCACCCGATGGCCCAGCACGCCGCCGAGCCAGCTGAGCGTCGCCGGATGGCCGTCGATGACGGTGACCAGCTTGGCCCCCGGCTTGGTCGCCCCCAGCAAATTGGCCGCATGGCTGTCGGCACCGTTCTTGCGCCAATCGGAATAGAGCCGGTCCGGCGAAGTCACGGCGAGCACGCCCGGGCCGTTTTTCCCGGCAAGCGCTTCCGCCGCCGCCATGGCTTCCGGCGCCAGCACGCCCGTATAGACGATGGCGCCCGCGCCTGATGATGACGGCTTCTTCAACCAATAGCCCCCGGCAATGACCTGATCGGCCAGGGCCGTGTCCATCTTGCGGTCGGGCTGCTCCAGCGGCCGGGTCGACAGGCGCAGATAGACCGAGCCGCCGTCTTCGGCCTGCATATGGCTGAAGCCCCAGCGCATGACGGCCTCAAGTTCATCGGCGTAGGTCGGCTCGAAGTAGGCCAGGCCCGGCTGACCCATGCCGATCATCGGCGTGGCGACGGACTGATGGGCGCCGCCTTCGGGCGCCAGGGTCACGCCGGCCGGAGTCGCCACCACCATGAACCGCGCGTCCTGGTAACAGGCGTAGTTGAGCGCATCCAATCCCCGCTGAATGAAGGGATCATACAGCGTGCCGATGGGCAGCAGGCGCTCGCCATGCAGTTCATGGCTGAGGCCCAGGGCCGCCAAGGCCAGGAACAGGTTGTTTTCGGCGATGCCCAGTTCGAGATGCTGGCCCTCGTCATTCGCCCCCCATTTCTGCACGGACGGCACGTTGACCTTGCGGAAGGTATCCTCCCGCTCCTCCATGGCGAAGATGCCGCGGCGGTTGACCCAGGGCCCCAGGTTGGTGGACACGGTGACGTCGGGCGAGGTGGTGACGATGCGATCGGCCAGGTCCTGGTCCGTCGCCGCCAGTTCGAACAGAATCTTGCCGAAGGCTTCCTGGGTCGAGCCCTTTCCTTTGCCCGTTTCGGCCAGCTTGGCCGGCACGGCGACGGGCTTGGCCGACATGCGACGGTCTTCGGCACCGGGCTCCATGAACGGGGTCTTGGCAATGAAGTCGGCGAGCACGTCCGCCCGGTCTTCCATGCCTGCGAAGGGCGCCCACTCCTGGCCTTCCTTGATGCCCAGGTCTTTCTGGAAACCCTTCAACTGATCCGGCGTCAGGATGCCCGCGTGGTTGTCCTTATGGCCCGCCAGCGGCAGGCCCCAGCCCTTGATGGTATAGGCCAGGAAGCAGGTCGGGATGTCGTCATCGGCGGATTTGAAGGCTTCGCAGATGGTCTGCAGGCAATGGCCGCCCAGGTTGGACATCAGGTCCTGCAGTTCGTCATCCGTATGGGACGCCAGCAATTCCGGTACGCCGGGCGCATTGCCGATGTCGGCGGTCAGGTGGTCGCGCCAGGCGGCTCCGCCCTGGAACGTAAGGGCGGCATACATGTCGTTGGGGCAGTCGTTGATCCATTTCTTCAGCGCCTTGCCGCCCGGCTTCTTGAAGGCGTCGCGCATCAGCTTGCCGTACTTCATGATGACCACGCGCCAGCCGGCGGCGCGGAACAGGCGGTCGATCAGGCGGAACAGCTTGTCGTTGACGACACCGTCCAGGCTCTGGCGGTTGTAGTCGATGATCCACCAGCAATTGCGCAGGTTGTGCTTCCAGCCTTCGAGGATCGCCTCGTACATGTTGCCTTCGTCCATTTCGGCGTCGCCGACCAGGGCGATCATGCGCCCCGGTTCGCGCGCGCGGACGGATTCGAAGTGGCGGCGGGTGTAATCCTGGGTCAGGGAGGCGAACATGGTCATGGCCGGGCCCATGCCGACGGACCCGGTGGAGAAATCCACGTCGTCCGTGTCCTTGGTCCGCGACGGATAGCTTTGCGCCCCGCCGAGGCCGCGGAAATTCTCCAGTTTTTCCTGCGTCTGATTGCCCATCAGGTACTGGATGGCATGGAACACGGGGCTGGCGTGCGGCTTCACGGCGACCCGGTCCTGCGGGCGCAAGGCATGGAAGTACAACGCCGTCATCAGCGCCGCCGACGACGCGCAGGACGCCTGGTGCCCGCCGACCTTGACCTCGCCCTTGGCGCGGATGTGGTTGGCGTTATGGATGGTCCAGGTCGACAGCCACAGGATGCGTTTCTGCAGATCGGTCAGGCAGGCCAGGGTGTCCGCGTCGGGACCGGCCCCCGGGTTGGGTTCGATCATCAGATGGTTCGGGGTATCGAGAGGGGCCATGGGAGTCTCCGGGCGGAAAGGATGCGAGATCGCAGTATCTGGCGCAATCCTACGCCAAAATTCCGGGTATTTCCTTGCGATATGAGGCGTAGAATGCGATATAAACGCAATAAATACGTTATTTTTGGCTTAGTATTGGTGAAATATGCCGGATATCGAACTCGACGCCATCGACCGCCGCATTCTCAAGGCGATCCAGGCCAACGCCCGCATGCGCAACGTCGACCTGGCCGAGGCCGTGGGGCTGTCGGCCTCGCCCTGCCTGCGGCGCGTCAAGCGGCTGGAGGACGCGGGCGTGATCCGCGACTACGTCACCCTGGTCGATCAGCAGGCGGTCGGCCTGCCCGTGTCGATCTTCATCAACGTGACGCTGGAACGGCAGGTGGAAAAGGCGCTGGAAGAGTTCGAGGCGACCATCCGGTCCTGGCCCGAGGTCATGGAATGCTACCTGATGACCGGCGACGCGGATTACCTGTTGCGGGTGGTCACGGCGGACCTCAGCGCCTACGAGCGGTTCCTGATGGACCGCCTGACGCGGGTCACCGGCGTCGCCGCCATCAAGTCGAGCTTTTCATTGAAACAGGTGGTCTACCGCACGGCCCTGCCGGTGGCTGTTTAAGGCCGCCCGGGGCGCCGGCTATTTCTTTTTGTCGACGTCGATATAGCCGCGCTCGATCGCTGTTTCGATCATCTGCGCCCCATGGATCAGCTCATCGTAGGAGC
>PALN01000055.1 GCA_002706405.1 Rhodospirillaceae bacterium | reverse complement strand
CATGCCCTATATCTCGGCGACCACCCTGCCCGGGCCCTACAAGCTGCCCGCCTATCGCATGGCCGTGACCGTCGCCTTCACCAATCTGGTGCCGACCACGCCCTTGCGGGGGGCCGGACGGCCCCAGGCCGTGTTCGCCATGGAACGGCTGCTGGACGCCGTGGCCGCGAAACTGGGCCTCGACCCGGCCGAAGTGCGGCGGCGCAATTTCATCCAGGCATCCGACATGCCCTACGACATGGGCCTGACCTACCGCGACGGCGCACCGGTGATGTACGACACCGGCGACTATCCCAAAGCCCAGGCCCTGGCCTTGGCGAAAGCCGGGTACGACGATTTCTCGGCCCGCCAGAAGGCCGCCCTGGCCGAGGGCCGGCACATCGGCATCGGCATCGGCAACTATGTGGAAGGCACGGGTCTCGGCCCCTTCGAAGGGGCGACCATCCGCATTCTGACCAACGGGCGCGTCGCCATCTACACCGGGGCGGCGGCGGCGGGCCAGGCCCACCGCACGACCCTGGCGCAGATCTGCGCCGATGAGCTGAACGTCGATGTGACCGACATCGACGTGGTCGGCGGCGATACCGGCCTCATGCCGCGGGGGGCGGGAACCTACGCGTCGCGCATCACCGTCAACGCCGGATCGTCCGTGCGGGTCGCCTCCACCGAATTGCGCGGCAAGGCATTGGCCCTGGCCGCCGCCAAGTTCGACGTGAAGCCGGAAGACGTGGAACTGACCCACGGCGCCGTGCGCATCAAGGGCGAACAGGGCGACAGCATCACCTTTGAGGAACTGGCCAAGATGACCAGCGGCATGCCCGGCTATGCCCTGCCCAAGGGGGTCAAGCCGGACTTGGAAGCGTCCGGGTACTTCACCCCGCCGCAGGCGACCTATTCCAACGGCAGCCATGTCGCCGAGGTCGAGGTCGACGCGGACACCGGCCAGGTCACGATCCTGAAATACACCGTGGTTCACGACTGCGGCACGGTCATCAATCCCATGCTGGTCGACGGTCAGGTTCAAGGCGGCGTGGCCCACGGCGTCGGCAATGCATTGCTGGAACGCATGGTGTTCGACGCCGACGCCAATCCGCAGACCACCACCTTCGCCGACTACCTGATGCCGACGGCGGAGATCGTGCCGACCTGCGACATCGTGCATATGGAAAGCCCGACCTCGTTGAACCCGCTCGGCGCCAAGGGGGCCGGCGAAGGCGGCACCATCCCCGCCCCCGCCGCCATCGTCGCCGCGGTGGAGAACGCCTTGCAGCCCTTCGGCATCCGCATCACGGATTGTCCCATCACGCCGCAACGGATCGTCGAAATGATCCTGGCGGCGCAAGAAACCACGCAGGAGAACGGCTGATGACCGCCAGTGAGCGTTTCCGGATCGACCGCGACGGCCCCGTCGCCCGCGTCACCTTGTGCCAGGGGGCGGAGGGCAACACCCTGGCCCCGCCCGACATGCAGGCCATCGGCGCCGCCATCCGCGCGGAAGGGTCGGACAAGACCGTGAAGCTTGTGGTGGTGACCGGCGAAGGGGACGATTTCTGCCTGGGCCGGCGCATCGTGCCGGGCGTGACGCCGCCCGCCAATGCGCGGGCCTTCCGCGAACGGGTCGCCGACGCCATCCTGGGTGTTTACGAAAACCTGCGCATGACGCCGGTGCCCGTTCTGGTCGCCGTGCAGGGCCGGGCCAAGGGCTTCGGCTGTGCCTTCGCCGCCCAGGCGGACGTGACCATTGCCGAAGACGGCGCCCGCTTCTCCATGCCGGAAATGGACGGCAACCTGCCGCCGACCCTGGCGATTTCCGCCGCCCTGCCCAAGATGCCGGCCAAGGCCGTGCTCGACATGGTGCTGACCCGCGACGAGATCGACGCCCAGACGGCCCATGCCTTTGGGATGGTGTCCCGGGTTGCCCCCAAGGGCGGCCTGACGGCGGCGGTCGATACCTATATCGCCAAACTGGCCGACCGCGACCGTGACGCCCTGGTCGCCATCAAGGAATACATGCGCCTGGCCCCGACCATGGACCTTGCCGGACAGGCGCGTTATGGGGCAAACCTGATCGCAGTCGAGATGACCTCCCAAGACAAAACATAAGAATAGGATTCACCCATGCCCACGATGTCCGTTAACGGCGAAACCCTTCATTACCGCCAGGCCGGGAGCGGCCCGACCCTGCTGATGCTGCACAGCCTGGGGACCAACGGCTATTTGTGGGAAGGGCAGATCGCGGCGTTGAAGGAAAAGTTCACCTGCGTGGCGCTGGATGCCCGCGGCCACGGCCGCTCGTCCAATCGAGGCGGCGTGACCATGCAGGCCATCGCCGAGGACGCCCATGCGCTGCTCAAGGAACTGGGCCTGCTGCCCGCCCATATCATGGGAATTTCCATGGGCGGGCTGCAATGCGCCCGCCTGCATGCCCTGGCCCCTGATGACGTGTTGTCCATCGTCTATGCCGACAGCTTCGCTTTCATGGGTGAGGCAGGGCCGGACCGAGTCAAAGGCATGGAAGCCAAGATGGCGACCATGACCATGACCGAATTCGCCAAGGACTATGCCGACAGCACCCTGCTGCCGGCGACCGACGGAGCCCATCATCAGGCCCTGATCGCCGCCATCACCGGCATGACCAAGGACGATTATCTGGACGCCGTGCGCTCCGTCTTTACCGAAGACGTGCGCGATTACCTGACGGGCATCGACAAGCCCATGCATATCGTCACCGGCGACCAGGATCAGCGCACCCCCCTGGCGGCGGCGGAAAGCGTCCATGCCCTGGTCAAGGGATCGACGCTGGAGGTCATTCCGGATGCGGCCCATCTGTCGAACATCGACAATCCGGCGGGCTTTTTGGCGGCGGTCGGCCCGTTCCTCGATCGGGTTCGGGGATAACGCGGCCCCCCTTTCGGAAAGGCCAAAGGAAATTCTCCATTGGTGCGCGGAATTTAGTAATGTGCGGCGCTTCGCGCCCACAGACTAGGTTTCCGCACCCTTGGCCCCACCGATCCTCCACCTTCGCGACATCGACCTGACCTTCGGCGGCACGCCGCTTCTTGAGGGGGCGGAGCTTGCCGTCATGCGCGGCGACCGCCTGTGCCTGGTCGGACGCAACGGGTCCGGCAAGTCGACCCTGCTGAAGATCGCGGGCGGGCTGATCGACCCGGACAGGGGCGAGATCTTCGTGCAGCCGGGGGCGACCGTGCGCTATCTAGCGCAGGAACCGGACCTGTCCGGCCATGCCACGACCCTGGCCTTTGTCGAGGACGGCCTGGCCCCGGGCGACGATCCATACCGCGCACAGTATCTGTTGGATGTCCTGGGCCTGACCGGCCAGGAAGACCCCGGTCATCTGTCCGGCGGCGAGGCGCGGCGCGCCGCCCTGGCCCGCGCCCTGGCCCCCAAGCCCGACATTCTGCTGCTGGACGAGCCGACCAACCACCTGGACCTGCCCGCTATCGCCTGGCTGGAACAGGAATTGAAATCCATGCCGTCGGCCATCGTCATGATCAGCCACGACCGCCGCTTCCTGGAAAACCTGTCGCGGGCGACCCTGTGGCTGGACCGGGGCGAGGTCAAACGCCTGGAACAGGGATTCGCCGCGTTCGAGGAATGGCGCGACGAACTGCTGGAACAGGAAAGCACCGCGCGTCACAAGCTGGACCGCAAGATCGCCGCCGAAACCCATTGGCTGATCCACGGCGTGTCGGCCCGGCGCAAGCGCAACCAGCGCAGACTCGGCAACCTGATGGACATGCGCCAGCAGAAGCGCGAACTGCGCCAGGTCACCGGCGAGGTGAAACTGGCCGCCGCCCAAAGCGAAACCTCGGGCAAGCTGGTGATCGACGCCGAAGATATCACCAAGGCCTATGGTGAGCGCACCCTGATCGACGGCTTCTCCACCCGCATTCTGCGCGGCGACCGGGTCGGCATCATCGGCCCCAACGGGGCCGGCAAGACGACCCTGCTCAACATCCTGACGGGTCAGGCCGCGCCGGACAGCGGCAAGGTCAAGGTCGGCGTGTCGGTCGAGATGGTCACCCTGGACCAGAAGCGCGAAAGCCTGAATCCCCGGACCAGCCTGTCCGACGCCCTGACCGACGGCAGCGGCGACACGATTTCCGTGGGCGGCGAGCCACGCCACGTCATCAGCTACATGAAGGACTTCCTGTTCCTGCCCGAACAGGCGCCGACGCCGATCGGCGAGCTGTCGGGCGGCGAGCGCGGGCGGCTGATGCTGGCGCGCGCCTTGGCCCGCCCGTCCAACCTCCTGGTGCTGGACGAGCCGACCAACGATCTCGACCTGGAAACCCTCGACCTGCTGCAGGAAATGATCGCCGACTACGAAGGCGCCGTGCTGCTGGTCAGCCATGACCGTGATTTCATCGACCGGGTCGTGACTTCGACCGTCGCCTGGGAAGGCGAGGGCCAATGGCGCGAGTATCCCGGCGGCTATTCCGACATGCTGACGCAGCGCGGCGAGGCGCCGCAGCGCGGCAAGCCGAAGAAAGATAAGGGATCGGCCAAGAATGCCGCCGCCCCGGCCCAACCGGGGGCGCCCAAGGAAAAGCGCAAGCTGTCCTTCAAGGACAGCCACGCGCTGAAGATCCTGCCCGAGCGCATGGCCAAACTCGAGGAAGAGATCGCGGGCCACAAGAAGGTTCTGTCCGACCCCAATCTGTTCGCCAAGAACGCCACGCGCTTCACCGATACGGCCGCCGCCCTGACGAAGGCCGAAGCAAAGCTGGCCACCCTGGAAGAGGAATGGCTGGCGCTTGAGATGAAACGGGAAGAAGTCGAAGGCGGCTGAACCCAGCCCCTGGTCCGCCGGTCAGTCGCCGGCGCCGGACTTGGGACGAGGGGCGGCGATGCGTTCGACCCCGCCGTGCTTCGCTTTCGGCCTCGCGACATTGGCCGCCTTGGCGGCGGCTTCGGCGCGGGGTTCCTCAAAGGTATATTTCCGGATCGCCTTTTTCAGATCCTGCATCAGCTGGACGCCGGTTTCGCCGCCGTCACCGGTGATCTTGTCCCGGAATACGGTGCGCATGGTATCGATATGCGCCTTGATGACCTTGACGGCACGATCCTCGGTCGGACAGGGCGCCTGGGTCATCTTGTACAGCATCTCGCCGACATTGGTGATGATGGGGTAACCGAAGGTGCCGCCCTGGCCGCGCAGTTCGTGGGCCAGCAGGTTGATGTTCTTGAAATGGCGGGCGCGCTGATCCACCGATTGCAGAAGGGCTCGCTCGCAAATACTGGACAAAGTCGCCAGATAGCCCAGCGCCCAGTCGTGGAATTCCAGGCCCTTGCGCTCCAGGTGCTGATCCGCCGCCTGCAGATGGCGCAGCGGCAATTCGCCCGGCGGGCTCATGCCCAGGCCGCCAACCTTTTCCTTCAGCTTGTTGGGCAGGCGGAACAGGAAGACATCGCCGTCTTTCTTGGGACGGCGCACGCGGTCCGAGGAATAGATGATGGTCGCGTTCTTTTCGTCGATCCGACGGCGGTCCTGGACGATCTTCGGATCGTTCTTGCGGTGGCGGTCGGGCCCGAAATAATCGCGGGTGGCAACGAACTGGCGCGGAAAATCGACAACCTCGAGCACCCGGTCACAGACGGTCTGGGCGGAAAACGGCTTGGCGAGAAATTCGCTGGCCCCGCCGTCGCGCGCCTTCTCCACGTTGTCGATATCGGCGGCGCCGGACATCATGATGAAGGGCATGAATCGGTTGGGGGATTCCTTGCCCTGGCGCACCCACTTCAACAGCAGATGACCGTCGATCGGCGCCATGACCAGATCGGAGATGATCATGTCCACGGGGCAGCCGTAAGGGCCATGATGGGCGCTGAGAAACTCAATCGCTTCCACGCCGTTCTCGGCAGTAATCACCTGACCGGCCCCGAGGGTCTTCAGCACGTCCTGCAGAATTTTGAGTACGAAACGGTTGTCATCGACCAAAAGGAAGGTCAGCCGCTCCAGATTGTATACACCCATCTCTTCTCATTAAAGGGAGCCAGCTCCCTCGCCACCGTCCAACATGTTGACCACCCACGATGTTTCCCTTGGCGTCTTAGAGTTGCGCCTATTATCGCATTCTACCCAACTTGGAGCATTCACAAAGCTAGTATTGTTAAAAATCAGACTATTAGAATGATCTAACGGTACAACCTGCGCGTCATCCCCATAAATCAGGCTCCGGCGGATGGATGCGCCCTCCCGAAAACGCCAGGCCCGGCACGCGGTCCTCACGCAGCAGCAGGGGGCCGTCCAAGTCGACAACCCGGGCCCGGCCCATCAAAAGGGTCGCCGGCGCCATGGCCAGGGACGTCGCCACCATGCAACCGACCATCAACCCGAACCCCCGTTCCAAGGCGGCATCGGCCAGATCAAGGGCCGCCGTCAGGCCGCCGGTCTTGTCCAGCTTGACATTGACCATGTCATAAAGCCCGACTAGGCGGTCCAGATCCCGGGCCGTATGGCAGCTTTCATCGGCGCAAATCGGAACCGGATAGGAAAGCCCGCGCAGGATATCATCGCCATGGGCGGGCACTGGTTGTTCAAGCATCTCCACGCCGATGTCGACCAGGAAGGACGCCAGGTTCTCCAGCCGGTGCAGGTCCCAGCCTTCGTTGGGATCGACGACCAGGCGGGCCTCGGGCGCGGCGTCCCGTACGGCGCCCAGGCGCGCGCGTACGTCGGCGCCGTCCAGCTTGATCTTCAACAGGGGGGCCTTCGCCAGTCGGCGGGCCTGGGTCGCCATCTCCTGGGGACTGGCGATGCCGATGGTTTCCGCGGTCACCGCCGGGACCGGTTCCGGAAGGCCCGCCAATTCCCAGGCGCGCTTGCCCGCCTGCTTGCATTCCAGGTCCCACAGCGCGCAATCGACGGCGTTGCGCGCGGCCCCCGGCGGCAAGGCGTCCAACAAACCGCGGCGACTGATCCCTTCGGCCACCGCATCCGCGACCTCACCGATCTGATGGATGACGCTGTCGACCGTCTCGCCGTAATGGGCATAGGGCACGCATTCGCCGCGTCCCGCATGGCCATCCGCATCCTCGACTTCACAGACGACGACGCGAGCCTCTGTCTTGACGCCGCGCGAAATGGCGAAGGGTCGGGCCAGGGGCCAGCCCTGATCGACGGCGGACAGGCGGCGCGCCCCCGCCACGGTTACAGCTTCTCGATGGCGTCGACGATGGGGGCGACACCCGTGCGCACCGCATCGACGACAGGCAGCCCCAGACGCCCGGCAGTCTCGGCCAGATAGGCCTGAGCCCGCGCGTCGTCCATGGAACTGGTATTCACGGACACACCGACGACCGTGGCATCGGGCTCGAACATTCGGGCCATGCGTTCGTTCACCGCGATGCAGTCCTCCAGCGTCGGCACGGGAACGCCGGGCGTGCCGCGCATTTCACGCCGCGCCGCGTCGTGGCACAGCACCAGGGCATGGGGCCGCGACCCGTGGATCAGGCCCAGGGTAACCCCGGAATAGGAGGCATGGAACAACGACCCCTGGCCTTCGACCACGTCCCAATGGTCCGGGTCGTTGGCCGGCGTCAGCCATTCCGCGGCGCCGGCGATGAAATCGGCGACCACGGCGTCGACGGAGGCCCCGTCGCCGGCAATGAAGATGCCGGTCTGGCCGGTGGCGCGGAAATCGGCATTCATACCGCGTGCCGTCATTTCCCGCTCGATGGCAAGAGAGGTGAACATCTTGCCCACGGACACGTCCGTGCCCACGGTCAGGATCCTCCGGCCCGCCCTGGCCTGCCCCGAAGCGACGTCGAAGTCACGCGACGGGTGGCGAGCGTCGGTCAGTGTTCGGCCATGGCGGGCCGCCGCCTCGGCAATGGCGGGCACGTCGCGGAGCCGGCGATGCAGCCCGGCGGCCACGTCCATGCCGGCTTCGATGGCTTCGACGATGACACCGACCCAGTTATCGGGAATCACGCCGCCCCGGTTGGCGACACCGATGACCATGGTCTTGCAACCGGCCTTGACAGCATCGGCGATGGTCATGTCGGGAATGCCCAGATCGGCCTTGCAGCCGGCCAGGCGAAGCTGACCGACACACCAATCAGGCCGCCAATGGACGACCCCGATGGCAACCTTGGCCGCGAGTTGGTCGGGCGCGTCGCCGACGAACATCAGATAGGGGGTCGCAAGTGCCATGACATGTCTCCCGGCAGGTTCATCCTGGCAAGGAGCCTAACACGGCGCAACCCGGCGGGAAGGGGTCAGCGTCCGGGCGAATAATGGGCCAGGATGAAAACGGCAGCGGCATGAGCCGCCAGGGCCACGGCGCGGCGGGCCTTTATGACCTGCCGCCGGAAGGCAGCCTGGCGCTGGGCGCGTTCGGCTTCCAGGTGGCCGGTGACCTCGCACGCGACGTCGTAGCCTTCGCGGTGGGCTTCCATGTAATGGCGGCGGCGGCGAAGGGCGAAATCCGGATGGAAGTGGAACACGGTCATGGCCCGGCGCTTGCCGTCATAGGTGGAAAAGGCCAGGACCTCGTCGGGACCGATGTCGTACTTGCGCACGACCAGAAGCGAGGCGTCGAGCCCCCGCTTGATCACGTGGATACCGTCGCCGTAATCCTGATCGAACTCAAAGAACCAGTCGCCGGGAAGAAAAGCGTTGGGGTTTCCCGCAAGGCCCGCGGCCGCCGTGGCGTTCTCTGTTGTGTTGGACATGGCTGTCCGTCCTCTGGTGAAAGACAATGCCGCGCACACGGCATGGCCCTTTGGAAAAGGCTGCCTATCCCAGGTAGTCGCCTGCCAACATTTTGTTATTAGTATATCGTCACGGGATACGCGCAGCCGCCGCGCGACGTTCCCGCCTGATGTCCTACATACGCCCCCAAGGCAGATCACACAAAACGAAAATATTCCCTTATCGGGATGCGTGGATGACCGGGCGGTCTGCGGCAGGTCCCAGGGTGGCGCATAGATACGGGTTTCCGTAAACTACGGCCGTGGCGAAAGCGGCCAGCAAATGTCTGAAATGCGGGCAGGAAGAAGGGTGGTTCGGTGCAGAATCCACAACACAGCATAACGTTTCGCGATCTGATCGCCCCCATGACACCGGAAACCTTTTTCGCCGAATATTCCGGCCGGCGGGCTATTCATATCCCGGGTGATGCGGACAAAATTCGCCGCCTGTTCGACTGGTCGTCATTCAACCGGCTGGTCAACATGACCACGCTATGGAATGCCCAGACCATGAAAATGGCCATGGACGGTCGCAACTTGGCGCCGGACGAATTCTGCATCACGGGCAGTGCGCGGGAAGGCGGGCACGCCATGCTGCCGGACTGGCCCCGGGTCGGAAACCTGCTCGAGAACGGTGCGTCCCTTGTGCTCGACCTCATGGAAATGCTGGATCCGGGCTCGGCGGCGATCGCCACGGCCTTACAAATGGCCACCGCCTCCCGCGTCACCTGTAATGCTTATTACTCCCGCCAGCAGCGGCCCGCCTTCAAAAGCCACTTTGACACGATGGAAGTCTTCGCCATCCATATCGAGGGTGAGAAGACCTGGCGCCTGTACGAAGGACGTTTCGAAGAACCGATCGAGGCCGATGGATACCGTTATGCCAGCTTCAACGAAGACTATCATGCCAATGCCAAGGGCGCCTTGGCACAGGAGGTCACCCTGACACCGGGGGACATCCTTTATATTCCCCGCGGTCAGTACCACGACGCCTTGGCCGGATCGGACGCCAGCCTGCACCTATCGTTCGGAACGATCCGGCCGACGGGGCTGGATTTCCTGCGCACGATCAACCGCGCGGCGACGGCTGATCCCCTGTTCCGTCAAGAAATGCCGAATATTGACAGCCCTGACCTTTATCGTGACCACGTCCGCGAACTGGCCGCACGGCTGATGGCGTTACTTGACGATCCCGAGGTGACCAATCAGCTGTTGGAAGAACAACGCGGCCGCCTGTTCGACATGATTCCCGGCTTCAATCTGCCCGACCCCGCATTCGCCGGGTTCTTCCGCGTCCAGGCAGCGGGGGTCAAGCTGACCCGGCGCGGACAGAATTGGCAGGTGAAGACCCCAAAAGTCCGCGATACCCTCTCCCCCGCCACGGCGGACCTTGCGCATTGGGTCCTGGGCCGGGATATCGTCACCCTCCCCGAATTGGAAGAGGGTCTGCCAAATCTCAGCGAACCCGAGATTCGCAATGGCATGACCCATCTTCGGACTTTGGGAATCCTGTTGCGCGCCTGAGGCGCATCGCGTAAATCCGAAGCATCCGATAGGGCGCCGCCAGCCGGCGGCCCGCCCCGCACCACGAAAAATCCGAGGATTCCGATGGCCTACGTCATTCCCCAACCGCCCCAGTCTTTCCTGCCCGTCGCCGGAACGGACGACCAGTTCCCCGTGCGCCGCGTCTACTGCGTGGGCCGTAACTATGCCGAACACGCCATCGAAATGGGCCATGACCCGGACCGCGAACCGCCGTTCTTCTTCATGAAATGCCCCGACAACCTGATGGTCGGCGGCGGCGACTGGCCCTATCCGGTTGCCTCGAACGACGTCCATTGGGAGCTGGAGATGGTTCTCGGCCTGAAATCCGGCGGCACGAACATTCCGGCGGCGCAGGCGCTCGACCATGTGTTCGGCTATGCCGTGGGCCTGGACATGACGCGCCGCGATCTGCAGGGCGAAGCCAAGAAAATGGGCCGGCCCTGGGACGTCGGTAAGGCGTTCGATCTGGCCGCCCCCTGCACGGCGATCCATCCCGCCGAAAAGACCGGTCATCCGACCGCCGGGCGCATCTGGCTGGAACGTAACGGCGAAGTGCGCCAGGACGGCGACCTCAACCAGATGATCTGGAAAATCCCGGAAATGATCGAATACCTGTCGGGCCTGTTCACTCTGGCCCCGGGCGATCTGATCTTCACCGGCACCCCCGCCGGCGTCGGCGCCGTGCAGCGCGGCGACGTGCTGAAGGGCGGGGTCGAGGGCGTGGACGAACTGACCATCAAGGTCGTCTGATCGCGCAAGACAGTCCGGAATAAAGACGAAAAGCGGGGGAAACGCGGTTTCTCCCGCTTTTTTCTTGTCTGCGGCCCCGTTTGCCTGCCCCGTTTTTGCCCGATTTCCGCCCTCGGGCAGCCCCGCTTTCATGGTCTCCTTTTCCCCGCTTGGACGGAGATAAGGAGACCTGTCATGGAAACCATGAAAGCCCCCCTTGCCGCTTTCGCCGTGGCCCTGCCGTTGACGCTGACGGCATTGGCCGCCGAGGCCATGTTCGACCTGCGCGATCTGTTCTGGGTGTTTTAGGAAGCGTTCGGGACGGCTATTTGCCGGGCCGTTCAAGGGCCAGGTACTGCGCCGCGATGGGCAGCGCCGCGTCCGCCTTCATGCCCGGCTTCATGCGCGGATCATAGAGCATGCGCAACATCCAGCGGTCGGCCTCGGTCAGGTCCACATGACGGCTGGAATCGGAAAAGATCGAAAAGCTCAGCCCCTCGACATCGTTGATCAGACCCATGAGCTGGGTCAGTTCCTCGGTCACGCAGGCGCGCAGGAAGATCTTGGGATCGACCTGAACATTGCCGTACTGGACCTGGGTGACCATTTCCGCCGGCACCGCCGCATAGGCGAATTTCAGCGCCCCGGATTTGTAGATCTGCAGGCGCCCGTGGCAGAACCCGAGCTTCAGATATTTCGCCACATCGGTCGCCTTGAAGGCCCCCTTGGTGTGCTTTTCGACCATCGCCGGCAGTTGCGCCTTGGGCGCGAAGAAGACCAGCACGTTGATGGGGATTTTGGACACGTTGGGCGGCAGGCGCTTTTCCCGGCGCATGACGTCGGAATAGACCAGCGCCACGGGATGGCCGGTTTCCTTGGCCAAATCCGCAACCTGCCTGACCACCAGATCCTCGAACAGGGGCGGGTAGCCCTTGCCCAGCACGGCCACGTTGACCGGTTTCTCCCATTTGATGACGCGGGGGATGCGCTTTTCGTATTCGGAACCCAGCGCGACGCCGGCAAATGCCTTGATCAAGTCGGCATTGGACACATCGTCCCCGGCCCGCGCGGTCGTGACGGCGGCGGCCACGAAGGCGCAGGCGACAACCAGAATACGTGCTGAAATGCGCATGACGTGACCTTAACAGAAGGGCGCCTAGCGCACCATGTCGTCGATCAGGAACCCCTGGAACATGGTGATGCCGCAGGCATGACCGGTCTTGATCGCCAGTTCGTCGTCGACCCGGGCGAGGACCAGAACCGTGCCCCGCTGCTGCAGGCTCTGGATCGTTTCCTTGTACTCGGGCAGGGAGTTTTCCGTGCCCGGCCGCCAGAACACCTTGGCCAGCTTGGCCCCCAGGCGCGGCAGATCCATCACGCCCAGGCTTTCCGGGATGATGGCATCGATGGCGATGGTCCCGCCGTGGGAAGTAATCAGTTCCGACGCGGTCTGGAATTGATCCCAGTTCTGGAGAATGTTTTCCGCGCGGAACTCCAGGACCAGACTCGACAGCGCCTTCCCTCCCTTCTCCAGGAGGTTCTGGAACGAATGGGTGAACACGGTTTCCACGTTCAGGTTCAAGGACGCCTTGGCGCGGTCCGGATTCACTTCGTCGAAGCATTCGATGAGCATCTGATCAAGGGACCGCGTCAGGTGCTGGAACACCAGCCCGGCGCCGCGGAAATCCACATTGGTCAGGATGTGCTGGCGGATCATCTCGACCGAGATGAAATACTCCCGCATGACCGGCATGGGCGCCTTGCCCGGCGTAATCAGGACCGTCGCCTGCGACCGGATGAAGTTGTCCGTGAAGGCCTTCTTGCCCATCTTGCGCATGCCGTCGCGCACGACCTGGATGTCGCTTTCGCGCAGCGGCCGGGTTTCGCCCGTGCCGACGCCGGCTTCCTTGGCGCGGTCATCGAAGGTTTCCAGGAATTTGATCGCGTTGCCTATGCGGCCCTGCAGATTGATGATGCGGAGCATCCGCGACTGGTCGATCTGGCTGAAGTATTCCGGAAAATTCTGCTGAATGACGCGGATCAGATCGACCTTGAGCTCCGACGTCCATTCCATCTGATTGTAGTCGTTGAGCTTCATCAGCAGCGCCGTGTCCGTACTGGTCAGGCGATAGACCTCGGCGGCGCGCCGCTCACGACAGCGCTCATAGGACTCATCGGTCTTCTTGCGGAGCTGCTTGTCTTCTTCCTCGGTCATCCCGAGGGTCGAAAAACTGACCAGAATCAGATGGTTGGGCTCTTCCGTCCCACCTTTCCAATTCTTTAGTCGCGTCAGTAGCTTAAGATGCTCGCCGCCGCCTGGACTTGAATCAGCCATGAAATTTTCGGTCCACTTCCGTCAATGAGCTTAATTTTGGTTCATACGATGTATTCGGCTCAAGAACAACGCCCGAACAAACATCCATATCAGGCACTTGATAATACTGCCTTAATAGCTCCACCGGGCTATATCAGCATATCCTCGATGTGCAGCCCCTGAAAGGCCGTGATTCCGACCTCGCGCCCAACCCTCAGTCCCAATTCGGAATCGACCCGGCACAATACGACAATGCATCCCGCGTCCTGGGCCTGCTTGATGACCGAACGGTTGCGCGCCAGGGTCTCCATGCCGCTTTCCCGCCAGGTGATTTTCGCGATGTTGGCATTGAAGCCGGTCAGATTCAGCACCGCAAGTAACGCCGGGTCAATGATATCAAGGGCGATGGTGCCGCCTTGGGCGCGCACGGCGGTTTGCGCGGCTTGGTATTTGCGCAGATCGCGGATGACATCCGCCAGGCGCAATTCGACAATGACGTTGGCCAGCTTGGCCGCGCCATTGGCCGCGATAAACTTCTGAAACGCCGGGCCGCCCACGGATTCCAGGGTCAGGTTGAGGGCGCATTTGCCGCCGTCCGGATTGTAATGGCGGTACATGCCCAGCATCAGCGGATCGAGAGCCAGGGTCAATTGCGGGAACAGAGGATCCGATTCATGGATGCTGACGTTCTTGAGCGCGTCCGATCCCAGAATATCCATGCGCATGTAGTACTCGCGAGCAATCACCGTCGGCGGCTTGCCGTCGGCGATCAGGGTGATCGACTGGCCCTGCACATAGGAGTCCGCGAACGCCTTGTCGCCGGCCTTGGCGTGGACTGCGCGCACGGTCTGGCTGTCGGCGGCGTTAAGCGCGCGCATTCCGTCGGCCCCGGCGATCACGCCCTGCTCCTTGGCCCGTTCCTCGAAAGCTTCGAGAAAGCGGATGGCGCCGGCCATCTGGGTCGCCATATCGATGGTCCGCACGATCTTCGTCTGGTCGACGGCGGCCATTTTGTCGGGAAACTCCTCCTGCAGGATCTTGAACAGGTTCATCTTCAGTTCCTGGGGAACCTCCATCCTGTTCATTTCCGTCAGGTTCGCGACCACGGCGATATTCGTCGGCGATAATTGATAGGCGCCGCCGCCCCGCACCCGGGCGATGCGGGTGTGGATTTCGGCGATTTCGTCCATCAGTTGCTCGTCGTCTTCGGGCAATCCCAAATCTGACAGATCAACCAGCAAGAGGGTATTCAGATCTCCCTTCTTGCTCCCCATGGCACGGAGTTTCTTGAGCAGATCGGCGGCGTCCCCCGCCATGGATGAAGGCCCAAATCCCATTTTGTGCGTCCGTTCCGTTTCCTGCGCGTGGCGGCCCTAGCCGCGATCCTTCGCGGCCGCCCCCGCCGCCAAAAGTTTGTCCACGTGATAGCCTTGGAACAGATTGATCCCAAGGCTCTGGCCGATGGTGATGGCCTGTTCGTCATCGACATGGGCCAGCACCATGACCGTGCCGCCCTCCTGCATGGTGCGGATATCATCCTTGGCCTGAAGGTAGGACTCTTCGGCATCGGCCCGCCACATGACCTTGGCCATCTTCACCTTCAAGCGGTGCAGATTGACCAAGCCCAGGGTTTCCGGCAGCACGTTGTCGATGGCAACGGTGCCGCCCCGTTTGTGGATCAGCTCACATGCGGTCTGAAATTGGCTGAAATGCTGGAACATGTTGTCCTGGCGGAATTCGATGACCACGCCGTCCAGGCCGTTATCGCCCCCCTCGCGCAGGAAATGGTCGAACGCATTGGTGAACACGGTTTCCACGTTCATGTTCAGGGATGCCTTGCTGCGGTCGCTGGTCACCGCGCCGATGCAGTACAACAGCGCCTGATCGAAGGTCAGGGTCAGTTGGTTGAACACGTTGCCCGTGCCGCGGATATCGACGCCGCGCAGGATCGACTGCTTCAACAGACCGACCCCCACATAATATTCGGTCATCACCGGCTGGACTGTCTTGCCCGGCACGATCCGGGCCGCCGTCTGCGAGCGGATATAGCGCTTGCCGAATTCACGCGGGCCCAACTTGCGCAGCGCGTCGCGCAGCTTCTGGATATCCTGCATGTTGAGCGGCCGTTCGCCGTTTTCGTCGCCGGCGGTTTCGCGGCGGCGGTCGCCGTAGGCATCCAGGAACCGCTTGGCCGCGTCGAGCCGCACGGAAAGGTCGATGGGCCGGATCAGGCGCGCCTGATCGATCTTGGAAAAATGCTCCGGCAGATGCTGTTGAATGACCCGCATGATATCGACCTTGAGGTCCATCATCGCTTCCATGCGGTTGAAGTCGGCGAGCTTGATCAGGATCGCCGTGTCCAGGTCGGACAGCTTGAACGCCTGGCCGCCGCGGGAATGAACGAAGGTCAGAAACGCGCCCTCAAGCGCCTGCTGCACGCCTTCCTGCTGATCGGGCATGCCAAGGGTCGTGAAGGATACCAACAGCAGGTGATTGACGTCGGAGTCGGCCGCCGACCAATGGTCCAACGTTTCCATCAGGTCGTGAATGGTGCCGATTTCGCCGCCGGGATCGCCGTTTGCGCCCGCATTCAGGGTTTCCACGGTCCGCCTCCTCTGCGGGCAGCCGCCGGTCCCCGTCCGACAGCGCCAGGCGACAGTATAACCTTAAAATAAAACCCTTTGCCAACAAGGCTTTAGTTATAGCTTTTCAGCCCGCACCGCGAACCGTCAGCCGCCGTCGCTCGGCAGCGGCAGGGACACCGTCACCCGCAGTCCCCGAGGGGTCAGATTTTCCAGGTGAATGTCGCCGCCGTGGGCGCGCACGATGTTGCGGGTAATGGCCAAACCCAGCCCGACCCCGCCGGTTTCATGGCTGCGCGAGGTCTCCAGCCGGGTAAACGGCTCGAACACGCTGTCCTGATCGGCTTCCGGAATGCCCGGGCCGTCGTCTTCGACCGTGACCAGGATTTCGCTATCCGCAAGGCGGACCGCCAGGCGCGCACGGCCGCCGTAATGAACGGCGTTCTGCGCCAGGTTGCGAATGGCCCGCTTGAGGGCCGTCGGCTGGCAGGTCATGACCGCAGGCCCCGCCGGCGTGAACGCCACGTCCAGCCCCATGTCGCTGAGCTCCTGGGCGACGTCGCCGCACAGTTCGGCGACGTCCGTGGACTCCGACTGACCGCCCGCCTGTTCGTCGCGGGCAAAGGCGAGGGTCGCCTCGGTGATGCGTTCCATCTCGTCCAGGATGTTCAGGATCTTCTGCTTGTTTTCCGCGTCGTCGGTGATGAACTCGGCCCGCAGGCGCAGCGACGTCAGCGGCGTGCGCAGGTCGTGACTGATGGCCGCCAGCATGCGCGTGCGGTCGGCAACGAAGCGGTGCAGGCGTTCCTGCATGGTGTTGAAGGCAGCGGTCGTGCGGCGGATTTCGCCGGGCCCCCGGGGCATCAGCGGCGGCGGCAGCCAGTTCACGCAGCGGGCGGGTCAGGCGGCGCACGATCAGGAAACTGACGGCGGACACCGCCAGCACCATCAACGCCATGGCGATCAGGGCGCGAATGCCCCACACCCGGGGCGGCGGGGAGTCCCATTCCCCGTTCAGCCATTCTCCGCCGCCCAACGACACGGACAGCGCCATGCCGACGGGACGCCCCGACGCCCCGGCGGGATGCTTGGTTTCCCCGGCCCCCTTGCCGCCATGCCATTGCCTGTGGATGCGATCAAGGAACGGCGGCAGGGACAGCAGCCGGCGGTCATCGGCCCCCGCGACCATGACCAGAATGCGCCGTTTGTCGTCCGCGCCGACACGCGCCGCCAGGATGCGCACATATTCGTTGTCGACGGCCTCCGCCCTGTCTGCCGGCACGGCATTGGTCGGCGCGATCCAGAACCGCACACGGGTCGAGGTCGCCGCCGTCAGAATCGTCTCGGTCAGGGCCGCGTCCCGTTGCGCTCCCAGGCGGTCAAGCATCTGCACCAGCGAGGCCGCGCGCTGCATCACCTGTTCGCGGCGCGCGTTGGCAATGTCCTCGCGGCGCTCCGACGTGAACACGACGAAACTGACGACCTGGGCCACGGTGATCGCGACCAGAAGAGACGCGATCAGCTGTCCCGCCAGGGACCGGGGCCAGGGCAGCCTGTAGCGGGGCTCCGTCATGGCGCCACGACCTCGACGGGGGCGGCGAAACTGTATCCGCCGCCCCAATGGGTCTTGATGTATTCGGGATTGCGCGCGTCACGTTCGACCTTCTTGCGCAGACGGCTGACCTGGTTGTCGATGGCCCGGTCAAACAGCTGCGCCGTGCGCCCGCGGGTCAGGTCCAATAACTGGTCGCGGTTGAGGACCCGGCCCGGATGGCGCACGAACACGCCCAGCAAAAGACTTTCCCCGGTCGACAGGGGAATCGGTTCGCCGCCGGGGCCGCTCAGCGTCTGGGCGCTCGGATCGAAGGTCCAGGGACCGAAGCGATAGCAGGTGCCGGGGGCCTCGCTCTCGACCGGCGGCATGGCGGTGGCGCGGCGCAGCACGGCCTTGATGCGGGCCAGCAGTTCGCGCGGGTTGAACGGCTTGGTCACATAGTCGTCGGCGCCCATTTCCAGGCCGATGATGCGATCCGTATCGTCGGCCATGGCGGTCAACAGGATCACCGGCAGGGAAGTGGTCGCGCGCAGATGGCGGCACAGGCTAAGGCCGTCCTCGCCCGGCATCATGATGTCCAGAACCACCAGGTCGATGGCGCTGGTCTCCAGCACCTGACGCGCCGATTGCGCGCGGTCGGCCGTGGTCACCCGATAGCCGTGCTCTTTCAGATAGCGCGCCAGGGCGTCCCGGATGTCCGGATGGTCGTCGACGACCAGGATGTGTTCGCTGTCAGCCATGTCTTGGGCACCTTTTCTCAGGGCACTATGCCAAAGCCCCGCGGGGTGGCGGGCAAAAATTTGTAACTAAATGTGTCACCCCGGCGCGGCGTCACCTTTTGCGACAATCGGGGCCTTTCCCGCCATATTTGGGCGACGTTTGGGGGCTTTAGTGGGGTCATCGAAAGCCAACGCAACAAGGAGAAAATCGATGGCACGCACCCACCGCATGAAAACCCGCACCAAGATCGTTCTGGGCGCCCTGGCCGCCGCCGTGACAATCGGCGCCACCGCCGTCGCGGTCCAGGCCGAAGCCCGCGGCGCCCACGGCAAATCCGGCGATCGGGCGGAAATGTTGTTCGAACGCTATGACGCCAACAACGACGGCAAGATCACCAAGGACGAGATCACGGCCGCCCGCAAGGCGTCCATCACCAAGTACGACGCCAACAAGGACGGTCAGCTGTCGTTGGACGAATTCCAAGGCGTGTTCAACGAGATCATGCGCCACCGCATGGTCCGCATGTTCCAGAAGCTCGACCGTGACGGCGATGCCAAGGTCTCGGAAGCTGAAATCGCCCGCCGGGTCGACCGCATGATGGCGCATCTCGACCGGAACGACGACGGCGAGATCGAACGCAGCGAACTGAAGCGCAAGCACAAGCATAAGGGTCATGACCGTGACCACGACCGCGACGAACGCGGCCATCACGGCGAGCGCAAGTAACCCTCCCCCCGCCGCCGCCCGCCCCTGCGGCGGCACCAAGGAAACGCCGCGTTCCACAAAAAGGACGCGGCGTTTTCTGTTGTCTCAGTCCGAATCCATCCAGATCGTGAACGGTCCGTCATTGGCCAGCCGCACCCGCATGTGGGAGCGGAATTGACCCGTCGCGGCCTCGACGCCTTCGGTCTTAAGGTAATCCACGAAGGCAAGGTAGAGACGTTCCGCCGTCGCCGGGTCGGCAGCGCCCGAAAACCCGGGGCGGTTGCCCTTCTTCCAGTCGGCGGCCAGGGTGAACTGGCTGATCACCAGGGCCTCGCCGCCCACGTCCTGAATGGACAGGTTGGTCTTGCCGTCCACATCCTCGAACATCCGCATGTTGGCGACCTTGCGCGCGAAATACTGCGCCGTCTCCTCCGTGTCCGCCGGCTCGGCACAAATCAGAACGACAAGCCCCGGGCCGATGGCGGCCAGGGGCGCCTCGGCGCCCGTATCATCGACCACGGAGACCTCGGCCTCCGTCACCCGTTGCAGCAATGCCCGCATATGTGCTCTCCGTTCCGTTGCCTGAACTATGGGGCGGTGATTTCCCGTCGGCAAGCCGCAGGCGGTTGATTTCCCCCCGGCCAGCGGGTTAAGTGGACCCCATAACGACACCATCGGTTGGGAGCCGACTTCATGAAATTCTTCGTCGACACGGCGGACGTCGCCGACATCAAGCGCCTGAACGACACCGGCCTGGTCGACGGCGTGACCACCAACCCGTCCCTGGTCGCCAAATCGGGCCGCGATTTCATCGACGTGATCAAGGAAATCTGTGCCCTGGTCGACGGTCCCGTATCGGCCGAGGTCACGGCGACGGACGCCGCCGGCATGATCGAAGAAGGCCGCAAGCTGGCCAAGGTCGCCAAGAACGTGGCGGTCAAGGTGCCGTTGACCGAAGCGGGGCTGGTCGCCTGCAAGACCTTGAGCAAGGAAGGCACGCCGGTCAACGTGACCCTGTGCTTTTCCGCGGCCCAGGCGCTGCTCGCGGCCAAGGCGGGGGCGGCCTTCATTTCGCCTTTCGTCGGACGGCTCGACGACATCGGCCAGGACGGCATGAGCCTGATCGGCGAGATCGCGGAAATCTATTCCAACTACGAATTCCAGACGGAAATTCTGGTCGCCTCCGTGCGCTCGCCGCAACACGTGGTGGACGCCGCGCGCATCGGCGCCGATGTCTGCACCCTGCCGCCGGGCGTGATCTGGCAGTTGTTCAAGCATCCGCTGACGGACAAGGGCCTGGAAGCCTTCCTGAAGGATTGGGAAAAGACCGGCCAGTCGATCCTGTGATCCGGATGCTTGGGGCCGGCCCCCGTCAGCCGTTGGCGGATATCTTCGCGTCGCCGCCGGCGTTCAGCGCCTGGCAATAGATATCGGCCCAGACGTCCCGGTCTTCCCCATAGTTTGAGTAAGACACGATCTTGTCGATGATCTCGCCGTCTTCGGACAGAGGCACGCGCACCGCAACCTGGATGTCGGTCTTCCAGGGGTTATAGGGTGTGAGCGCATGAACGAAGATCAGGGGCCGGCGCGCCGCCACCACCATCTCGTACTGACGCTGACCGATCCGGGCCAAGGCCGAGGCGGAGATGTCGGAAACCTTCCGGCCCGTCATGTCGACGCCCTTCAAGGCCGTATGACCGGTGCCCCAGAACCGGTAAGTGAACGACGGCCCCGCATTATCCACATCGACCACGGCCATGTAGGGAATGATGTCGGTCGGCAAGGCGTGGAGTTTGAAATCGGACCATCGGGGCAGCGCCCGGCCGGCCTGCAGAGCATGGCAATGATCGAGGAACGCCACCGATTTGGGGGACCGCGCCTCGCGCGGCTCCACCACGGCGAAACCGCATTCCGTATTTGCCGACGAGTCTCTCACGGTTATTCTGCCTCGAACACGCGCATGTCATCATATGAAAGCCCATCCTAACGCCCCAGGCTTGCACGCACCTGACGACTGGCACCGTGAATAATAAAAACTGGTGCTGGCAACGGCTTCATAGGTGGGGATAATGGAACATTGATCCATCATTATTGAGATCGCCGTTCATGGGCCGTAAGCCCCAACAAAAAACCTCCGATTCCGCTGGCACCTCTGCCGGAGAGACCGCGCGTCTGGCGCGCGCCTTCACGCGGCGCACGTTGCTGAGCAATGGCGCGGCGCTGGCCGCCGGCGGCATCGGGATGGCGCTGGCGCCCCTGCTGATCCGCCCGGCCAATGCCAAAGGCGACACGATCAACGTCCTGACTTGGACCGGCTACATTCCCGCCGGCTTCGCCAAGAGCTTCAAGAAGAAGACGGGCATCACCGCCAACATCACCACCGTTGGCTCCAACGAGGAAATGCTGAGCCAGGTCACCGCGACCCATGGCCGCGCCTGGGATGTGATCTCGCCCTCCGCCCATCGCCGAAGCCAGTGGCAGGCCCTGAACATGACCCAGGCCTGGGACATGAAAAAGATCCCGAACCTGGCCAACGTGCAGGCATCGTTCCTGAAAGTTTCAGAGGCCTGGTCGTGGAACAAGGGCCAGCATCACCTGCCCCATATCTGGGGGACGGAAGGCATCGCCTGGCGCACGGACCGTTTCACGGGCGTCTACGGCGAACTGTCCCTGGCCGACCTGTGGCGGCCCGAAATGAAGGGCCTGGTCCAAGGCCGCCCCCATTCCCTGATGTCCGGCATCGGGCGCATGCTGGCCGAGCAGGGCAAGCTGCCGCCACTGGAGGATGCCTATAAGGACGAAAGCGCCATGCGCGCCACTTGGAACGACATCATGAAGTTCGCTGTCGCCCATAAGCCCTGGCTGCGCGCGTTCTGGCACGACCACGAAAGCCAGAAGACCAACTTCACGCGCAACGGCGTTGTGATCGGCCAAACCTGGGACGGCCCCGCGATCGAGTTGACCAAGGCCGGTGAGCCCATCGCCTATATGGCGCCCAAGGAAGGGGCCTTTGCCTGGCTGGACGGACTGTCGCTGACCGCGGCGGCCAAGAACGTCGATCAGGCCCATGCCTTCGTCGACGCCCTTTACACGGTCCGCGCCGGCGCCCAGATGAGCAACGCCACGGGTTATAATTCGGTGGTCAAGGGCGTCGAAACGCGGCTGACCAAAAAAACCCGCCAGACATATCAGGACGCCTATCCGGGGGACGCGCTGGATAAGCTGTGGTGGTGGCCGGATGAGCCCGTATGGTTCGCGGGCCTGCGTAACGCCTACCGCGACCGTTACCTGGCCGCATAAAAAAGCCGGGACCGCACCGCGGCCCCGGCCTTAATCTTTACAATCCAACCCGGATCAGAGTTCTTCGAGCGCTTCCCTGAGCAGGCCGATCATCGCGTCGATGTCGGCTTCCGTGGCGACGAAGGCCGGCGCCACGACGCCGCAGTCGCCCGTGAACTTCACGTGCAGTCCGCGCCAGAACAGGTCTTTCTGGAACTGGGTGCCGAGTGCACCCGGGTTGCCCTTGGGTTTCAATTCGATGGCCCCCATCATGCCGAAGCCGCGGATGTCGGCCAGACAATCGAGCCCTTCGAGGGAATACAGCGCCTTCTGGAAGTAATCGACCATTCCGGCCGCCTTCTCGAAGGTGTTGTCCGCTTCATAGATCTTCTGCACGGCGACGCCGGCGGCGCAGGCCGCCGGATGCGACGAGTAGGTGTAGCCGTGGAACAACTCGATGGCGTTTTCCGGTGCCGCGTTGATGATGGTCTCGTAGATCTCGTCCTTCACGGCGATCGCACCCATGGGCTGGCAGCCGTTGGTGATCGCCTTGGCCATGGTCATCAGGTCCGGCGTCACGCCGAAGGCCTGGGCCGCGAAGGGCGCGCCCGTGCGGCCGAAGCCGGTGATGACTTCGTCGAACACCAGAAGAATGCCGTGAGCATCGCAGATTTCGCGCAGCCGCTCCAGGTAGCCCTTGGGCGGCACCAGGCAGCCCGTGGACCCGGCGATGGGTTCCACGAAACAGGCGGCGATGGTGCCCCCGCCGACGTTCTCGCAGATGCGCTGCAGGTCGTCGGCAAGCTCGGCGCCGGTTTCCGGCTGCCCCCGGGTGAAGGCCTGTTTGGGGTCCCAGGTGTGGCGCATGTGGACGACGCCCGGCATGGTGCCGGAAAACGTCTCGCGGTTCTTGACCATGCCCGACAGGCTGGTGCCGCCGATGTTGACCCCGTGATAGGCCCGTTCGCGGCTGACGAAGCGCGTACGGTGGCCTTGGCCCTTCACCCGGTGATAGGCCATGGCGATCTTGAGCGCCGTGTCGATGGCTTCCGAACCCGAGTTGGCGAAGAAGATGTGGTTCATGGGCTCGGGCGTGATGCGGGCGACCCGCTGGGCCAGATCGAAGGCCCCCGGGTGACCAAGCTGGAACGGCGGGGTGTAATCGTTTTCCAGCAGCTGTTCGTAGACCGCCTGGGCGATTTCCTTGCGCCCGTGGCCGAGCGGGCAGCAGAACAGGCCCGACGAGCCGTCCAGGATCTTGCCACCCTTGTGATCGTAATAATGCACGCCCTCGCCGCGCACGACGATGCGCGGGCTTTTCTTGAAGTCCCGGTTGCCGGTGAAGGGCATCCAGTTTTCTTCAAGGGAATTGGTGTTGTATTCCATGATCGATCCTCCTCGGGGGCGCGGCAGGACGGTTCCTGACGGCGAAAATGTCGGCCGCCCTTCGGAATTTTTGCAAAACCTTTGGGACGCCGGGGTTGTCAGTTGATTGGCCCCATCGTAATCTGCGCCCCTGGCACCATGTTAGAGCCAGCGCAGGCTTTTCCCTGGACCACTTTTCACACTTGTGCAGACCATCGGACACCCATGCGCGACGGCATATTTCACCTGGACCGACGCCCCAACATCTCGATCCAAGGGCAGATCCGCGAGATGCTGGTTTCCGCCATCCTGGGCCGGCAGTTGCCGCCGGGCGATCCCCTGCCATCATCACGCAAACTGGCGAAAAGCCTGGGCGTATCGCGCAATACGGTGGTTCTGGCCTACCAAGGCTTGGTCGACGACGGCTACCTGGAATCCCGCGAACGGTCCGGGTTCTACGTCTCCGACGACATCATGGAAGGCCGCGCGGACGAGCCCGTCGCCCCGCCGGCCACGCCGGACCCGCGGCCAAACGACGGGCCCGATTGGACCCAACGGTTCCAGGTGCGCCCAAGCCATCAGAGCAATATCGAAAAGCCGCGCAACTGGCTGACCTATCCCTATCCCTTCATTTACGGCCAGGTGGATCAATCCCTGTTCCCCATCGCGCAATGGCGGGAATGCTCGCGCCAGGCCCTGGGCCGCAAGGGCATGGACGTATGGACCGGTGACGCACTCGCCGCCGACGATCCCATGCTGATCGAACAGATCCAGACCCGCCTGCTGCCGCGCCGGGGCATTCTGGCCCGCGACGACGAAATTCTGGTGACCATGGGGGCGCAGAACGCCCTGTATCTCCTGGCCGCCCTGCTGGTCCGCGACGAAACCCGCGTCGCCATCGAGGACCCGGGCTATCCCGACGTGCGCAATATCTTCGGCCTGAAAACCGACCATATCCTGCCGGTCCCCGTCGACGCCCACGGCCTACCGGTCGATGAGCAGTTGGACGGCGCCGACATCGTGTTCGTCACCCCGTCGCATCAGGCGCCGACCACGGTGACCATGCCCAAGGCCCGGCGCCAGGAGCTTCTCGCCCGCGCCGGAGAAAAGGACTTCGTGATCATCGAGGACGATTACGAATGGGAAACCAATTACGTGTCCGAACCGACGCCGGCCTTGAAATCCATGGATACGGCCGGACGGGTGATTTACGTGGGATCGCTGTCCAAGACCCTGTTCCCGGGCCTGCGCCTCGGCTATCTGGTCGGCCCGGCGCCGCTGATCAAGGAAGCCCGCGCCTTGCGTCGCCTGATGCTGCGCCATGCCCCCAACAACAACCAGCGCACGGCGGCGTTGTTCCTGGCGCTGGGCCATCACGACAGCCTGGTCCACAAACTGCAGAAGGCCTACCGCGAGCGCTGGAAGATCATGGGCCAGGCGCTGGCCGACCACCTGCCCGGCTGGTCCAAGGCGCCGACTTTCGGCGGCACCAGTTATTGGGTCAGCGGGCCGGACGGCTTCGACGCGGGTAAACTGGCCGACCGGGCCCTCGACGACGGCGTGATCATCGAGCCGGGTCGCGTCAACTTCGCGCAATCCAGACCGCCCCGGAACCACTTCCGCCTGGGCTTCTCGTCCATCGTGGCGGAACGGATCGAGCCGGGCATCCGCCTGCTGGCGGATATCGTGAAGCGGGATTTCTGACCAGAAACCACCTATTTGGCGCCCCCTAAATATAACGAAAAAACAAAAAATGGGACGATTTTGGGTCTATAATGACGTTCTGGTGCGTGAAAAATCCCCCATCTGGCCCTATCCTCTGGCCCTGCGAACGCCTACCTACATCATCATGGAATGCGGTGGTGTCCGCCGCGCCGACGATGGGCAATGCCATTGCCCGGCGCCGCGCGTGAACCGCGTTTAAGGGTGGTATAACCTACGGAACACAATCCATGCCGGCTCCATGCGGCGGCCGGCCAATCTGCTTACGGGAGGATCCCAAGCATGACCAAAATGAATACGGAAGAGGCCTTCGTTAAGGTCCTCCAGATGCACGGCATCGAACATGCCTTCGGCATTATCGGATCGGCCATGATGCCGATTTCGGACCTGTTTCCCCAGGCGGGGATCACCTTCTGGGACTGCGCCCATGAATGCAACGCCGGCATGATGGCCGACGGCTTCACGCGGTCCTCGGGCAAGATGGCCATGTGCGTGGCCCAGAACGGCCCCGGCATCACCAACTTCGTGACGCCGGTCAAGACTGCCTATTGGAACCACACCCCGATGCTGCTGGTCACGCCGCAGGCGGCCAACAAGACCATCGGCCAAGGCGGGTTCCAGGAAATTCCCCAGATGGCCCTGTTCGAAGACATGGTCTGCTACCAGGAAGAAGTCCGCGACCCGAGCCGTATCGCCGAGGTTCTGAACCGCGTGATCACCGAAGCCTGGCGCGGCTCCGGCCCGGCGCAGATCAACGTGCCCCGGGATTTCTGGACCCAGATCATCGACATCGAACTGCCGCAGGTCATCAACATCGAACGCCCGTCGGGCGGCAAGCAGGCCATCGCCGATGCCGCCAAGATGCTGTCCTCGGCCAAATTCCCGGTCATCCTGAACGGCGCCGGTGTGGTGCTGTCCGGCGGCATCGAGGCTTCCAAGCAGCTCGCCGAACGCCTGTCCGCGCCGGTGTGCTGCGGCTATCAGCACAACGACGCCTTCCCGGGCTCGCACCCGCTGTTCGCCGGCCCCTTAGGCTACAACGGCTCCAAAGCCGGCATGGAACTGATCTCCAAGGCCGACGTTGTGCTGGCGCTGGGCACGCGGCTGAACCCGTTCTCGACCCTGCCCGGCTACGGCATGGACTACTGGCCGAAAGACGCCAAGATCATCCAGGTCGACATCAAGGCCGAACGCATCGGCCTGACCAAGAAGGTCGACGTCGCCATCCAGGGTGACGCCAAACAGGTCGCCGAACAGATCCTTGCCGGGCTGGCCCCGACCGCCGGCGACGCCGGCCGCAAAGAGCGCGAAGACCTGATCTCCACCACCAAGTCGCGCTGGCTGCAGACCCTGTCCTCCATGGACCACGAAGACGACGATCCGGGCACGACCTGGAACGAGCGCGCCCGCAACAAGCACCCGGAGCGCATGTCGCCGCGCATGGCCTGGCGGGCCATTCAGGCCGCCCTGCCGCGGGACGCCATCATCTCGTCCGACATCGGCAACAACTGCGCCATCGGCAACGCCTATCCGACCTTCGAGCAGGGCCGCAAGTATCTGGCCCCGGGCCTGTTCGGCCCCTGCGGTTACGGCTTCCCGTCGATCATGGGCGCCAAGATCGCCTGCCCGGACACCCCGGTTGTCGGTTTCGCCGGCGACGGTGCCTTCGGCATCTCCGCCAATGAAATGACCGCCGTCGGCCGCGACGAATGGCCGGCCATCACCATGGTCATCTTCCGCAACTACCAGTGGGGCGCCGAAAAGCGCAATACGACCCTGTGGTACCAGGACAACTTCGTCGGCACGGAACTGGACCTTGACGTTCAATACGCCAAGATCGCCGACGCCTGCGGCCTCAAGGGCGTGCAGGTCACGACCATGCAGGAACTGACCGAGGCCCTGGACGCCGCGGTGAAGGACCAGATGGAAAACAAGGTCACGACCTTCATCGAGGTCATCCTGAACCAGGAACTGGGCGAACCGTTCCGCCGTGACGCCATGAAGGCGCCGGTCCAGGTCGCGGGGATCAATCCCGGCGACATGCGCCCGCAGAAAGGGGCCTAAGCGCCCTTGCAAGAGGCCGGGAAGCCTGGGTAACCACCGCCCGCTTCCCGGCCCCTCCCCTTTTCTCCCGGGCGCCTCTTTTATGGGCGCCCCTTTTTTTATGTGTATGCTGAACCATGCTGAGCACCGCCCCCTACGAAGTTCCCCAGTACCTGCTTGACCGTGCCCGTGGTCTGGCCCGCGTGCCCATGGCCATCGCCGGGGCCGACAACATGGTGGTCATGGAAAGTGCCCGCCAGGCGACGGACGCGGGCCTGATCACGCCGGTCCTGGTCGGCGACCGGGATGAAATCGAAAGCCTGGCCGAAACCATGGGCTGGGACATTTCCGATTTCCGCATCGTCGAGACCGGGGAAGAGGACGAAGGCGCCGCCGCGCGCACGGCCGTGGCCCTGGCCCGCAACGACGAGGTTCAGGCCCTGATGAAGGGGCATGTCCACACCGACGCCCTGATGGCCGCCGTGGTCGCGCGGGAAACCGGGCTGCGCACGGGCCGGCGTCTGTCTCACGTCTTTCACATGACCGTGCCCGGCAGCGACCGGGTCTTGATGATCACCGACGGGGCGGTCAACGTCGCCCCCAACGAAAACACCCTGATCGACATCGTCAACAACGCGGTCGGTCTGGCCCACGCGCTCGGCAATGCGGAGCCCAAGGTCGCCATCCTGTCCGGCACGGAAAGCGCGCTGCCGGCCATGCCGTCGAGCATGCAGGCCAAGGCCATTGTCGACCGCGCCCGCGCCGGCGAAGTGACCGGCGCCATCGTCGACGGCCCCTTCGCCTTCGACAACGCCATATCGCCCGACGCGGCGAAACTGAAGGGCATCGACAGCCCCGTGGCCGGCCACGCCGACATTCTGGTCGTGCCCAATATCGAAACGGGCAACGGGCTGTTCAAGATGATGGTCTATTTCATGAGCGGCCTGGCCGCCGGGGTCGTGCTGGGCGCCAAGGTGCCGATCGTGCTGACGTCCCGCGCCGATCCGCCCGAAGCCCGCTTCGCCGCCACGGCCATCGCCGCCATCGCGGCCGCCCGCGGGGACTAACGGTCCAGGTTGAGGCGGCGCACCATGGCCTTGGGCGCCTGGGCGCAATCGTGGCGGGCAAAGACATTGCGGCCCGGATCGCGGATCAGGACCATGCGCGCCACCAAAGGCCGACCCAGTTCACGATTGACCTTGCGGGTCAGGGTCCGGGCCATCCGCTCCAGATCGAAATCGCTGTAGTCCGATCCGGCCAACCCCGCGTCGGACAACTCGATATTGACCAGGTGATAGATCACCGGCGCGATGTCGCAGATGTCCTCCACCACGTTCCGTTCGGCCATGATGGCGACCGGCAAGACGGTATTCGCGGTGCCCCGCTTGCCGACGAACGGCCGGGGAATGGGGACATGCTTGAACAGGATCGTCGGCGGCGGCGTGTCTTCCACCGGAGGAGCGGCCCGTCGCTGCGTCGGCAGGGCGGCGGCAATCCCGGACATGGGGCCGGATTTGGATTGTTCGGCCTTATGAACGGTGTCGACCGGTGCCCCCACCGGGGGAATGACCACGACGCCTTCTTGCGGGGGCGGGGCGTCCGCCACCGCGGCCGCAGCAGCGGCTTCCGGCTCAGGGGGGATGTCGGCGCTTTCCGCCGGTTCCGTGCTCACGTCGTTCAGGGCGATGTAGAGATAGCCCGCCAGGGCCAGCATCGCGACCGTGGCGCCGATCAGATACTTGGGATCCTTGAACGCCAGATAGGCCAGACGCTTCAGGCCGCTGCCCGCTTCCTTGGCGCGGCGGTCGGCATCGTCGGCGTGCTTGCGGGCCAGGAACTCCTGCGCCTTGCGGATGCGGAGATCCTTGATGGAGCGCAGCAGGGCCACGGCGTCGTCCGTCGGCGTGCCGCCGCCGGCGTTCGCGAACATGCGTTCGATTTCGCCCTCGACCCGGGTGATTTCCAACTCGTCCCCCTTGCGGGTAAACAGCTGGCGGGTCACGGCCTCCAGGCAGCTCCGAAGCGCCGTCGCGTTGGGCGCGCTGGCGATCACGGCGATCAGGCCGTCCTTCGGGTCCTCGAACACCTTCTCCCAGTCGGTCACGCCGGACGGGGTCTGTGGAAACGCGGGTTTGCTCATGCCTGATCCATGCCCTGTCTGGGGGAAAAAGGATGTGTTGGCGATCACAATATATATGAAAAAATGTAGATAATTTTTCCACCAATGAGGTGGGGCCCTATCGCCCCTACCGCAAGGGCGAAATGGTCGGCGTCGGTGGCTCGACCTCGGGCTCGCCCAAGATCCGTGCCACGTCCTGCTTCATCAGGATGCGCGACCAGGTACGGATGTCATGAATTTCGGCCGCCGGGATGATCCAATCGGCGGGATTCTCCACCGGCGGCGGCACCAGACGAAAGGTCTTGCCGGAGCCACCCGCGCCGTCGACGGGGATCAGCTTGCCGTCCCGGGCCCGCTCCGCCCCCGCCTTGCCGCGCAGGCAGGCCTCGAGCAGGCCGTCGTCCGTGTCCTCGTGCCGGTCGAGCCAGGTGAAGGCATGCTTGGCGGCATAGCGGGTCAGTTCCTCGTGGCGGCCCATTTCCCGGCGCAGGTCGGCGAAGGCGCCGTCGGCCCAGATCAATTGTTCCTTGGCGCTGTCGTCGCGGCAGCGGCGCAACTGGCGGATCTGGCGTTCACGGGCGGCGATGTACCAATAGGCGGCCTTCAGCTCGTTCCCGCCTTGCTCCAGCTTGCGCGCCGAGGCGTAAATCCACAGCGGCGGAAAGTAATGGGCCTGCGGCTCGAACCAGCGCCGGTAATCGTCGATCAACTTGGGCGGCACCCGCGCGATCCACTGTTCACCGTCGGACCATTGGCCCGTTTCCCGCGCCTTGTCGATCTGGAAGGTATAGACGTCGAGCGGATCAGCCGCCGCCTTGGCCGACGGATCGGTCACGCGCCGCGCCACCGTCGGCTGCAGGCAGCCGGCAAGCAGGACCACGGCAACGCCGAGCGTCGCGAGGGTACGCATCCGAATCATGACGGAATGCTAAGGGGTTACGGGAAACTTGTCACGGCCCCCATCGCAGCACCTACTCCGCTGCCCCCTCCGTCAACAGGGTCTCACCCGGCTTCACGCGGGTGAACTTGACCGGTTCGGTCGTCATGTTGATCTGGCCGTGGCCGTCCAGGGTCACACGGGTGAAGCGGGAATTTTCCACATCACGCACGTCCGGATAGTCGGCGCGGTAGTGCGCGCCCCGAGAGTCGTCGCGCGCCGTGGCGGCGGCGGTGATCGCCTTGGACACCAGGATCAGGTTCTTCAGGTTGAGCCAATCATGCCAGGTCAGGTTATAGGCCAGGTCCGTGCCGGTGACGCCGGTGCGGTCCAGGTCGGCCTCGAGGGTTTGCAATCCGGCTTCGGCCCGCTTGAGGCTTTCCTGGTCGCGGATGATGCCGGCGTCTTCCCACATCAGGTCGTAAAGCCGCTTGCGGATGCCGTCGATGTCGCCCTTGGGTTGGGTCAGGGGCCGGCCGGCGCGCATCACCGCGTCTTCCAAAGTTGCCGGGTCCGGGTCGGCGAACTGGCCGTGCTCGGGCGTCCAGGCGGCGATGGTGTCGCCGGCGATGCCGCCGAACACGGTGGAATTGGCGACCCCGTTGCCGCCCAGGCGGTTGGCGCCATGGACGCCGCCCGTATCCTCCCCGGCGGCGAACAGGCCGGGGATGGCGGTGGAGCAATCGGCCTCGAACTCGGCCCCGCCCATCATGTAGTGGGCCGTCGGCACGACTTCGACCAAGCCGGCCGCCAGATCGAAGCCGCAATCGGCGCAGCGTTCGACCATGCCCTTGAAGTTCTTGCGCACCTGGGCCGTATCCAGATGCTTCATGGTGATGTAGAGCCCGCCGTTGGCGGCCACGTTGCCCGCCCGCATTTCCGTGAACATGGCGCGGGACACGATGTCGCGGGTCGCGCGTTCCTTGCGCTCATCGTACTTATGCATGAAGCGCTCTTCGTCGCCGCCCAGAAGGTAGCCGCCGAAACCGCGCAGGCCTTCCTCGATGATCGTGCCGGTCATGCGCGTGTCCGACCCGGCGATCAGGCCCGTGGGGTGGAACTGCACCATTTCCATGTCGCGCATGCCGAGGCCCGCGCGCAGGGCCATGGCCATGCCGTCGCAGGATTTGTCGCCCGACGGCGTGTGATACTTGTACATGGTCGGCCCGCCGCCAGTTGCCAGCAGCACGGCCTTGGCCTGGACGAAGCGGAACTGGCCCGTGCGCATGTCGATGAACAGCACGCCGGAAATGCGTGATCCGTCCGGCGACTTGATGAGCTCGATGGCGCGATGGTCTTCCAGCTTGTCGACGTCGCGCGCCCAGACCTGTTCCATCAGGCGGTTGATGATCTCGATACCCGTCAGGTCGCCCTTGTGGACCGTGCGGTCGAAGGTCTGTCCGGCGAAGGCTTTCTGGTGGACGCTGCCGTCCGGGTTACGGTCGAAATAACAGCCGAGCTCGTTTTCCAACTCGCGGATGCGGACCTGGGCCTGGGTCACCAGGGTCCAGGCAAGCTCCTGGTTGTTGAGCCATTTGCCGCCCTCGACCGTGTCCATGAAATGGCGTTCGGCGGAATCCCCGGGGGCCAGGGCCACGTTGTAGCCGCCCTGCACCATGCGGGTGCAGCCGGTCTTGCCGAGCAGGCCCTTGACCGCCACCGTCACCTTCAACTGCGGCGCCAGGTCCTTGGCGTGCAGGGCCGCGAACAGCCCGGCCCCGCCGGAGCCCAGAATCAGAACGTCGGTCTGTTGTGTATCGATTTCGGGTTTCACGAAGAAACTCCCATGCTGGCCAGGGCTTCGGCGCGGCGATCCTCGGCGGTTTTCTTGACCCCGTCATAGAGCGAGCCGCCATGGGCATCCATGGCGACCAGCAGCGGGCCGAAGTGATTGATCTTGAACTCCCACAGGCATTCGGGATTGAGGTCTTCCAGGTCGACGTCGGTGATCCGTTCGATCCAGGTGGTCTCCAGCGCCGCCGTGCCGCCGATGATGGCCAGGTACACGCCGCCGAATTCCTTGAACGCGGCGCGGCTGTCCTCGCCCAGGCCGCCTTTGCCGATGACCATGCGCACGCCGTATTCCTGCATCAGCGGGCGGGTGAACCGCTCCATGCGCTGCGACGTGGTGGTCCCGATGCAGACGCTCTCATAACCCGCCGGGCAGAAATTGGATTTCGGCACCTTCTTCACATTGGGGGCCGTGTGGATGACCGCATGGCCGTTCAGGTCGAACTTGGCCTTACGGCCCTTGTCGAACATGTGGATCTGCGTCGCGTCGCGGATACCGTACAGCCAGTCTTCCAAAATCACCGTATCACCCGCTTTCAATTCGCGGATCTGTTCCTCGGTGCAGGGCATGTGGATCGTGTGTTCGGTCATTTTATCAACCCTCCCTTAGAAGCCGATCTCGACGCCCTTGGGCGTGAAGGTCGCCCGGGCGCGGCGCGCCGAATGGCACATGATGTTGACGGCGACCGGGTTCATGGTGATGTGGGTGGCGGCGGTTTCGACATGCACGGCGAAAGCGGTGGAATCGCCGCCCAGGCCCTGCGGGCCGATGCCCAGCATGTTGACGGCGGCGCTCAGTTCTTTTTCGAGCTTCGCCCCTTCCGGGTCCTCGCAGACGGAACCCAAGGGCCGGGCCCCCGCCTTCTTCGCCAGCTTGGTGCACAGGTCCGACGTGCCGCCGACGCCGACGCCGACGATGGTCGGCGGGCAGACGCGCCCGCCCACTTCCATCACCTTGTCGACGACGAAGGTCTTGATGCCGGCCACGCCCTCGGCCGGGATGCACATTTTCAGGAAACTGCCGTTCTCCGAGCCGGACCCCTTGGGGATCATCTCCATCTCGAAGAACTCGTCCTTGTCGGAAAAGTCGATGGTGATGACCGGCACCTTGATGCCGCAGGAGGTCTGTTCGTTGACCCGGGTGATCGGGTGGACGACGGAAGAGCGCAGGGGGTGTTCGGTGGTGGCCCGCTCGCAGCCTTTTCGAATGGCCTCCTTCAAGGCGTGGCCGTCGACCTCGACCCCGCGCCCGATCAGGATGTTGTAGATCGGGATGCCGGTGTCCTGGCACAGAAGGTTGGTCGTGTCCTCGGCCACGTCGATGTTCTTGATCATGGTTGCCAGGATCGACTTGGCCGTCGGGTCCGTCTCCGTCGCGTCCAGGCGCTTGAAGCCGTCCTTAATGTCCGGCGGCAGGATTTTCAGCGCCTGGATATACAGATGTTTGGCCGTTTCCTCGACGGCGGCGAGATCAAGTTTCATCTTGGTCGTCTCCTAGACAATCAACGTCACCCCGGCGCCGGCCAGGATGGCCAGGACGATGCACCGGAAGCGTTCTTCGTTCAAACGGGTGTAGCAGCCGATGCCGACCAGGCCGCCCACGGCCATGGCCGGCAGGGCCCAAAGGTAGTTATGCGCCAGCTGCGGCGTGATCAGGCCCGCATAGGCCATGGCGGCAAGGGACAGGCTGTGCATGATCAGGATGAAGGGCTGGGTCACGCCGCGGGCCTGGTCGCGGGGCCAGCCGCGCAAGCCGCTCCACACCGCCGGCACGATGCCGGACAAGCCCGCCATGCCGCCCAGCACCCCGCCGATGCCGCCCGCCGCCGCGTCCATTCCGCGCCCACCACGGGTGATGGTCGGCGGATTGGCGAAGATCAGCAGGCCGCCGCCGTACAGCAAAAGCAAGGCACCGACCGCGACCTTGAAGGGTTCGGCCGGCAGATGCTGCAGCAGCCAGGTACCGATCGGCACGCCGATCACGCCCAAGGACAGGAACGGCAGCAGCCGAGAGAAATCCAACCG
This sequence comes from Rhodospirillaceae bacterium, assembly GCA_002706405.1. GTDB lineage: Bacteria > Pseudomonadota > Alphaproteobacteria > Rhodospirillales > Casp-alpha2 > UBA1479. Next base: position 10,453 of record PALN01000055.1, on the reverse strand, counting down.
GCTGCGCAGGCGGATCAGCAGGAACACATGCAGGGTGATGCCCGTCAGGATAATCAGGGGGGCCGCCTCGACCGGCGGCAGAACATGCAGCCAGAACGCCGCCGACACCAGGGCGTCGCCGAACCCGGACGATCCCGCGACAAAGGCCGCGAGAAACGCCCCGAGGACCACGATCAGTTCGGGCGACAGCTCGGTCATGGTGATCCGATCATCCCGCATTGAGAAAGAACAGCAGCCCGGCCGCGAGCGACAGCCCGCCGGTGATGGCGACCACGGATTTCTGCCAGTTGCGCCAGGCCAGGAATTCGATGGCGAGGATGCGGAGCCCACCGGTCATATGGGCCGCCAACAGGATCACCAGCCCGGTTTCCAGAAGCTTCACCAAGGGCGCCTCGGTCCAGCTGAGAAACATGTCGAGGGTCGCGGCCTGTTCAACGGCCAGGGCCAGGACATAAAAATGCGCCGGCAGGAACAGCAACAGGGCAAGTCCGGAAACCCGGTGCAGGACGAAGGCCCAATAGTTGGCGTGATTGCGATGCGTCTTCATGGCGTTATGCCCCCAACCCGTAAAGCCCGATCACGGCACGGAAGCCCATGACCAGGATCAGGATACAGACGGCAGCCATGATCCAATGAGTCTGCCGGCGGCCGAGGGATGTATATTCCCGCAGGATGTTGCGCAGTCCCGTCGGCGCATGCAGCGCCACGGCGATCACGAACACGGAATAGAACATCAGCCAGGGCACGGAGCCGCCGACGCGGGCGACGATTTCCTTGGACGTGACCCCGCCCTGCACGGCAATGACGATGACGGTCAGATGCACGATGACGCAGACCGCCAGTACCATGGCGGAAACCCGCTGCATCAGCCATTCGAGAGTTTCGGCGCGTTCGGGAGTCATGGATCAGATCTCCCCCTTCAGCGCCGCCTTGGCCGTCGCCCGCTTGAGCCCGGCGATCGACGCCGTCGGGTTCAAATGCTTGGGACACAGCTCGAAACAGCTTTGGTGCGAATGACAGGCCTGACAGCCGCCGGTCCCGGCGATGGCCTTGATGCGGTCCGACTGGCCGCCGTCGCGCACATCATTGTGCAAGGTCCAGGCGCGGTTGAGGGCCGCCGGGCCGAGATAGTCACCCAGCCAGGCGACCGTGTCACAAGCCGAATAGCAGACGCCGCAGTTGATGCATTCGATCCCCGCCGTGGCTTCCTTGCGCTTGGGGTCGCTGGGCGACACCTGGGCGAAGTCGTCATGGCGGGTCGCCGTCGGCACGAAATGGGCCTTGGCCTTTGTCCATTTTTCAAAGAATTCCGTCATGTCGACGGCCAGGTCGCGGATCACCGGCAGGTTCTTCAGCGGCTGGATGCGCAGGACGCCTTCGTCCGCGACCTTGTCGACATGGGTGCGGCAGGTCCAGCGCGGCTTGCCGTTGACGGTCATGGCGCAGGAGCCGCAGACGCCGACCCAGCAGGCGAAGCGGTAGCTGAGCCCCGGGTCCAGATTGCGCTGCACATAGGTGACGATGTCGAGCACGGTCTGGCTCGCCATGCGCGGCACTTCGAAAGTGTCGAATTTGCCTTCCTCGCGGCCACGCCAAATTTCGACGGTGAGAGTGTTGTTGCTCATTTGCGTTCCATCCGTGTGCGTCTTCCTATTCGTGTTTTTCGCCAAGGACCAGGCGCGGGCCGCCCGGCGGGAACCAGGCGATCTGATAACTGATGGGCCGGTCGCGATGGGCGAAGCCTTCCATATGGTAGGCCAGACCCGCCAGGCCCGGCGTCAGGCCGAGAGCCGCTGTGACCGTTTCCGGCAAGGGGGCGCAGGCCGCCATTTCCCGCACCCGTTCCGTGACGATGCCGAAGTGATCGGCCATGAAGGCACGGATGTTGACGTTTTCCAACTGCTTCGGTGCGACCTTCAACAGGTCCGGCACGCGGGCTTCCGGCAGGTACAGTTCACTGATCCCCATATGGGCATGGTTCACGTCGATCCGCCGGGTCACCGCGATCAGGTCCTTGGTGCCGAGAAAATCGCACCATGGGCCGGGGCGGCGCACGGCCTCGATGGTGCGGACCTGGGTATAGACCGGCAGCAACGAGCGCCCGTCATCAGCCAAAAAGCGGAAGTGCCAAAGATCGTTGGGCGCCATGGCCGGTTCGGCGACGAAGGTGCCGTGGCCGTGGCGGCGGATCAGCAGGCCCTGGTCGGCAAGGCTGTTGAGGGCGCGCTGAATGGTCCCCAGGCTGGCCGGCAGAACCCGCGCCAGTTCGCTTTCCGGCGGCAGTTTCTCACCGGTTTTCAGGCGCCCCTGCAGGATCGCGCGGGCGATGGCGTCGGACAGTTGCAGATACTTGGGCAGACGCTGCACGTCGGCAGCAGATCCGTCCTCAAGCACCGTTGCCAGGGCGGAGAAAACCATGGATGCGTTCCCTGCTATGGCCGTCTCATCGCGGCCCTTTTGTTGAAGTTTTACACCCGGCGCCGGGGATTCTTCAAGTCCTATATAGCTATATAGGACTTGAAGGTGCCGATTCAGCCGGCCGATAGGGAGATGAGACAGCCGAAAGCGTCATCGCCGGGCACAAAAATGCGCGACCCGATACGCCGGAACGGAACACCGTTTTCCCGCCACAGGGCTTCGGCCGCTGGAAAATCACCGGTGGCCACGTCGAAACCGGCGAACAGCAGCTGGCCCGCGGGTACGGCCGGGACTCGCGCCCCTGGAAATGTCTCGGCAAAGGCCTCCGGCTCCAAAACGCAAAATGCGGCCTCGTCCAATCCCGCGCAAATGCCGCCGTTGATGGGCACCACGGCCCCGAACAGACGCTTGAGAAGGCCGATATGGGCTTCCGGCGTTTCGGCGACCATATGCACCCCGGCAACCCGCGTGGCCCCGTTGGCATGGGTTTGATACGCCGGTTTCCAGAACACATGCGCCGGGTGAAGATGGTTACAGGTAAAGAAGGGTGCCCGCGGTAGGGCGGGATCGGTCAGAATGGTCAGGCGGAAGTCCAGTTTGACCTCGCTGCCGTCCGGTTGGCGCGCCTTGCGCCCGAAGGCAAAGGGTGCCGGCAGTTTGAACCCGGCCCGTTCGAACCGGGCCCGGTCGACCTCCCATCCATCCGAGGTCAGGGCCAGCATGGACATACCCTCACCTGCCTTCAGATACTCCCGGTTATAGGCGCCGAAGGAAAATTCGCCCGCCCCCGCCTCCGGCACGTCCGCCGGCTTGGTCACCGACAGAAGCTCGATGAAACTACCCTGAAGCTGGGCCAGTCGATTGCCCGTACCGAAGGGATGCTGTGCCTGGGGTGTCAGCGTAAACCCGAGGCGTTCATAGAATGCCGAGATCGCCGCCAGATCGCGGGCGGCCAGAACGACGTGATCAATGCCTGTCATGAAAAACCTGTCATGGAACGAGGTAAATAGGCGACGACCAGATGACGTGACCATCATCCAACGTGATGCGCACGTAAAGGGCGTTGTCACGGTCCGGGTTCAGAGGGATTTTGCGCGTCAGCTTGAGCCGGCGGTGCGGGTTTTCCTCGGGCACGCGGAAGATGCGCACGCGGCGGCCGAGCCCGCCGGCTTCGAGACGGATATCCTCGCGCCCGATGTCCTGAACGGCGATGGATTTCTTGACCAGCGGCGTGTCGATGCGGAGCCAGCCCATGACCATGTCGTCGAGCCAGGCGTCGAAGCCGATGAAGCCCCCCGTGGTCAGGGACGCCCATTCGACCCGCTGCGGGCTGACCAGGTCCAGACGCTTTTCGATGTTGTACCAGTTGATGGGCGCGATCCGGGTGAAGGCGTTGCCCGACAGCTCCGCGCAGCCGTCCCACACCGTCTCCCGGCCGCGGCCGCGGTATTCGGAGCCTTCCCAAATCACCCGGATGCGCTTGCCCATGTCCTCGGCTTCCGACGGACGCCAGGTTTCCAGATGGCGCAGGCCGTCGCGAATGTCGATGCGCTCGATCGGCGCGGCGGCGTGGATGTCGATCTCGAAAGTCGCCGTCTGGGCGTCGGTGCGCAGGATGTCGCCCATGACCGCTTCCGTGACCTGTTCGTCGGGTGGACCGCCGAGCGCCGGGTCGTCGTCGAAACGGTCGGCGGGGGCGTCCAGCGTCAGCCGGGTCGACAGGACCGCCCGGCAGCCCGTGGTGCAGTAATGATGGCGGCGCTTCAGGGCCGTCATCAGGTCCTTGCGGGTCAGGTCGTCCGCAAACAGGCAGGTCAGCCCGCCATAGGCGCCGAACCGGGTGGCCCCGGGATGCGACGCGCCAGGCCGGCCCTTATGGCCGTCCGAGGTTGCGAGGATGCCCGTGCGGTAGCCCATTTCGAAGGCATCCTCGACCAGCCATTCGAAGGTGCCCCAGGCGGAATGTACCTCGACCGAGCGTTCCAGCCTGCGGTCGTGACCGCGCCGGATATCGGCGTAGCGCCCGCCCACATGGGCGAACACCATGACGTCCTCATCCTGCAGTTTGTCGAACAGTTCCTCGACGCTGTTGGCGTCCTGGTCCAGGTCGCCCCGGTCCTCGACCAGGGCGTGGGACGAGCGGTAGATGGGCCGCCCTTCCTCGGCATAAAGGATGTTTCGGTCCCCGCCCAGGCAGGTATTGGCCGACCATTCGTAGCCGGGAAGGACGATGAAGCGGCTGTCCTGGGTGAACTCGCGGCTCAGGCCGTTCAGTTCGTCCCAGAAGCCGGAGCTGATTTGAAAGTCGTTGCCCTGATGCACGGTGGCGTCGAGGAATGCCTTGTCGCGGGCAAAGGCGAAATAGGAGCGCGCGTTGTTGGTGCCGATGGTTTCCTGGGATTGCCCATGCAAGTCGGCCCAAAAGCTGACGCCGTCAGTCTTCGCCACTACCCGCAGCGGGTTGGACCGCGCCGCCAGATTGCCGTCCATATCGATCAGGTCGATGCAGAGGTCGCCTTCTTCCTCGGCCCGCAGGCCGTCGATTTGCACGGACGCCTGGCCGGGGTAGAAGGAAATCTCGTCCGGCAGGTTTTCGACCGGCCGGGTCGAGGTCACGCGAAAGGTATCCTCGCACTTGGTCGACGGATTGCCCCAGCGGTCCTCGCCCTTGAGGCCCAGCAGAAAGGTCTCGCCGACCCGCTTGAGGGTCGGCAGCACGGCCTTGTAGATCACCGGCGGGCCGGAGACGATTTCGATGGAGGGCGTGTTCGGCAATTCCACGTAGTCATAGGTCGCGAAGGCGTCCACCAGGATGCGGAACTGGAATTCCTGTTCCTGAAAAGTCTGCATGCGCACGCCCGGCCCGCCGTACCGGCGGGCGCCGATGCGGATCACGATGCGGTCGCCTTCCGACAGGAACCCGCGCACGACCTTGATATAGAGCGTCTTGTCCCAAGGCCGGAAGTTGCGCTTGAGGTCGTATTCCATATGCAGGACGGCGCCGTTCGACGCCTGGGCCGAAACGTAGTTGGCGCCCTCTGGATCGTCCATCTGCAGCCGCCCCAGGTCCGAGGCGAAACGGTGCACGATCTTGAGAGAGCCGGAATCGTCGATCCCGAACTTGCCCGCCGTATAGATGATGAAGAAAGATTGGAAGCTGCCCGCTTCCACCGGCCCCAGGGGGGCGACGGCGACGGAGCCCATTTCTTCCGGCAGATAGGTCGAAAGCGGCATGCCCCCAAAAATCCCCTGTTGCCTCAATCGGTTCAGGGACCGTGACGGTCCCTGGATCAGCTAATATTCATCCATAGGATGGCAAGAGGCAAGCCGCCGCCGGAGCCTCAGCCCTCGTCCTCGGCGTTACCGGGCAGGGGGAACCCGCCGTCCCGCTGATAGACCTTGATGAGCGAGGCGTCATCCTGCCGGCCCAGCCCCATGTCCTTGGCCTGCTGATACCGGCGGAACGCCGTTTCGGAAATCGGCAGGGGGAAATCCAGCTGTTGACCCTGCGCCAGGACGATGCCCAGATCCTTGATGAAGATGTCGACAGCACTTTTGGGGCTGTAGTCGCCGTCCAGCACATGGGGCACGCGGTTTTCGAACATCCAGGAGTTGCCCGCCGAGGCGGTGATGACCTCGTAAACCGTCTTGGCGTCGAGGCCGCTTTTGATCGCCAGCGCCATGGCCTCCATGGCCGTTGCGATATGCACGCCGGCCAGCAGCTGATTGACCATCTTCATGGTCGAGCCGGGACCGGGAACCTCGCCCAGTTCGAACACCTTTTCCGCCACGGCATCGAGCAGCGGACGCGCCTTGGCGAAAGCCTCGGCAGAACCCGAGGCCATAACCGACAATTTGCCCGCCGCCGACTTGACCGGCCCGCCGGAAATGGGCGCGTCCAGGTAGAGCGCGCCCTTGGCCGCGACCATCCCGGCCAGGGACACGGCCGTATCCGGCGGCATGGTGGCGCAGCCGAGAACGACCGCCCCCGGGGAAAGAGCGTCCAACACGCCGTCCGCGCCTGTCAGGACCGCCTCCACCTGCTGGGCATTGACGACGACGATGGCGACGGCATCCGCCCCCCGGGCGGCTTCGGCCGGGGTCGAGGCGGCGCGGCCGCCGGCGGCGGCGAAGGCCGCGCGCGCGTCCTCGGACAGGTCGCAGCCGGCGGTGTCGATCCCCGCCGTCACCAGGGATTTCGCCATGCCCATGCCCATGGCGCCGAGGCCGATCACCGCCGCGCGGTATGCCGTCATATCGTCAAGTCCTTGCCGGTTGGAGGATTGGTCAGAGTTTGTCGAGCGCACCCTTGATGCGGGTGATCGTTTCCTTGAGGCCCTGCATCATGGAATCGGCGTCCTTTTCCAAGGCGCTCAGGTTTTCGCGCCCGGATTTGATATTGGCGATCAGCTTGGCGCGCTCGGCATTCAGCTTTTCCAGGGCCGCCTGGGCATCGGCCTGTTTGCGGGCCGCTTCCGAGGCCGCTTCCAGGGCCGTCTTGGTTTCCGTGTAGAGGCTCGATAGTTTTGCCTCAAGCTCCTGGGCTTCGGCCCGGCGCTTTTCGATATCCGCTTCCGTCGCCGCCAGTTCCGCCTTCTTGTTGGCCACGGCCTCCGCGATGTCGGCGGATTCCTTCATGAACTTGTCCTGCGCCGCCTTCATGGCGGTCCGTTCCTCGGCAACCTGGGCGCGCAGACGGGACATGTCCGTTTGAGCCTGCGACACGTCCGAGGCGTAGTCGACCGCCGCGACGACGGCAAGGCCGGCCACGACGAACAAGACCAGGGCGACCCGTTTCCACGTCGCCGCCGATCCGTCCAGACCCGCCACACCGGGGATCGAGTTGAGGAAGGATTTCTTCGCGGGTGCCTCGCCAGCGCCGGTCTTGGCGGATGTATCCGAGGCCTTCGCCGCGGGCTTTTCATTTGCCGTCGCCGCCGGTTTTCCTGCCGGTTTCGCCGTGCTGTTCTTGCCGTTCTGTTCGCTCATGGATTTCGGTCCTCGCAATAAGAGTGAAGGCCCTCCCGCCCTGACTTGAACACCATTATAGAGCACCCCGCCCCGGGGGCCAGTGGTCAGGAACGGCGGAAAAGGTCCAATTTATGAGAGTCGCATAAAGATGTGGCGGCAAGATGGCTGGCGGCGCGGGGGGAAAACGCTATGATGGCCGCCCTCAGCATCGCCCACACCATCCGAATAAGACCCTCCGCCATGATCGTTTCCCAAGTCATCCTTCGCCGACTGTCGCTGCCCCTGAAGGTTCCCTACAAGCTCGCCTTCGGCGCCGTCACCGCCTTCGACACCATCCTGGTCACCGTCCAAGGCGACGGGGGCGAACAGGGGTTCGGCGAAGCGACCATCCTGACCGGCTATACCTCGGAAACCATCGACAGCGCCTGGGCCAAGGTGCGGGAATTGGCGACGGCGGTTAAGGGGCTGGATGCCGCGTCGGCCAAGGATGCGGCCCTTACCCATCTCAAGAAAGCGCCCTTTGCCGTGTCTTCCGTGGTCACCGCCATCGAGATGGCGGAAGGCAGCCCTTTCCTGAACATCACCCAGGATACTCCCGTGCCCCTGCTGGCGATCCTCAGCGCCTCGGACGAGGCCGGCATCGCCGCGGAACTGGAACGCCACCGCCAGGCCGGATACGGCACGGTCAAGGTCAAGGTCGGATTCGAGTGGGAATCCGACGCCAAGCGCCTGAAATTCATTCAGGGCGAGGTCGATCGCCTGCCGGCCGGCACCCTCAAGCTGCGCATCGACGGCAACCAGGGATTTTCCCAGGACGACGCCCTGGCCTTCACCCGCATTCTTGAACCCGATCATATCGAGCTGTTCGAACAGCCCTGTCACATGGATGACTGGGACGCGGCCAAGGCCGTGTCCGACATTTCGTCCGTGCCCATGATGCTGGACGAAAGCATCTACGGCCCGGCCGAGATCGAGCGCGCGGCGGAAAGCGGCAGTGCCCGCTTTGTGAAACTGAAATTGATGAAGGCGGGATCGCTCGCGGCTCTGGCCGAGCAACTGACCCGCATTCGTGAACTGGGGATGGAGCCGGTTCTCGGCAACGGCGTGGCCGCCGACCCGGGATGCTGGATGGAAGCCTGCATCGCGCGCACCCATATTTCCAACGCCGGCGAAATGAACGGCTTTCTGAAGCCGCATCAGCTTCTGTTCGCCGATCCCATCCGCATGGACCGCGGCGCCATGATCCTGACGCCCGGCACACCCCGGCTGATCGACGACGCGGCCCTGGACGCCCTGGCCGCGGAAACCGTTCGGGTGACCACCTAGTCATGCTGGAACTTCTCGGACAGCCGCCAACGACCTTGGCCTTGCTGGCGCTCGCCATATTTCTCGGCGGCATCATGAAAGGCATTTCCGGAATCGGCCTGCCGATCATCACCATGTCGATCATCTTCACGTTCGACCTGCTGCCGGCCAAGGACACCATCGCCTTCGTCGTCATGCCGATCCTGGTGACCAACCTGTGGCAGGCGATGCGTTCCAGCGGCTGGATTCAGACACTGAAGGAACACTGGCTGTTGATCGCCGTGTTCCTGCCCTGTCTGTTTCTGGGCTCGCGGATGCTGGCCGGCATGGACACCAGGGGTGTGTTCCTGGTGCTCGGCTGTATCGTCGCCGCCTTTGCCGCGACGAACATGTGGAAACCGCACATGGCGGCGCTGACCCCCCGGACGCGCCTGTGGGCCGGGCCGCTGGCCGGCGTCACCGGCGGCCTGCTGGGCGGCCTGTCCACCGTCTGGGGCCCGCCGATCATCATGTACCTTGTCATGCTGCGGCTGCCGAAGGACGCCTGGGTGCGCTCCGTCGCCCTGGTCTATGTCACCGGCGCCGTGCCGCTGGCCGCGTTCTACTGGTCCAACGGCGTGCTGAACCCGTCGAACGTCTGGCTGTCGACGGCAGCCTGCATTCCCGGGATGGCGGGCATCCTGACCGGCGAACGCATCCGCCGACACATCAACGAAGAGGCCTTTCGCCGGGCCATGCTGGTGCTGCTGTTTCTGATCGGCCTGAACCTGATCCGCCGCGCCGTTTTCTGATACGCTGATCCACCCCGTTTCCGAAGGAGACGCCCATGGACTTCGCAGATCCGAACCTCTGGCTCAGCCTGTTCACCCTGACGGCGCTCGAGATCGTTCTCGGCATCGACAACCTTGTGTTCATCTCCGTGATCGCCGCCAAACTGCCCGCCGCACAGCAGGAAAAGGCGCGCAAGCTGGGCCTGACGGCCGCCCTCGGCATGCGCATCGTCCTGCTTGCCTCCATCGCCTGGATCATCGGCCTGACGGCACCCATCTTCACCATTCCCTTCGTTGACCATGTCGTGTCCTGGCGCGATGTGATCCTGCTGGCCGGGGGCGTGTTCCTTCTGGCCAAGGGCACTCATGAAATTCACAACACCATCGAAGGCGACGCGGAAGAAGCCCCCACCACCAAGGTCGCCGCCTTCGGCGCGGTGGTCGGCCAGATCATCGTGCTCGACATCGTGTTTTCCATCGACAGCGTAGTGACCGCTGTCGGCATGTCCGATCAGTTGCCGGTAATGATCACCGCAGTCGTGATCGCCATGGTCATCATGATGTGGTCGTCGGGTCCGGTGGCGCGGTTCATCCAGGACCATCCGACCACCAAGATGTTGGCCCTGGCGTTCCTGCTGCTGGTCGGCATGGCCCTGGTCGCCGACGGCATGCATTTCCACATTCCGCGCGGATATCTGTACTTCGCCATCGCCTTTTCCATGCTGGTCGAGATTTTGAATCTGGCGGCCCAGCGGCGACGGAAACGCCTGCGCGCGGCCGAGAGCGGCTGACGGCGGGAACCGGCGATGCTCAACATCCTATGGGCGATCCTGCCGATCTTCGTGCTGATCGTGCTCGGCAACCTGTTACGCCGAAACGGCATTCCGTCGATCGAGTTCTGGAACCTGAACGACAAACTGGTCTACTGGGTGCTGTTCCCCAGTCTCTTGTTCTACAAGACCTCGACCACCGATCTGGCGGGCGGCTTT
>PALN01000054.1 GCA_002706405.1 Rhodospirillaceae bacterium | reverse complement strand
CGGTCCAACGCTTGACCTGGCGCGCCGCATAGCCGCCCTCGCGCCCGAAGTCCGCCAGCCCCGCCGCCCGCCAGTCGACGCGGTGCAGCCGGGCCAATGTCTCGTTCATGGCGTCATAGATCGCCGCCCGCTCCGATGCTGCCATGCCCGGCAGTGCTAATTCACGGAACACCCGCCCGTCGACATGGGCCATGATATAGAACGCCTGCCCGATCACGGCGTCGTCCATGCACAGGATCAGGGGCTCGGCGACCGGCACGTCGCCGCCTTTGAGCGCCGACATGATGCGGAACTCCCGGTCGACCGCATGGGCCGAAGGCAGCAGCTCGCCCGGCGGTTTCTTGCGCAGCACGAAGCGCCGCCCGGCCACGTCCGTCAATTCGAAGGTCGGATTGGACATGCCGCCGGCGAACTGGCGGGCGGTGAGCGGCGGCGTCACCCCGTCGAGGTGCGCCGCCATGTGCTCGGCAAGCGCCGTCAGGTCCAGCGGATGAGCCGGTTCGCCGGTCATACCGCCTTGTCCGCCTTCAGCGCCGCGATGTCGTCCGCCGAAAACCCCAGTTCGCCCAGAAGCTCGTCCGTGTCCTGACCAAGCAGCGGCGGCGGCGTGTTGGTCGCCACGGGCGCATGGTCGATCTTGACCCCCGCCCGCGCCACCCGCACGTCACGACCGACGCCGGGCACGTTTTCGAAGGTGGCGATCAGGCCCCGGTCGGCGATCTGCGGATGCGCCAGGATCTGGGGAACGGTCAGGACCTCGCCCGCCGGCACCCCGGCGGCATTCAGGGCCGCGCGCCAATGGCCGGCGGTGTTCGTGGCCATGGCCTCCTCCAGCAGCGCCGTCAGTTCCTGCCGATTGTCGAGACGCGCCTGGCGTTCGGCGAAACGGGGATCGGTCTTCAACTCCGGACGGCCAACCACGTCGCAGACGGCCTCGAACTGTTCCTGCTTGTTGGCGGCGATGTTGATGGGCCCGTCGCCGGTGCGGAAGGTGCCGGACGGACTGGCCGTGAAGTTGTCGTTGCCCATGGGCTGCTGTTCCATGCCCAGCTGCAGAAAATTGGACACCACCCAGCCCATGGTCGACAGAACCGCCTCCAGCATGGCGACATCGATGAAGCAGCCGCGGTTGTTCGGGTCCTTGTTGCCCAGGGCCGACGCCACGGCAAAGGCCGCCGTCATGCCGCCGATGGTGTCGGCCATGGGGTAGCCGACGCGCAGCGGCGCCGTTTCCGGCGTCCCGGTCACGGACATCACGCCCGCCATGCCCTGGATGATCTGATCATAGGCGGGGGCCGACTTCAGGGGACCGTCCTGCCCGAAGCCCGAGATGGCGCAATAGATCAGGTTCGGGTGTTTCTTTTTCAACACCTCGTAACCGACGCCCAGGCGGTCCATGACGCCGGGCCGGAAGTTTTCAACCAAGACGTCTGACGTGGCGACGAGGCGGTGGAAGACCTCCTTCCCCTTGTCCGACTTCATGTTGATGGTAATCGACCGCTTGCCCGTGTTCTGGGCCAGGAACGAGGTTCCCATGCCCTTCCGGTTCAAATCCGGATCGGCGCCCAATTGCCGCGCCAGGTCGCCCGATCCCGGCACTTCGACCTTGATGACATCGGCGCCCATATGGGCCAGTTGGTGGCAGCAGAAGGGTCCGGCCAGGACGTTGGTCAGGTCGAGAATGCGGATGCCGGCGAGTGGGGTCACGGAAAGTCTCCTGGGTCGTTTATTCTGATGGCGACGGCCGCGCGCAGAGTAGCCCGCCGGCCCCCCGCGGCAAGCCTTCGTTTTTCTATCGTGCCGCTGTAGAAATTTTCCAATGCCCCACAGGACCGGGGACAATGCGTCTTGCCTACAGTGGCGAAGCGAGCCTATCCTTTTGTATACAATAATGGGCCGGTTTCACCAGCCCAACAGAGAGGAAACAGTCACATGTCCCAAACAACGGGAACCCAGACCGAGGGCGATGCCCTGCCGGTCAAAGTCTACTGGCAGCCCGGCTGCTCCAGTTGCCTGAAAACAAAAGAATTTTTGCTCGAGCACGGAATTCCCTTCGTCTCGGTCAACGTGATCGAGGACGAGGAAGGCTTCAAGGAATTGGAAGCGCTCGGCGTGCGCCTGGTGCCGATCGTCGCCAAGGGCGATAAATGGGCCAACGGTGCCGTGTTCCGCGATGTCGCCAAGGTCGCCGGGTTCGACTACGACGGCCACAAGATGCTCAGTCCAGAGGACATGAAGGACAAGGTCCTGCAGAACCTGGATGCCGCCGGGCGCTACCTTGCGCAGATTCCCGAAGCCCGCCTGGACGAACTTCTGCCGGGCCGCCCGCGCTCCTACCGGCAGTTGGTCTATCACGTCTTCAACATCGCCGACGTGTTCCTGAACCGGGTCGAGAACGATGCGCCCTATACTTACGACGCCCTGAAATCCATCCTGCCCGGAACCATGAAAAGCAAACAGGACCTGCTGGATTACGGCGCGAATACCCGGACCCGCTTTGCCGCCTGGTGGGACCGCGACGGCAAGACCACCGACTTCAAACAGCCGGGCAAGGTCTACTACGGCGAGGTGACCCTGCATGAGGTTCTCGAGCGCACGGGCTGGCACACGGGCCAGCACACCCGCCAGATCATCCTGATGCTGCGCGAGAAATTGGGGATCGAACCCAACGGCCCCCTGACCGATGCCGATTTTGCGGGCTTGCCGATCCCTAAGAACGTGTGGGACAACGAACGGTCGTTCGACGAAGCCTCCTTCGCCGGACCGGCGGAAACCCGCGCGGCCGAATAGGCCCCGACGAAAACCAATAAAGAGAGGACATCCAATTGACCGATTTCACGCCGGAAGACCTGGCGGTCCTGACCCAATGGGACACGCCCACCATCTGCAACGCGCTTGAGGAAATCGTCCCGGAACGGCGCGGCCATGGCTATACCACCGAACCGCTGGTGCCGCTTGATCCTGACCTGCCGCCGATCTGCGGCTATGCCCGCACGGCGACCATCCGCGCCGCCGAGCCGCCCAACGAAACGCCGGCGGAAATGGCGGCCAAACGCGAAGCCTATTACGAATACATCGCCCAGGGTCCCAAGCCGACCGTGGTGGTGATCCAGGACATCGACCCCCGGCCCGGCTACGGCGCCTTCTGGGGTGAGGTGCAGACCACCGTGCACAAGGGCCTGGGCGCGGTCGGCGGCGTGACCAACGGATCGTTCCGCGATCTGAAGGACAGTGCGCGCGGCTTCAATCTGATCGGCGGCGAAGTCGGCCCGTCCCACGCCTGGGTCCATGTCGTCGACATCGATTGTCAGGTGACCATCCACGGTATGACCGTGGTCACCAACAACATCATCCACGCCGACCACCATGGCGCGGTGATGATCCCCGACGAGGCGGTCAAGCAGATCCCCGAGGTCGTGGCCCGGATTACCCGCCGCGAAGCGGTGATCCTGACCGCCGCCAAGGCGCCGGACTTCGACATCAACAAGTTGAAGGCCGCGATGAAGGGCGCGAAGGAGATCCACTGATCCCCTTCGGTTCGGTTCGACTGCGTTTCAGGAAAGGCCCGCCGCACCCCGGCGGGTCTTTTCTTATTTGATGCAGGCGGTCAGGGCATCGGTCACCAGGGCCGCCGTGGCGACGGTCGCCGTCGACATGGAAAAGCCCGAGCCCCCGCCGGTCTTGTCGGCGACGAAGGTGGTGAGGGCCGCCGGCGGCACGGTCTGCGCCAGGCGCTTCAGCGCGCAGGTGCAGGCCGTTTCCGTGCTGCCGCCCTTGCCTGTGCACCAGTCCATGAACTGACCGCTCAGATCGCTGGGATAGGCATCAAGCGCGCGGGCACTCTGTCCCGCGACAAGGGTCAGCAGCAGGGTGGCGGCAAGCAGGCGAAGGGTTTTCATGGCCAAAGGCTCCTTTGGGTCGGGAGAAATCAGGAAATCACGTTACGGGAAATCAGATAGCGGTCGAACAGATTTTCATCAGCGTTGAAACCCAGGCCCGGACGGTCGGCGGAGAGCGTCATCTTAGGGTCGAACGGGTCGATCAGGTCGTGGGGGTTTTCTTCGTATTCGATGAAGGCCGTTTCCAGCCATTCCGGTTCAGGCTGGGCCGCGATGATATGGGCCGTCGCCACGTAGCCGGGCCCCCAGTAGAAGCTGTGCGGCACGACGCGCAGGCCCGCCGCCCGTCCCATGGGAAAGACCTCTTTCATTGTCGAGACGCCACCCATCTTGGCGACCGAGGGCTGGATGATGTCGAACGCACCCGATTGGATGGCATGAGCGAATTCCGTCAGGGAGGCGACGTTCTCGCCGCCGGAAATCCCCGTGCCCTCACGGCGCACGCGGGCCAGACCGACGAAATCCTCGGGCGGCCAGACCGGTTCTTCCAGCCACAGAAAGCCGCCCTTCACATGTTCGCGTTCTTTCAGTTCGCGGGCCACCCCGCAGGCTTCCTCGACGGTCCAGGGGCAGTTGACGTCAAGCGTGATGGCAACCCCTTCGGGGGCCGCTTCGCGCGCGGCCATGAAAGCGGGCATGTCCCGTTCATGCAGCTTGACCATGGGAAAGCCGAGGCCGGCGGCGCGGTCCGTATTTCGGGCGACGGCGTCCGTATCGCCGCCATATCGCATGAGCGAGGCATAGCGGGTGACCGAGACGTCACCGGCGGGCCCGCCCAGCATCTGATACAGCGGCTTGCCGGCCCGCTTGGCCCGCAGGTCCCACAGCGCGGTATCGAGGGCCGACAGTGCGTACATGCAGGGACCATGACGGCCAAAGCCGAAGAACGACTTATGGGCGCCGTCCATCAGGGCTTCCAAATCCGTCTCGTCGCGGCCGATGAACCAGGGCGCGATCAGGTCCTTGAGCATCGCCTCCGTGCCGGGGTTGGAGAAATGGCCGAAGCCTTCACCCCAGCCTTCAAGGCCGTCCGCCGTCTCGATACGAACCATCAGGGATTCGTTGACGACCCAGGGGTTGGTGTTCAGACCGGGACGCATGCCCTGGCGCGGACCGCCCGTATCGAAGGGGACGCCGACGCGGAGGATTTCAATGGATATGATGGTCATGGATCAGGCTCTTGGTCTTGGGGAATGAAATAACGGAGGGGAAAATGGAACCGGCCCCGAAGGGCCGGTTCGACGTAAAGGTTTCGGCAATCCAGCAGATCAGCGGTGCTTTTCGCCCAGCAGGTGCAGGGCTTCGTGGAGTGCCTTCAGGCTCTCGCCGTGCTTGCCGGCTTTGTGCATCGCGTCACCTTCGGTCATCAAGGCTTGGGCCTTGGCCTTGTTCTCCGCCGAAGCGGACGATTTGGCGAGCGCTTCCTTGACGTGCTTGACGTCCTTCGGGCAATGGCCGGCGTAGGCAGGTGACGCGGCGAGCAGCAACGCGGCCGCGGCGGACAGGATCAGCTTGTTCATGGTATCAGCCTCCCAGACTGGTGGATAAGGCCCAAGTATCTCACGGAACGGGAAACTGGGAAATCCGCATTATCTGATATTCGCGATCTCGTGATCATGGCGCCGGGCCAGCAAAAGCTGCGCCAGGATCGCGCCGATCATGGCCATGAACATGTCCCACTGGCTGTCCCACACGTCGCCCTGGGTGCCCAGGAACTCCATCGCCCCCTGCCCCAGAAGGACCGCCGCCCACCATTCGATCAACTCGTAAAATGCGCTGAACGCCAGGCAGATGCAGACGACGACGAAAAACAACATGCGTCCCCGCGCCATGAACCCCTTTCGAATCAAAATCTCCCTGGCCAGGATGGCGGGGACGAAGCCTTGGAAGAAATGCCCGATGCGATCGTAAGGATTGCGCGCCAGATCAAAAACTTCCTGAAACCAGAACCCCAGCGGCACATGGGCATAGGTGTAATGGCCGCCCAGGATCAGCGCCAGGCCGTGCAGAAAGGCCAGGCGGTAAAGCAGCGGGGTCAGGGGAAAATTGCGCTGGGTCGCCGCCATCAGGACCAGGGCGACCATCACCGGCAGGACTTCCATGAACCAGATCAGGTAGTCCGCCGGTCCGATGGCGGAGACACCCAGCGCCACCAGCCACAGCAGGCCGAGAACGGCAGGCTCGCGGGACCCGGCGATGTTCATGCCATGTCCGCCAGACGATCCAGGTGATGGGCCCGGTCGCCGAAGCTGTGGTCGATCAGGGTCAGGCGCTTGAAGTAATGACCCACGGGCATCTCATCCGTCACGCCCATGCCGCCGTGCAACTGCACCGCTTCCTGGCCGATCAGGCGCCCTGCCTGCCCCGCCTTGGCCTTGGCCTGCGAGGCCGCGCGGCGGGCGGCGGCACGGTCGTCGCCGTCCTGGCGCACGGCGGCCATATAGGCGAGCGAGCGGGTCAGTTCCGTATCCATGTACATCTCCGTGGCGCGATGCTGCAGGGCCTGAAAATCGCCCAGGGGGCGGCCGAACTGTTTGCGCTCCTTCAAGAACGCGACTGTATCACGGGTGAGCGCCGCCATCAGCCCCGCGGCCTCCGCCGACACCAGGGCGGCCGCCCGGTCGATTGCCGTCTCGGCCAGGGCCAGGCCACCATCCACCGCACCCAGCACGGCCTCGGCGTCGACCCGCACGCCGTCCAGCGCAACGTCCCCGGCGCGCAAGCCGTCGACCGTGGGATAATCCGTAACCGTCAGGCCGGGGGCATCGGCATCGACCAGGAACAGCGTGATCCCGCCGTCATCCCGCTCGCCGCCCGAGGTCCGGGCCGTCACCGCGATCTTGTCCGCCGTCCCGGCATGGAAGGCGACGGTCTTCACGCCGTCCAGAACAAAGCCACCGCCGTCCGCCTTGGCACGGGTCCGCATGTCGTTCAGGTCGTAGCGCGATTGCGCTTCCGAATAGGCGAAGGACAGATGCAATTCCCCCGCCGCCAGGCGCGGCAGCAGATCCGCCTGAATATCCGGGGACGCGCCGTCGCGGATCAACGTGCCGCCCAGCACCACCGTGGCCAGGAACGGCTCGACCGCCAGGCCCCCGCCCATGGCTTCCATCAGGATCGCCATGTCGACCGTGCCGCCGCCGATGCCACCCAGGTCTTCGGGAATGCCAAGCGCCAGCCAGCCCATATCGGCGAAGCGCGCCCAGGTATCGCGGCAGAACCCGCCCGGCAGGGCCTGATGCCGGCGCCGGGCCTCCAGGCCGTAGTCGTCGCGAAAGAAGCGTTCCGCCATATCACGGATCAGGATTTGTTCGTCGGAGAAGGTGAAGTTCATGGTCTTGGAGTATCCGTCAAAGGCCGAGGATCGCCTTGGCGATGATGCTGCGTTGGATTTCGTTGCTGCCGCCGTAGATCGAGGCCTTGCGCCAGTTGAAATAATGACTGGCGACGGTCGCCACATGTTCCGCCACGGGCGGGCCGTCGTTACCGGCCCCGGGCCACTCGTCGTCCAGGATGCCCGGATCGAAGGCATGGGCGCGGTTGCCGACGGCTTCCAGCAGCAGTTCCGTAATGCCCTGCTGGACCTGGGTGCCTTTCAGCTTGAGGATCGAGGCCTCCGGCCCCGGCTTGCGCCCGGCCGCTTCCTCGGACAGCAGGCGCAGCTCGGTCATCTCCAGCGCCGTCAGCTCGATTTCGACCTCGGCCATGCGCTCGCGGAACCGGGCGTCCTCGATCAGCGGGCGGCCGCGCTTCATTTCCTTGGCGGCGATGTCGCGCACGCGTTCCATCTGTTTCTTGGAGCGCGCGACCCCGGCGATGCCGAAGCGTTCATGGCTCAACAGGAACTTGGCGATCGTCCAGCCGTCGTTCTCCTTACCCACCAGGTTCTCTGCCGGAACCTTCACGTTTTCCAGGAACACGTCGTTGATTTCCTGGCCGCCGTCCAACGTCTTGATCGGGCGCACGGTGACGCCGGGGGTTTTCATGTCGATCAGCAGGAAGGAAATGCCCTGCTGCTTCTTGCCTTCGGTCGAGGTCCGCACCAGACAGAAGATCCAGTCGGCGTATTGCGCCAGGGTGGTCCAGGTCTTCTGGCCGTTGACGACATAGTGGTCGCCATCCCGTTCGGCCCGGGTCGTCAGCGACGCCAGGTCGGAGCCCGCCCCCGGTTCGGAAAAACCCTGACACCACCAATCCTCGCTGGACAGGATGCGCGGCAGGAACCGCGTCTTTTGCGCCTCCGTGCCGAATTCGATCAGCACCGGGCCCAGCATCTTGAGCCCGAAGGTGATGAGCCGCGGGCTCGATGCCGCCGCCAGTTCTTCTTCGTACAGGAAGCGCTGCACGGGGGACCAGCCGGGGCCGCCGTATTCCTTGGGCCAGCCGGGGGCGATCCATCCCTGCCCGTGCAGAATGCGCTGCCAGACGACGTAATCGTCCTTCACCAGCTTCAGGCCGAGATCGACCTTGCGCTTGATCGCGGGCGGGATGTTGCCCCGCAGGAAGCCGCGCACGTGGTCTTGGAACGCCCGTTCCTCGGCTGTCAGATTCAGGTCCAATGCACGTCTCCCCTAATGCGGGTTGATGCCTACCAGGGTCCCTGGGCGGCAAATCCGCTTTGCATTTCCTTTTCGATGGTGCGCGCCACGTTGACCAGACGCGGCCCCCATTCCGCTTCCAGCTTTTCCGGCTTGTGCAAAAAGGCCGGGCCGCCGCAATTGAGCGCCATCACCGTGGCCCCGTCCATGGACCGCAGCGGCACGCCGACCGCGTTGACGTCCTGCTGCCATTCGCCGAAGGACGTACAGAACCCGGTTTCGGCGACCTGACGCAGGGCGCGCTCCACCCCCTTGGCCACGGTTGGCCAGGCGGCGCCGGCGCGTTCGGCCATGGCCGACATCAGATAGGCCCGCTCGTTCTCGGGGATGGCGGCCAGGAAGGCCCGGCCCATGGCCGTGGTGGCAATGGGAATATGCGAGCCGATGTCGAGGCGCAGCGTCACCGAGCCCGCGTCCCGGGCATGCTCCAGATAAACCATGTTCAGGCGGTCGCGGGAGCCAAGTGCCAGCGACAAGCCCGAGGCGTTGGCCAATTCCTGCATATAGGGCCGCGCGATCTTGCGGATGTCCATATTGGCCAGCAGCGAATAGCCCAACGACAAGACCCCCGGCCCCAGCCGGTATTTGCCCAGGCGTTCCGCATGCGTCAGGTAACCCAGACGGGTCAGCGTATGAGTCAGGCGCGACACCGTGGGTTTGGGCAGGCCCGTGCGCTCGGCGATGTCGCCGTTGCCGAGAACGCCGTCGCCGGGCTGGAAGGCGCGCAGCACGCTGAGCCCCCGCGCCAGGGCGGTGACGAACTGGCGGTCTTCGCCCTCGGTCGCTTCCGGGTAATCACCCACGGGCAAGGCGCTGCGGTCGGCACGGCCGGTCATGTCGATGTCGTCCGACGCGGGTCTGCGCCGTCTCCCTGATCAGGCCCGGGAGAAGGCCATCCTCACCCGAGCGGACGGCACTTTGTCATGATGGAATAACCTGGTCAATTTTCGAAATTTAGTTTCGCATTGCGAAATAAGGGCCTGTAGATCGGCGCCGCACCGCGGATCCCTAGGCCTGTTTTTCCCGCCGCAAGGCAAGCGCCGCCAGCTTGGACCAGTAGATTTCGATCACCACGGACCCGGTGACGACGACGATCGCAACAGCCTGCAGCACCGACAGTTGGTCCCCCAGGAAGACCATGGCCAGGGCCGCCGCGATGATGGGTTTGAGAAAGAACAAATAGCTCGCCCGCGTCATGTCCGCCGCGGCCGCCAAGCCCCCGAACCACAGGAACTGGGTGATCGTCGTGTTCCAAAGGGCCAGGGTCAGGATCCAGCCCCAGCTGGACATCGGCCGATCGAACAACGTCAGCGGGTTGACCCAGATCGAAAACCCGAAACCGACCCCAACCCAAAGGCCGAGGCCGCCGATCATCATGGACAGGGCCGTCACGTTCAACGCCCCGTATTGGGCGATGACCGGCTTGACCCGGACGGCATAAAACGCGCCGATCGTCGCGCAGGCCAGCGCCAGCAACACGCCCCAGATCGAATCCCGTCCGCCCACCAGCTTGTCGAGAACGCCATCCGTGATCAGCAATACCAGCCCGGCGACCGCGCACAGCCCGGTGACGATCTTGACGGCGGTCAGCGCCTGCCCGCCGATCACCCTGTTGGCCAGCCCGACGAATATGGGAACCGTCGTCACCACGGTCGCCACCTGAATCACGGTCGCGAAATCCAATGCCCAATGGAACGCCAGGTAACCGAAGGAAACACCGACGATCGACAGCCACAGCATTTCCCAGGCATGGGTCCGCAGGGGCAGAAAAAGCTTTCGCGGCCCCGTGATCAGGAGCGCCAGGACCATCAATCCCGCCCCGCCGAAAAGATAGCGCCAGACGGACAGCTCCGGCCCGGCGATCCCCGATCCTGCCGCAACGAATTCCGAAGACGCATGCCCGAGAACGCCCACGAACACCGCCACATAGGCGAACCGTACCGGGATGTTCATTGGCCGGCCCCTTCGATCTCCGCGCCGAAACGCGCCAAGCTTTCGGCAAGCCGGTCCGGTCGCTCCAACGGCAGCAAATGCCCGGCATCCGGCCAATCCTCGCGCCGCGCGTCGGGCAGGCGCTGGTACAAACGGTCGACCACTTCCGTATCGAGGAACACCCGGTCCTGATGACCGGTGATCACCAGGGTCGGCAGGGCCAGGTCCTCATAGGCAATGTCCCAATCCGTGGCCCGGGCATTGCGCATGAGGTTCATATGCCCATGGGTCGGATCCATGGGCGCGTAGTCGCCCTTCAGAAAATTCGCCCGCGATTGGGCCGCGAATTCCGGGTTCACCAGCAACGGGAACAGGGCGTCCATGAACAGCGGCACGCCGCCGGCACCGACGATGACCTCCATGGCGTCATTGACCCAGGCAATGCGCGGGCCGATTTCGCGCAAGGTGTTCAGCAACACCAACCCCCGGACGGGGACGACCTCCCGCAGGACGGCCTGGGCGGCGAACAGGCCGCCGATGGACAGGCCGGTGAGCACGGGGTTCCTGGGCGCGCAGTGGCTGAGCAGGGCGCAAAGGTCGTCGACGATCAACGTCGGTGTCAGGTCGGTCCCGGCCGCGAAGGGCGCGTCTTCCTGGCCTCTGAAATTATAGCTGAGCGTGCCGAAGCCGCCGTCCCGCAAGCGGGGTGCCACCACGGCTTCCCAAGCCGCGGTGCTGCCCGTCAGGGCGTTGACGAAAACGAAGGTCGGGGCGCCGTCGCGCGCCGGTTCGTGATGCTCGTAAGGCAGGGCGTCGTCGGGCCCCAGGGTCAGGCGTTTCATGCGGTGGGAGGATCCTTCAATAGGCGGGCCTCGGCGGCGGTCGCCGCGGCCTGAGTGTGATGGATGGACAGGCGTTCGGCATCGGACGCGTCGCCGGCCAGCACCGCCGCCAGGATGGCGCGGTGCTGCACCCAGGGCTCCGGGCGCCCGCCGGGATGGGTCAGCACGGCCTGCATGGAGCGGCGGAAATGAACCCAATGGGGCCGCGTCACATCTTCGATCAGCGGATTGCCGGACAGCCGGTAAAGGCCGACGTGAAACTGCATGTCGGCATTGATCCGCCGAGCCAGCTCGCCGGGCTTCTCGACCGCCCCGGGGCCAAGATCCTGATAGCGGTCGGCCAGGTCTTGCAGGCGCGCCACGTCGTCGGGCGCGGTTTCGCCCCGCGCCACGCGGCCTGCGGCCAGACGCGCAGCCAGGCCGTCCAGGGGACCGCGGATTTGATAAAGCTGCACGACCAGGGCCGGGTCCATGGGGGCCACGGTCAGGCCCTTGCGCCCAAGGGTGACCAGGACCCCCTGCTCCTTCAGCACGTTCAGGGCATGGCTGACCGGCTGACGCGACACGCCCAGTTCTTCCGCCAGCTTTTCCTGTGCCAAACGCTCGCCTGCCCGGTACGCCCCCTGCAGGATGGAATCGACAATGGCGTCGCGCACACGTTCCGCCAGGGCGGGCATCGGATCAAGTCGGGGCATCGGATCACGCCTTTTCTGAATTCCGTATTCTGAATCCAATAATTTATTCGGCGAGCCCTGTCAAAACCCGGCTGCCGCAGGCCCGGGTTTCATGTTGAAAAAGTCCGCTTTTGACCTTGTCCGCGCGTCCGGAGGGCCGTAAAATTTCCCTTATGTTGCAATGCAGCATTATTGTAATTTCTCCATTCGGCCCGTTTCCTCCAAAGAAGGAGCCTGTCTTGCAGACATTACGATGCGACGCCCCGGCGATGCCCCGACCCGGGCGCATCTATCCTGTTCTGCCTGAAGCCGAACAGCCGAATGCGGGCCGGGCCTGATGGACGTAACGAAAATTGACATCGTCTGGGTGCTGACCGCGTCGGCCTTGGTCTTCTTGATGCAGGCCGGGTTCTGCTGCCTGGAAAGCGGCTCCGTCCGTTCCAAGAATTCGATCAACGTGGCGGCCAAGAACTTCGCCGACTTCTGCATTTCCGCCGGCGTGTTCTGGTTCGTCGGCTTCGGCCTGATGTTCGGCGCCAGCGACAATGGCCTGATCGGAATGGAAAACTTCCTGTTTTCCCTGCCCGATCCGGCATCGGCGACCTTCTTCGTCTTTCAGCTCATGTTCTGCGGCACGGCGACGACCATCGTGTCCGGCGCCATCGCCGAGCGGGCACGCTACTCGGGATACCTGCTGATCAGCGTCGTTGTCGCCCTGCTCATCTATCCGATTTTCGGCCATTGGGCCTGGGGCGGCGTGTTCGGCGGCGACCCGGGCTGGTTGATGGCGATCGGCTTCGTCGACTTCGCCGGCGGCACGGTGGTCCATTCCGTCGCCGGCTGGGTCAGCCTGGCCGCAGTTATCATCATCGGCCCGCGCACCGGTCGGTTCGACGGATCGCGCACCCCCTTTCGCAGCCATTCGCTGCCGCTGGCGGCGCTGGGCGTGTTCATCATCTGGGTCGGCTGGATCGGCTTCAACGGCGGCAGCACCCTGGCGGCTTCGGACAAGGTCCCGCATATCGTTCTCAATACGGTGATTGCGGGCGCCTTCGGCGGACTGGGCGCGATGCTGCTGGGTCCCATCATGATGAAGCGGCTGGACGTGCCGACCATGCTCAACGGCGCGCTCGCCGGCTTGGTCGCGATCACGCCGGCCGCCCATTGCGTCTCGATCGCCGGGGCGGTGACCATCGGCGCCATCGGCGGCGGGTTCTGCGTGCTGACCTCCCTGTTGCTCGACCGCTGGAAGCTCGACGACGTGGTCTATGCATTTCCCGTGCACGGTGTCGCCGGCGTATGGGGCACCCTGGCCGTCGCCCTTTTGGGTGACCTGGACACCCTCGGCACGGGCCTGGATCGCTGGGGACAGTTCGTCGCCCAGGGCATCGGCGTGCTGACCGCCGCCGTCTGGGCCTTCGGCGTCAGCTATATCATGCTGTCGATCATCAACAGGTTCGTGCCGCTGCGCGTATCGCCCGAGGCCGAACGCATCGGCCTGAACGTCAGTGAGCACAACCAATCGACGGAACAGTTGGACATCCTGCGGTCCATGGAGGTGCAGCGCCTGACCGGTGATTTCTCCCGGCCCATTCCGGTCGAGCCTAATTCCGACATCGGCGACATCGCCCGCCAGTACAACCTTGTGCTGGAAAATCTGTATTCCGCGAAGATGGAAGCCGAACAGGCCAGCAAGGCGAAATCCAATTTTCTCGCCTCCATGAGCCATGAATTGCGCACGCCGCTGAACGCCATCATCGGGTTCTCGGAGATGATCAACCGGCAGTATTTCGGCCCCCTGGGGTCGGAGAAATACCACGAGTATGCCGGCGACATCATGCACTCCAGCCGCCATCTGCTGTCCCTGGTCGACGACATCCTCGACCTGTCGAAGATCGAAGCCGGACGCAACATTCTCAAACGGTCCCACATCGACATCGCCCCCCTGTTCGACGATTGCCTGCGCGTGGTCACCGGGGCCATCGACTGCACCCAGATCTATTTCGACATCAAGGTTCCGGACGCCATCTCACGCCTGTTCGTGGATGAACGGGCGATCAAACAGGTGATCCTCAACCTGTTGTTCAACGCCGTGAAGTTCACGCCCCCGGGCGGGCTGGTGACCCTGAGCGCCCGCGAGGAACCGGGCCGTCACATTCTCGAGGTATCGGATACGGGTAAGGGCATTCCGGACGAAAAGCTGGACCAGGTGATCGAACCGTTCCAGCAGCTTCATTCCGACCCGCATATCGCCCAATTGGGCACGGGGCTGGGCCTGTCCATCGCCAAGGCGCTGGCCGCGGCCCACGACGGCGAACTGCAGATCGACAGCCGCATCGGCCGCGGCACGACCGTGCGAGTGGTTCTTCCCAACCGCACCGCGGCGGACGCAACGTAACCCGCCGGCCGAGATAAGTGTTTAACTCGCGCTTATTCCTTCGATCGCGAGCGCCCCAGGATGATGGCCGGGATCAGGGTCAGCGCGAAGATCACGGCGATCTGGCGGAACGAATCATGGAACGCGAAGGTATTGGCCTGGGCATAGAGGACGCGGCCCAGGTAGTCGAGCGCCATCGCACTGTCTGCCGGTGACGGCACGCCGCCGGCATTCAGCAGATCGCGCACCTTGTCCAGCATCTCCGCCGTCGGCCCCTTCGAGCTGGTCTGGGTCGCGGTCAGGAAATCGGCGTGATAGGCGGTGCGCATTTCGATGGTCACGGCCGTCATGTTGACGCCGAACGCCCCGCCCATCTGGCGGAAGAAATTGAAGGTCCCCGCCCCCTGCGCGATCTTGTCCGCCGGCACGGCGGAGAGAGCCGCCTTACCCATGTTGGGGGAAATCAGGCTCATGGAGCCGCGCGTCCACATGGCCAGCAGCGCCACCGTCACAAAGGCCGTGTTGACGTCGATGGTGGCCAGCACCATGGCCGCCACGGCGAAGGTGCTGCAGCCGACGATGATCGGCCAATGGGGCGGCACCGCATCGGCCAGCCGCCCCGAGGCCTGCATCATCATGACCAGCAACAGCCCCGCCGGGACCAGAACCAGACCGGCCTTGGTCGCCGTGTAACCCTGGATCGTCTGGGTGAACAGCGGGATCGAATAGTTGGTCGCGAAATTGCCGAGCCCGAAGGCGAAGGCCACGGCCACGGCCGAGGCGAAGCGCGCATCAAGGAACAGCTTGGGATCGAGAAGCGGGCTTTTGGAATGCAGCTGGGTGACCACGAACAGGACCGCCGACAGGACGCCGACGACCATGAAGATCGTGAACTTGGGCGACTCCCATCCCCAACGCTGGCCGTTGCCGATCCCCGCCATCAGGGTGACCAGCGCCACGCAGAGCAGAATGAACCCGACCCAATCGAAGCTCGGCTTCTTTTCCAACGGGTTGCGCGCGGGCATGAAGGTCAGCGCCATCATGGCCGACAGGGCGACCAGCGGCAGCGGCACGATGAAGACATGGCGCCAGGTCACCAGATCGATGGTCACGCCGCCGACCAGCGGCCCGAAGGTGGGCGCCAGCGCGATGCCCATGCCGACGGTGCCCACGGCCAGGCCGCGGCGTTCCGGCGGGAATACGGCGACCGCCGTGGCCAACGCCAAGGGCTGCACCAGCCCGGCGCTGAAGCCTTGCATGATCCGGCCCAGGATCAGCAATTCGATGGATGGGCTGACCGCGGCCAGAACGGCCCCGGCCGAGAATATCCCAAGCGCCATCAGACAGGTATTGCGCGGCCCGATGAAGCGCGACGTCCAGGAATTGAGAATCTGGCTCGCGACCATGGTCGTCAGGAAAGCCGTCGAGGCCCATTGCGCCAGGTCCTGGCCGATGCCGAACGCCCCCATGATCGATGGGATGGAGACATTGACGATGGTCGACGACAGCACCATGGTCATCGACGCCAGCATGCCGCAGGCCGTCGCCCACCAGCGATAGGACGGACCAAACCGTTCGAACTGTCTGGCGATGGCGGGGTTGTCGGTCTGCACGCGTGGAGTATCCGGTTGCCTGGGCGCGCCGGAAGAACCCAGGGCGTGCGTCAACCGCCTGCCTGCCTCCCAGCGACGGCGATTGTATACAAGTTGCGCTCGGGCGGGATGAAAAAAAGCAGGTGTCGCCGCCGCTTATCTCAACGGATTTCGGCGCGGCCGCAAGGGCGGCAACCGGGATCAGGCCTTGGCGATGGACTTGATCGGCGCGCGGGTCTGGCCCGAGCGCTGGGCGATGTCGTTGTCCTGCTGTTCGATGGCCGCCCGCACCAGGTCTTCCAGGGCGTCGCCATAGGACTGGTCGAGCAGATCCGTCGACACCCGGCGGTTCGAGGTCACGGTGCCGTCGCCGTAGGTTACGTTGAACATCAGGAACTGAGGGCTCTTGCCCTTGGATTTCTTGCCGGCCATGTGGAGGCCTCCGTTTGACAGGTTCGGGAACGGGCCGAACTCGGCCACCCCAGGGTTATCTGTCGGGAATTAAGCGTCAGAGAAAAGAGACATCACGCTCTTGGCGCAGGGCATATCGGTTTTTCGCCGAAAAAGCAAATTCATTCAAAGAAATGGCGCCGCGACTGGGTCAGGTCGTGGGACTAGTCCCTAAACAATTCGTCGAGAACCCGGGCCGGGTTATTAAGGAAGGCGCGCGTGATTTGCACGTGTTCGATTTCGTCATAGGAAATCGGCTCGATCCCAGTGCCCGAGAAGTACCGGAGATCGGCACCGGGATAACTCATGAGGATCGGTGAGTGTGTTGCCATGATCATCTGTGCGTTGCCGGACATCTCCCAATCCCGCATAAGCCGCATCAACTCGAACTGGCGCATGGGCGACAGCGCATTTTCCGGCTCGTCCATGAGGTACATGCAGCGTTTCGTTGGCGCGAACCGGTCGTTGAAGACGGACATGAAAATTTCACCGTGGCTCCGCTCCCAAAGGGGGCCGCCGTGAATGGCCTGATTTCCCTCATCATCTATGTAACGGGCAACATCCGCGAAGGTATCGGAGCGAAAAAAGAACCCGTTGGATACCTTAGGCAACCAAGCGGGCCGCAGTGCCTGGACGAGCGTCGTGTCCGTCGTGTCGGCGGTGTAATGCAGTTGAAACCAGGCATCTCCGCCGCCCGCGGCAAAGCCCGCGAGCTTTGCCAACGCCTGAAGGATCGTCGATTTGCCGGATCCGTTCTCGCCGACAAAGATGGTCACGGGGTGCGTGAATTCCATGAAGAAATCATCGGTCAGCAGGTCGGCAAACCGGGTGAACGGGAACTTGTTCCGTTCCGCCTTCTCCGGCAGCAGGGAGACACGCTTGAGGAACGGCGCTTTGAGAGCGGTCGAGGGCTTCCTCAAAGGAACGTCTCCCACTCCTCTCGGGTGGGAACGGATTTTTCCGCGGCGGCGCGGCGCCTGGCCTTGTCGGCGGCGACATCGGCTTGGTAGATGAAGCGGAGGTCCTCGTCCATTTTCCCCACCGGTATCCGTTTCAGCCAGTCGTCCTCAAGGAATGGGATGTCGAGTTCCCGTTCGTTTTCCAGATCAGCCACAGTTTCCCGCATGTAGGCTTCGTGCTGGTCGTAATCTTCGAGCTGGCGTAGGTGACGGTAGATATAGAATAGGACATCACGGACCCACTGATCACATTTGCGGGCCCGATCAAGGGCGGTTTCGTAGTCCCTCAGTCTTTCCAAGTCCTCTTCGCGGGTGTTGTGTCTTTTGGGTGCACCGACGCCAGATTTGGCCATAGCGATTACAGAGATTGAACCGAAATGCAGGGGCAAATGCCAGTTCGACCTGATCTTAGCCTTCTTCATTTGTTTTTGCTACTACTGTTATAATATATGAAATCATATTCAATTAAAAATATTGATCGCCCTCTGGCACCATCTTTCCGTCAACTTTGAGGCCCTGCGCGCGCTGAATGGCTTTGACGGCGTCCAACATGGGCCGGTCGGAGAATTCCGTAAGTCCGTATTCGGGTACCTCCAGAAGACCCAAATCCACGAGTGCTTTCTTGGTGTTGAACGCATCGTCCAAATCCATATTGAACGCCTCGCCGACCGGCTTGTTCAGCCGGAAGGGAGTGAACATGACTTTCTCCTCCGCGCACCCGGCATTCACGCAGGCGCAGCGCTGCTGTGGTCGCCAGCGCGCCAAGCAGGCGCGGCCGGTCGACCCGGGTAGGCTGTTTGAATTCTCGGAAGTGTTGTCCGCGTTTGCGGGGTGTCCCTCTGGATCCGCCGGGTCGCTCACCGGGGTGCCGGGGCCATACCCTTGGCGGAACGGGGACGGTTGAGGGGCCCCAGCGGGCACTTGCAGCGAACATGGTGCCAGCCGATTTCTCGACTGAACCGCAAGGCATTAATGTATTTGGAAATTTGGTAGCGGAGGAGGGACTCGAACCCCCGACACGCGGATTATGATTCCGCTGCTCTAACCAGCTGAGCTACTCCGCCCCAATGTTGGGGCCGGCCGCGGGTCTGGGACCCGTTGAACGGCGTGGAGGGATTTAAGGCCCTGCCGCGCAGGTGTCAAGAAAGACCTCACCCGCACCGGTGCCGGGCCCACAAAATTGGACAAAAAAGCAGAGACCCGCGCGGCGAACCATCCGCGTCCTGTCGCATTGGGAGGGTGTCGGCTTAATTGCCGCCCCAGCGCCAGTCGCGGCAGCTGTTGAGCGGGCCACAGGCGTTGCGTGCGCCCTCCATCATGCGAACTTTCGCGGCGGATGAAGGTTTCTTCGCCTTTTTCGATGCCTTGCCGCCGACCAGCTCGTTCTGCAGACGCTGCAGCTCGGTCTTTCTGATCACCGGTTTCGAAGCCTTTTCCTGGTCCACCGCACAGCTCCTAAAAGATGTCAGGTTTTTGTCAGGTTCGATGATCAGGAGTCGTACCAAAAGCGGCCGGAAAAGTCATGTGATAGACATCACATATATCCGGATAGCTGTGGAATATTCGAAATTACGAATAGGCGCCCCGCGCATAAGGCGGCGGCTCACCCATTCAAGCGATTGAATTTTCTGACTTTTCGAGCCCAAACGGGGCGTCAGGCCACCTGCTTGAACTAGCGAAAGGGCGGCGGATCGGCCGGCGCCGGTTCCACGCGCTGGGCGCCCTGGTATCCGGCCTGGCTGAACCGGTTCAGCTTGTCCTGCGACTCCTGCTGGATTGAGTGGCTGAGGTGTTCATGGGCCTGGCGCAGCAGGGCCTGGGTCGCCACCGGCGAAGCCTGGCGGGCGACCGGTTCCTGATAGCCGGAGGCCAGCCAGGGCCGGTCCGCAAGGTCGCCCTTGGGCAGGACGCGGACCACCGGTTCCGGGTCCTTGACCCAGGTGTTGACCATGGGCGGGGCCTGGTATTCGATCGGGGCCGGTTCGGGCGGGGCGTCAAAGCGCGACGGGTGCTTGCCGTAATAGTTGACCAGCCGCCGGTCCTCGCCGGCGACGGGCGCACGGTAGCATTCCACGCCGCCGCCCAGCGCCGCATAGCAATAGGTCGGCTCGTAACCGGCGACGCCTTCTTCGTACTTGTCCGCGTAACCGCACGCGGTCAGCACGACCGAAAAGGCAATGGCTGCGATGATCTTTCTCATGGGTGTTCTATCCCATCCTGCGTCAAAAACTCGTCCAACGTCAGGATGGCACCCGATGGTTAGCAATCCGTTAATTCGAACGCCCGGGCAGCCCGTCACCCCGGCCGGAAGAGCTTGACGAAGGCCGGCAGCGGCGGCGCGCTGGTGGCGAAGCCGAAGGTCCCGGCATCGAGCATTTCCCGGGCATCCGCCATGGCTTTGCCGTAGGCCGAACGGAACAGCGAGCCGCCGACGCTGATGCGCTTGACCCCCAATTCCGCCATTTCCTGAAAGTTCAGGGTCATGCCGGAAATGCCGCCCAGAACGTTGACCGGCCGGTCGACGGAGGAGATCACCGCCCGCACCTCGTCCGCCGTTTTGAGCCCCGGCGCGTACAGAACGTCGGCGCCGGCCTCCTGATAGGCCTGAAGCCGCTTGATGGTGTCGCCCAGATCGGGATTGCCGCGGATCAAGTTCTCCGCCCGGGCGGTCAGCACGAAGGGCGGATTGACCGAACGCGCGGCCTCGACGGCGGCCGTCACCCGCTCGACCGCCTCGGCCAAGTCATAGATGGCCGTGCCGTCGTAATCCTCGAGCGAGCCGCCCGCGAGCCCGGTGCCGGCTGCATGCCGGATGTTGTCGGCAACGCCCGCGGCGGTGTCGGCATAGGCGTTCTCGAAGTCCGCATTAATGGGCACGTCGACGCCGGCACAAAGCTCTCGGAAATGGGCGAAATGGTCCTCGATCGTCGCGTCGCCGTCGACCTGGCCCCGGGACAGATTATACCCCGCACTGGTCGTCGCCAGGGCCTTGAAGCCCATGGCTTCCAACATACGGGCGGATCCCAGATCCCAGGGATTGGGAATGATGAAACACCCCGGGTCGGCATGCAGCTTCTGAAACGCCGCTACCTTGGCCGCTTGGTCCATGCTCACGCTCCCAACCTGAAATCAGGAATTGACGTCGATCACCGTGCGCCCGCGCAGCTGGCCTTTGAGGATCTTGCCGGCGAGGTCCGGCAGATCGCTTAAGGATGCCGTTTCCGTCAGCGCGTCCAGCTTGTCGAGCGGCAGGTCCTTGGCGATGCGGTTCCAGGCGGCGACACGCCGGCCCGTGGGGCAGGTGGCGCTGTCGATGCCGCACAGGTTGATGCCGCGCAAAAGGAACGGCAGCACTGTGGTTTCCAGCTTGAACGACCCGGCATTGCCGACGGAGGCGCAGGTGCCCCAGTACTTGAGGGTCGCCAGCACCGTATGCAGGGTCGGCCCACCCACGTTATCGATCGCGCCGGACCAGCGTTCGCGGGCGAGCGGCCCCTTCGGCGCTTCTTCCAGCTCGGCCCGGTCGACGATGGTGGTCGCCCCCAGGTCCTTCAGATAGGCGTGGGATTCCGGGCTGCCCGTGGAGGCCGCGACCCGGTAGCCCAGATTGGCCAGGATCGAGGTGGCGACGGAGCCGACGCCGCCGGAGCCGCCGGTGACCAGCACCTCGCCGTCGTTTTCCGGCGTCAGGCCGTGATCTTCGAGGGTCATGATCGCCAGCATGGCCGTAAAGCCCGCCGTGCCGATGGCCATCGCACGCTTCAGGTCCAGGCCCTTGGGCATGGGCACCAGCCAGTCGCCCTTGACCCGCGCCTTCTGGGCATGACCGCCCCAATGAACCTCGCCCACGCGCCAGCCGGTCAGGATGACTTCGTCGCCGGGCTTGTAGTTGGGGTTGTCGGAGGCTTCGACCACACCGGAAAAATCGATGCCCGAAACATGCGGATAATCGCGCACCAGCCGGCCCAGGCCGTTGATGACCATGCCGTCCTTGTAGTTGACCGTGGAATATTTGACGGCGACGGTGACGTCGCCCTCGGGCAAGCGGGCCTCGTCGATGTCCTGAATGGACGACGTGACCTTGCCGTCGGTTTCTTCGAGCAAAAGTCCTTTGAACGTGGACATGGGCATGCCTCCCGGGATCGGTGGTTCGGTGTGGATGGGTTGTTTATGGGTGTAGAGAACCGCCCGCCCCGGGTCAACGGGAGACCGAGATCAGCCCACCAACCGCCAGGAAAGCGTCTCCCCGCCCCGGAAGGAAACCAGGCGGTCACCGCCCGGCAGGTCCACGGCCTCGGGCTGGTCCCAAGGCTGGCGTTCCAGGGTCATCGTCGTCTCGTTCACGGGCAGGCCGTAGAACGCCGGGCCGTTGAGCGACGCGAAGGCTTCCAGCTTGTCCAAGGCCCCTGCCTCGTCAAACACTTCGGCATAGACCTCGATCGCCGCCGGGGCGGAAAAGATGCCGGCACAGCCGCAGGCCGTTTCCTTGGCATGGGCCGCGTGGGGGGCCGTGTCGGTGCCCAGGAAGAACTTGGCATTGCCCGAGGTCGCGGCCTTGACCAGGGCCTGGCGGTGGCGTTCACGCTTGGCGATGGGCAGGCAGTAAAGATGCGGGCGGATGCCGCCCCGGAAGATGTCCGTGCGGTTGATGACCAGATGATGGGCCGTGACCGTGGCGCCGACATTGGCCCCCGCCCCTTCGACGAAGGCCACGGCGTCGGCCGTGGTGATGTGTTCGAACACGATCTTCAGGCCCGGCAGGCGCGCCGCCAGGGGCGCCAGGGTGCGCTCGATGAACACGGCCTCGCGGTCGAACACGTCGACGTCGGCATCCGTCACCTCGCCATGCACCAAAAGCGGCATGCCGATGTCGGCCATGCGTTCCAGAACGGGCGTGACCTTGTCGATTGACGTGACGCCGCTGTCCGAATTGGTGGTCGCCCCCGCGGGATAGTACTTCACCGCCGTCAGTACGCCGTCGCGGAACCCGGCGGCGAGGTCGTCCGGGTCCGTGTTGTCGGTCAGATAGGCGGTCATCAGCGGCGTGAAGTCGACGCCCTCCGGCACGGCGGCCAGGATACGGTCACGGTAGGCCGATGCCAGGGCCGCCGTGGTCACCGGCGGCACCAGGTTCGGCATGACGATGGCGCGGGCCATCTGGCGCGCCGTGAAGGGCACGACGGCGGCCATCATGGTGCCGTCACGGAAATGCACATGCCAGTCGTCGGGCCGGCGGATCGTCAGGGTCTGCGGGTTGGTCACGGTTTAGACGGCCTCTCCTAAAACTTCGAGAACACCCCCCTTGGGCACGCCGCCCAGGATGTGGTGCTGATGCCACACGGCATAAAACAAAAGCGTCCAGGCCGCCTGCATCTCGCGCTTCCCGGCATTGCGGAACAGGCTGGTGACCGCATCCGGGCGGCAGATTTCGGCAACGCCGGGCTGGGCCGCGACCAAGGGGCCCAGACGCTGACCCTCGGCCGCGATCCATTCGCCCACCGGCACGGTGAAGCCGCGCTTGGCGGCGAACGGCCGGGACATCGGCACGACCTTCTCCAGCCACTTGCGCAAAATCCACTTGCCGCGTCCGCGCCGCACTTTCAGGGCATCGGGCAAGCCGAAACCGAAGGCCGCCAGCTTGGGGTCCAGGAACGGCACCCGCCCCTCGACCCCATGGGCCATCAGGCAGCGGTCCAGCTTGGTCAGAAGATCGTTGGGCAGCCAGTCGGCCATATCCATGGCCTGGACCCGCTGCAGCGGCGTCCAGCCGTTGCCTTGGGCCTCCTCCTCTGCCGCCGCAAGGCCATTGCGCCAAGTCCGGTTTTCCTCGCGCAGAACGCCCAGGCCTTCCAGCGTGCCGCGCTCGCGCATGGGGCGGCCGCCCAGAAGGCGCCAGCGCGTGGCCCGGCGATAGCGGCCGTAGCCGGCGAAAACCTCGTCTCCGCCCTCGCCCGACAGGATCACCTTGATCCCGGCCGCGCGGGCCGTCTGGGCCAATTTATAGCTGGGCAGCACGGCGTAATCGGCCGCCGGGTCATCGACGGCGGCGGCGATTTCCGGCAGCAGGTCCCAAAAATCCGCGGCGCCGAATTCGACCTCGTGATGGTCGGCGCCCACATGGGCGGCGATCTCGCGGGCCAGGGCGCGTTCATCATGGACCTGGGTGCCCGAGAATCCGGCGGTGAAGGCGGTGACGGGCCGCTCGTTCAGGCGCGACATCATGGCCAGCAAGATCGTGGAATCGATCCCTCCGGAAAAGAACATGCCGTAGGGCACGTCCGAGCGCTGATGCACGCCGACCGCGTCGTCGAGCAGATCATCCAACCGCATCAGGGCATCGGAACGGGTCAGGCTCTTGGGCGCGCCGTCGGGCAGGACCGTCATCTGGTTGCGCCCGATCACCCGCCCCTTCTCCACGATCAGGGTTTCGCCCGGCAGCACCCGTTCGATTCCGGCGAAGGGTGTTTCCCGGCCGCAGGAAAACTGCATCTGCAGCATCTCGTCCCGCGCGTTCTCATTGAGGCGGGCCGTCGCCAGTCCGGCACGGATCAGCGCCTGCGGCTCGGACGCAAAGGCGAAGGCCGATCCCGACTGGGTGAAATACAACGGTTTGATGCCGAAGGGATCGCGGGTCAGGATCAGGCGGTCACGGGCCCGGTCGTGGATGGCGATGGCGTACATGCCGCGCAGATGGTCGGTAAAGGCCAGTTCCTCGCGCAGGTAAAGCTGCAGCGGAACCTCGCAGTCGGAGCGCGTCTTGAAGGGCACGCGGCCCAGGTCGAGCTTAACCTCGACGTAATTGTAGATTTCGCCGTTGGCGACCAGGACCGCCTCGTTGCCGTCGGGCCCCTTGGCGGCGATCGGCTGATCGCCCGTTTCCAGGTCGATGATGGCCAGCCGCGTCTGAATCAGGCCCACGTCGCCGTCCACATGGCGGCCATGCCCGTCAGGCCCGCGATGGGCCAGGGCACCGGCCAGCGCGTCGAGAACCTCCGCCGGCGGGGCGGAGCCGTCTCGTGTCATGATGCCTGCGATACCGCACATGGGATGATCTTACGTCAGTTTGCCCGATTGGCGACAATCGTTTGAAAGAAGTCGAGGTAACGCTTCACGACCTGGCCTTCCGTGAATTTCTCCTCATAGACCTCGCGGCCGCGGCGGGCGATGTGGTCCGCCAGGTCGTAATCGTCGATCACGGCGCGGATCGCGCGGGCCAGGGCGTCGGAATCGTCGACGGGCACCAGGATGCCGGAATCCATATGTTCGATCAGGGTGCCCGGCCCCATGCTGTCGGCGGCGATCAAGGGAACCCCCTGGGCCCAGGCTTCCAACACCACATTTCCCAAGGGCTCATGCCGGGACGGACAGACGAACAGATCGCAGGCGGCGAACAATGCCGCCGTATCCTCGCGCCACCCCAAGAAGCGGACTCGGGGCTTGATACCCAGGTCTTCGGCCTGCTTTTCCAGGCTTTCGCGCAACGGTCCGTCGCCGGCAAGCCACAGATAGGTGTTGGGCACCCGCGCCATGGCACGCAGCAGAACATCGAAGGCCTTGTTTTCGTGCAGCCGCCCCATGGCCAGGATCAGCGCCGCGTTTTCCGGCGTGTAGAGGGAGCGGCGGCTGAGCGGTTCCGCCTGATCCTCGGACACGAAATTGGGCAGGTAATGGGCACGGCTCTTGTCCCAGCCCTGGTCGACGATATGGCTGACGATGTCTTCCGTATTGCCGATCAGATGGTCGCAATTGCGATAGTATTTCAGGTCGTAATAGCCGCCCAGACGGCCGACCTGAACGAAATCGCCCTTGGGGCACATCTTGCTGGCGCGGTTCATCCAGGTCATCACGACCTGCGGCTGGAAGGTCTTGATCTCGTGCTTGAAGGCGCGCGGCGTGCGACGGTCGAGCATGCCGCCGAAGGGCAGTTCCAAGGGCTCGATCCCGGCTTCGCGCAAAGAATTCGCGCGGGCCTTGTTCTCGCGGATCAGCACGCGCTGATCCAGCCCGGCGCGATGCAAGGCGCGGACAAGGCGCACGAAAAATGCCTCGGCGCCGCCGAATTCCGCCCCCGCCATGGCCTGCAATACCTTCATGGCAGCAACCTTTCCCAGGCTTCGGCCGCTTCGGGCCAGCGCCATAACCGTTGTTTTTTCAGCGCCGCCGCCTGTTGCGCGGACCACAGGGTGTCGTCGCTCAACAGCTTCACGGCGGCATCGGCGAAGGCCCGGTCATCACGCGCGACGAAGCCCGTTTCGCCGTCGATCACCCGCTCGCGCATGGAGCCGAGATCGGTCACCACGGCAGGCATCCCCATGGCCTGAGCCTCGCCCACGGCCATGCAGAAGGTCTCGTTGATGTCACCCCGATAAAGCATGCATCTGGCCTGCCGGAATTCGTCGATAAGGCGTTGCTTGGGCACCGGGCCCGGCAATCGGACCCCTTTGTCTTCCAACGATTTCGCCTTGTCGAGAACTTTCGCCATGGGGTCCGCCTTGCGATCCCCCGCGCTGCCGTAGACGGCCGCCCCCGTGAACAGAACCAGTTCCGCGCCCGGCACTTGGGGCTGGATATCCTGGGACCAGCGGTCGAGCAGCCAGTCGAGCCCACGAAGCGGGTTGGAGGAAAATACCGCCCGCGGACCGGGGGGAGCCGCGGCCGGCTGGGCGTTGCAGAAATCGTCTGGCAAACCGTAGGGAATGACCACGCGATTTTTGACCGGACACCAGCCGGGATAGGTCGTTGCGTGATAGTCGCCGATAAAGACGATGGCATCGGCGTATTTCCACAGCTTCGTGAGGTAGCGCCACTTGACCATGTAGGTCGCCGGATTGTGGGTCCAGAACACGGTTCGGCCCGCCTGGGGCATCAGCGGCAGGACCTTATCCCCCCGGTTGGCGATGAACAGATCCGCCTTGTCGGGCATTCCCGCCGTCAAGGGGGCCCAGGTCACTCCCTTATGAACCAGGGGGCCCCGGCAATTGTTATGGACCGAGACCTCGTGCCCGCGCGCCGCCAGCGTTTCCATCAGGAACACGAGGGAGCTTTCCGCCCCGCCGAGCGGGCGTTCCCCGGGCGTGCGGCCGTCGAATTCGATGCCGTCGTCGGCCAGAACGATGCGCGCCATTCAGGCCTCCCCGCTTTTCGGATTTCCGGCTTCGTCCTCGAGCCGCGCCTTCAGGTGCGAAATCAACGGATAAAGGCCGGCGCAAAGTGCGATCAGGAATCCATAGCCGCCTTCGCGGTAGCCCTTGCGCCGCACGTAGCATTTGAAGAAGCGGGTGAAGAAGCGGCGTAGGTTGTTGGCGAAGGAGCCGACCTGCCCCGTGTCCCGCAGATCCGCCGCCCGCGCCGTGGTGTAGCTGTCGAGGCGTTTGAGCATGTCGGAAATGTTGCGGTCCACATAATGATCAAGGCGGTTGGTCAACATGGGCCCCTTGGCGCCGCTCCACGTCAGGGCGGGATGGACCCGCTGCGGCCCCCAACGCTTGACCCCCTTCTTGAACAGGCCCGGATAAGCGGCCTTGCCGAAGCTCGCGCCCCAGCCCCAGCGCACCAGCCGGCCGCCGATGTAATTGTCGACCAGGATTTCATGCCAATCGTGGGGGGTGGTCGCGATGACCGTGCGGATTTCCCGGGCCAAGGCCTCGGGCACCCGTTCATCGGCGTCGACTTCCAGGACCCAGTCGCCGCTGCACGCATCGATAGCGGCGTTGCGGCGGGTTCCTTCCGGATCCCAGGCCCCTTCGATCACCCGGTCCGTGAAGCGGCGGGCTATTTCCGCCGTCGCGTCCGTGCATTTGTCGGCCAGCACGACCAGTTCATCGCCGAAGCCGAGGGTCGCCAGGCAATCCGCCAGATGCGCCGCCTCGTTATGGGCGCAGACGACGATGGACAGTCGGGGGCCGGTCACGACGCCGCCTCCTTGCAATCGATCCACAGGTCGCGGGCCGCGTCCGCGACGGCATCGACGGACAAGGTGTTCATCAGGGACGGCGAATTTTCCCAGTCGTAATTTTCGGGAAAAATTTCCAGGAAGGCCGTTCCGCGTACGGCACGGCAATGGGCGCCCCAGGGGCCATACAGCTGATCCTGCGTCGGACCGAACAGCCCCAGGGTCGGCACGCCCGCGGCCGCCGCCAGATGCATCAGCCCGGAATCGTTGCCGACATAAAGCGACGCCCGTTCCAGGCAGGCATAGGCTTCCAGCAGGGAAATCTGCCCCACCAGGTCGATGCGCCGGTCCTCGGGGATGCTGTCCAGGAATCCTTGCACGGAGTCCCGCTCCGTCTCATGGCCGAATACGGCAACGGCCGCCCCCGGCAGAAGGCCTTGATCGCCGGTCAGCCGCGCCACCAGATCCGTAAAGCGATCCTGGGGCCAGGTCTTTCCCTGCCAATTGGCCGTGGGGCCGATGGCCAATATCGGGCGATCCTTGGGCATCAGGCGATCCGCCGTGGCGCGGTGCGCATCGGTGATCCAGATCGTCGGCGTCGGCACATCGGCGGTGATCCCCATGACCTGGGCATAACGCTCGAGCCGGTGGCCCGCCCCCTTGCGCCCCATGCGGAATTTCCGGGCACCCGGGATCAGGTAGGTCAGGGGCGCGTTGCGCAGGTCGACCAGGATCGACCACCACCGCCCGACGCATTCCGTCCACAATCCCAGCCAGTGCAGGGAATAGGGCTTTTTATCCAGGATAATGACCCGCTCCAGACCGGGCACGGCATCGAACAGGGGGGCCGCGGCCCGCCCACAGGCGACGGTCACCCGCGCCCCCGGGTTGTCCCGGACCAAACGGCCCAGAATCCCCATGGACAGGACCGCGTCACCGATCCGCGTCGCCGTGACGAACAGGATGCTTTTTGCCATAACCTATCGTTTCTCGGGCTGTTTCAGCCGGGCGATTTCATGGGCAAGTTTCCGCCCATTCCCTGGTTGCAGCCGATTTTATACATCCCCCGTCTTATAGGGCCACCATCCCCTGTTGCCTAGGCCGCTGGGGACTCCCATATTCAGGGCTCCGGTACCCATCCATTTTCGGGATCAGAACATGACTGAACAGACCTATGTCGTCCTTGAAGACCGCGGCGTGCTCGCCCTTGCCGGCGATAACGCGCGAACCTTCCTTCAGGGGCTGATTTCCAACGATATCAACAAGGTCACCCCCACGCAGGCCATTCATGCGGCGCTGCTGACGCCCCAGGGCAAATACCTGCACGATTTCTTCATCGTCGAAGGCGCCGAAGGCACCTTGTTGCTGGACGGTGAGCGTGCACGCCTGGACGATCTGGCCAAGCGCCTGAAGCTCTACAAATTACGCGCCAAGGTCACGATCGAGGACCAAAGCGAGCAATGGCGCGTCGCCGCCCTGCCCGGCGGAGCGGGCACAGGCGTCCTGGGTTCCGACGCCGGCGCGGCGCAGGCCAAGGACGGCGGCGTGCTGTTCGTCGACCCGCGCCTGACGGCCTTGGGGGCGCGGGCCATTCTCCCCACCGATGGCGCGGAAGCGACGCTCAGCGGGCTCGGCCTCCGTGCCGGGGACCGCGCGTCCTACGATGTTCTCCGCCTGAGCCTCGGCGTGCCCGATGGCAGCCGCGACCTGATCGTCGACAAATCCATCCTGCTGGAAAGCGGCTTTGACGAGTTGAACGGCATCGACTGGAAAAAGGGCTGCTACATGGGCCAGGAACTGACGGCCCGCACCAAATACCGCGGCTTGGTCCGCAAACGTCTGCTGCCCGTGGAGATCGAGGGCACCCTGCCCGAGAGGGGCACGCCGGTAACCCTGGACGGCAAGGAAGTGGGCGAGGTTCGGTCCACCATTGCGGACGGCACGGGTGGGCGAGGGCTTGCGATGATTCGCCTGGAACATCTGGATGCCGGTGGCCCGTTCGAGGCCGCCGGGGCCAGGATCACGCCGCACAAGCCGGATTGGGCCGAGTTCCAGACGGAATCGTAAAGAAACTGGTTCCGCCCGGGCCCGGGGCCTAATGTCGGCCCATGACCTTGTTCTTTTTCAAAAAAGCAGCCCGCCTGCTGAAGCCGGTGGCGCGCAGCTACGAACGTCGGCTGGCCGAACTCGGCCCCGATGCCCGCGCCGTTTTCTGGAAAAGCGAAGACCATCAGCTTGTCCGCTTTGAAAGGCTGTATGACGTCATCGACCCGGCCGACGAGCAGGCGGGCGGTATTTCCGTCGCCGATTTCGGCTGCGGATACGGCGCCTTGTTCGATTTCCTGAAAGACAGCCCCGCCCTTCGGGGCGGGACCTATGTCGGCTACGACATGTCGAGCAAGATGGTCGAGGCCGCCCGCGCCCGCATCCGCGATCCCCGCGCCCGTTTCCTGCAGAAAATCACCGTGACTGAGCCGGCCGATTACGTCTTTGCCTGCGGCACCTACAACATGCACATGGGCGCCAACATCGACGAATGGGCGGACTACGTGAAGGAAAGCCTGCGGGAACTGTGGGCCATGACGGACAAGACCTTCGCCTTCAATCTTTTGCGCGCCGACGCGGTCGAACGGTATCAGGGGCTGTTCTATGTCGACGGGGACGAATTCCTGACGTTCTGTAAAACGGAACTGTCGCCCCGCACGACCATGACCAACGACACCCCCCTGCCCGATTTCACCTTTATCGTTCGGCGCTGACGCCTAGGCGTTCTTGAACAGTGCCTCGGCCGTGGCCAGCACCCGGCGGTCGGCGCCGCGCCGGGCGATGATCTGCACGCCCACGGGCAGGCCGTTTTCCCGCGCCACGGGCACGGTCATCGCCGGCTGTCCGGTCACCGTCCACAGGCGTTGCGGTTCGCGGGAGCCGGTGCCCTCGGTCAGCAGTGGGGCCAGGCCCGTCGTCGGCGGCATCAGTACCACGCTCTCGCCGATCCAATCGTCCAGCGCCTGGGCCATCTTGTCGCGCGCGGCCAGGGCGGCCGCGTATTCCGTCGCCGTGATCCGGCGGCCCCGGGTGATGAAGTCGCGCACCCGCTCGCTCATCGCGTCACCTTGGGCGTCGAAATCGCCGCCGTGGTGGATCGCCATGTCGTGGGCCAGAAGGGTGTCGAGCACTCCCGCTTCCTGATCGGTGATCCAATCGGGCAGAACCGCGTCCCCCACCTCAATGTTCCTCGCGCGCAGATCATCGGCGGACTGGTCCAGCGCCTGCAGAACCGCCGGGGCGGCACCATCGGCATACCAGGGTCGGAGCACGGTCGCCGCGGCGGGCAGGCCCGCGGGCTCGCCAGTCATCGCCGGCATCAGCACATCCATCAGCATGGCCGCCACCTTCGGATCGGCGGCCAGAAAGCCGACATGATCCAGCGATCCCGACAGCGGCATGGAGCCGCCGACATCGATCATCCCCCAGGTCGGCTTGACCCCGATGCAGCCGCAATAAGCGGCCGGGCGGATGATCGAGCCGATGGTCTGCGACCCCAGCGCCGCCGGCACCAGCCCGGCCCCGACGGCGGCGGCCGACCCTTGGGACGACGCCCCGGGCGTGCGCGTCGGATCGAACGGATTGGTCGTCGGACCGGTCCGTGAAAGGGCGTATTCCGAGGACACGGTGATGCCCGCCACCAGTGCTCCCGCCGCCCGCAGGCGCGCCACGGCGCGGGCATCCGCCGCCGGGCGCCGGCCATCATGGATCGGCGTGCCCCAGCCACAGACATAGCCGGCGACGTCGAACACTTCCTTGACCGCGATCAGCATGCCGTGAAGCGGTCCGCGCCGGTTTTCCGGCAAGGCGTCGAGCGCCGCCGCATCGGCCCGCAGGCGGCCCGCGTCGATGCTGCGGAAGGCTCGAAGGATGGGCTCTATTTCCGTCGCACGGGCCAGGAACCGGGCCGCCGCCGTCATGGCGCTGCCCCGATCGTCGTTTGCCGGGCGCGGCGTGGCCTCAGTCATGAAAGGTCCCTCCCCCGCCTTCGAGCTTGAAGGACTTGGCCAGTTCTTCGTCCAGTTGGTCGTAGATCACCTTTTCCAGGCGGCGGAATTCCTCGCTGGAAAAGTCGCGCGGATGAGGCAGATCGATCTTCTGATCCAGTTTCACCCGCCCGGGCCGGGCCGTCATGACGATGACCCGCGACGCCAGATAGACCGCTTCCTGCACCGAATGGGTGACGAAGACGACGGTCTTGCGGTTGCGCTGCCAGATTTCCAGCAACTGGTGCTGCAGGAACCGGCGGGTCAGGGCATCCAACGCGCCGAAGGGTTCGTCCATCAGGATGATCGAGGGATCCGTGGCGAACACGCGGGCGATGGCGACCCGTTGTTTCATCCCGCCGGACAGCTCGGTCACGCGCTTGTCGGCGAATTCCTTGAGCCCCACCATGTCCAGGTATTCCAGCGCCTTGGCGTGGCGCTCCTCCAAGCCCATGCCCTGGCGTTCCAACCCAAAGGCGACGTTGTCGATGACATTGAGCCAGGGAAACAGGGCGTAGTCCTGGAACACCATGCCGTGGTCGATGTCGGGTTTGGTGATCGTCTCACCGCCGACCAGGGCCTGACCGGAAGACGGCTTGATGAAGCCGGCGAGCACATTCAACAGCGTCGATTTGCCGCAGCCGGACGGGCCGACAAGGGCGATGAACTCGCCCGGCTCGAACTCCAGGCTGGTCGGGCGCAGGGCCTCGACCGGTTCGGAGTCTTCGGACTGAAAGGTAACCGCCAGCTCGGAGATGGAAATCCCCTTTGTGCCGCGATTCTGCGTCGTCTTGTCTGGCATCCTACGTCCCCCAGGAGAAGCGGTCGTTGATGGTGCGGAACACGGCGTCGATCAGCACCCCGAGAATGCCGATGGCAACCATGCCGACCAGGACCAGGTCGGAACGCAGAACTTCCATCCCGTCGGCGATCAGGTAACCCAGACCGACCTGGGCGGCGACCAGTTCGGCGGCGATGATCGCGGCCCAGCCGGTCCCGAAGGAAATGCGCAGGCCGACGACGATGGTCGGCATGGCGGCGGGCAGGATAACCTTGCGGAACAGGGCCCGGTCGTTGTCGCAGCCGAGCACCTGGCCCGCGCGGATCAAGACCGGATCAACCCCCTTCACCCCGGACACCGTGTTCAGCAGGATGGGAAAGAAGGTAGCGATGAAAATAATGAAGATCTTGCCGGTCTCCCCGATGCCGAACCACAGGATGGCAAG
This sequence comes from Rhodospirillaceae bacterium, assembly GCA_002706405.1. GTDB lineage: Bacteria > Pseudomonadota > Alphaproteobacteria > Rhodospirillales > Casp-alpha2 > UBA1479. The sequence goes on along the minus strand of PALN01000054.1, from coordinate 3,459 downwards.
GGGAATCCAGGCCAGCGGCGAAATCGGCCGGAACAACTCGACCACCGGGTCGACCAGATGTTCGAAACGCCGCCAGCGGCCCATCGCAAGACCCAGCGGAATGGCGATGGCGGCGGACAACAACCAGGCCGAGACCACGCGGCCCAGGCTGGCGCCCGCATGGACGAACAGTTGGCCGTTGATCACCATCTCGGCGAAGGTCTTGGCGGTCAGAAGCGGCGGCGGCAGCAATGCGACATGTGCCTGGGTGAAGACGACCGCCATTTGCCATACGAAGACAATGAAGATCGCCGCCCATAGGTAGGGCAAAACGGATGCAGCGGTCTTTGCCGATGATTTCACGATATTTCCTCAGCTGATTGGGGACTTTAGGAACGGCAACGCGCGGATGAAACGGCGGCGGATGTCAGGGACACCCGCCGCCGGACACAGGGCTCGTTAGTTCTTCATCATCTCCAGCGCCTTCTTGGCGAAGCTGGGATCATATTTGGGATTGTCGTCGGGCTTGAGAATCCCGGCGTCCTTAAGGAATTTGGTATAGGCGTCGATTGTCGACGCCTCGGGCGCTACGTCCAGGTTGTAGACGGAGATGCCTTCCTTCAGGGCGTAGGTAATGACCTTTTCCGGGAACTTGATCTGCTCGGCCCACATCTTGATCGCCTTGTCCTCGTTCTTGAGGATGAAGTCGATGGCCTTGACGATGGAGGTGATCAGGTCCTGAACCAATTCGGGCCGAGCCGCGATGAAGTCCTCGCGGGCATACACGCCGTTACCGATGTAATGGCCGGCCTTGATCGGCAGGATCTTCTCGGCCTTGATCAGGACCTTGGAATGGCCCGCCGCCAGGGCATTGGACACATGCGGGTCCCAGGTGATCCCGGCATCGACGCTTTTATTGGCCAGCAGGGTCGGCACGTCCGAACCCTTGGTCTTGAACAGTTCCACGTCCCCAACCTTCAAACCGGCATCGGCAAGCGCCTTGACCAGCAGCGGATACTGCTGCGAGCCCTTGCCCGGGAACGCGATGCGTTTGCCCTTCAGTTCCTTCACGGAAGTGATGGGTGAATCGGCCGGCACCATAAGCGCCGTCTGTTCAAGGATCGAGATGGCCAGCAGCTTTGCGGGCAAGCGCGCGGAGGCGACGATGGCCGGGCCCATGCCGGCGGACGCGATCTGAAGCTCGCCGGCGGCAAGTGCCTGGTTTTCCGGCGCTCCGTAGGAGAACACCTTGAACTCGATCTTGACGTCGTGCTTCTTCTCGATTTCCGCGAGCAGTCCCATCGCCTTGGCGATGTAGATCGGCATGGTCGCCGGCTGAGTGCCGAAATTAATGGTATCGGTGGCGTTGGCGGTGCCGGCGAAGGGGCCGGCGATAGCCGCGGCGGCATAAATCCCACCGGTCACGGCCATGGTCTTAAGGAACTTCTGCAGCATTCTCGCTCTCCCTGTGAGGCGTTAGGTGAACGACCGCTGCCGGTGCATTTTGTTCGATGTCTTTTTGCCGGCTCGGCCGCATTCGACATCCGTCCTTGGATGACCAGTGCTATCAGGATTCCTTTGGGGCGCCACAAGTGTCAACGAAAAACGTGACGTGTTGTCACGATTTTTTATCGCCTTCGAACAAAGACAGGCCGATCCGGCCGGCCGCTTCGCGAAACGTCTCAATGTGTTCGATGGCTTTGGCGATGGGAAATCGGGGTTCCGGCGCATGCACGGCAAGGCCGGCGATCACCTCGCCCTGAGGGTCACGCACGGGCACCGCCAGGGCGACCAGACCGATGGCGTCTTCCTGATTATTGATGGAATATCCCTGGGCGGCGATCTGATCGAGGCTGGCTTCCAGCTGATCCGGGTCGGTGATCGTGTATTTGGTGAATTTGCGCAGCGGCGCCGTGCGCAGGATGCGGTCGCGGGCGTCCTTGGGCTGATAAGCCATCAGCAGCTTTCCGATGGCCGTGCAATGGGCCGGAACGTGGCTGCCGGCCTTCAACTGCACGCGCAGCGGCCAATCGCATTCGACGCGGTCGATATAGATGATTTCGTGACCGTCCAGCATGCCGACGTTGCAGGTTTCCTTGACCGTGTCGACCAACCCCTGAAGGATCGCATGGCTGGCACGGGTCGAATGGGACGACGAAATGGTGTTGAGCGCCAGAGCACGCAGCCGCGCCCCCGTGGTGTAACGGTCCGTCCCCGGATCCTTGCGCAATAGGCCGAGATCTTCCAACTGACGGATCACCCGGTGCACGGTCTGGCGCGGCAGGCCGAGATCGCGCGAGATATCGACGATGCCAAGCGGGCGGATTTCCTGGGTCACCATTTCAAGGATGGATAGCGCCTTCTGGATCGCCGAATTGGTTTCCGGTTTGTTTGCCACGGGCCGTCCTCTTGCGGTGAATGCGAGCATTCATATGAGCAAAAATCGGGACGTGGTGTCACGCAAAATGTTGCATCCATCTGCCCCTCGAAAATGCCCCGAAATCCTCCCGCCGGCGTCTCATTCGCGCTACCATGTCATCCCCAGCCAGAGGAGACCACCATGGCCATCAAACCGCTCGCCGCCGTCTGTGTTCTGCTCACAGGGTTGTCGGTCGCCAGCCAGCCGGCTGGCGCCCAAAGCTTCTTCGACAAGGGGAAGGACCTACTCAAGGGACTCGGCGGGTCGTCTGCGCCCTCGGCCGATGCCCTCGACGTCACCGACATCGCGGCGGGGCTCAAGGAAGCGCTGCGCGTCGGCTCGGAACGCGTCGTCGGCACCCTCGGCGCCGCCGATGGCTTCAACAAATCCGACGATGTCCACATCCCCCTGCCCGGCGCCTTGCAGAAGGTGCAGTCGGCGTTATCCAAGATCGGTATGTCGTCGCTTGCCGACGATGTGGAACTGAGGCTGAACCGGGCCGCCGAAGCCGCCGTGCCCAAGGCCAAGTCCCTGTTCGTCGACGCTATTTCCGAAATGACGGTCGATGACGCCAAGGGCATCCTGAATGGGCCCAAGGATGCGGCGACGCAGTATTTCCGATCCAAGATGTCGGCGCCGCTTGCCGCCGACATGAAGCCGATCGTCGACACACAATTATCGGAAGTCGGCGCCATCGCCGCTTATGACAAGATGATGGGACAGTACAAATCCATGCCCTTCGTGCCCGACGTGAAAGCCGACCTGACCGATCACGTCCTGACCAAGGCCATCGACGGCGTGTTCCTCTATCTGGGACGCGAGGAAGCGGCGATCCGCGACAACCCCGCCAAGCGCACGACCGAACTGCTGCAGAAGGTGTTCGCGAAATAACGCTGAGCTTAAAGCTCAACCTGGTCGAGGTAGTCCGGCACCGTCGCATCCCAATGCAGATGCTCCTCGATCTTCATGCGCAGTGAGGACGCGGCCTCGGGCTCGCCATGGGTGATGAAGGTGCGCCGGGGCGGCTTTCGGAAATGGCCGAGCCAGCCGAGGATTTCACT
>PALN01000053.1 GCA_002706405.1 Rhodospirillaceae bacterium | reverse complement strand
TACTTCATGAAGTTTTATGAAGCGGCCAAGTACTACTACTATCCGGGCATGCACGAGCCGGCTTCTCAGCTGCACATGGGCATGAACAAGAAGTGGTGGGACAGCCTGTCGAAGACCGACCAGGCCATCATCGAAGCCGCTTGCGCCGAAGAAAACTCGCATCAGATGGCGGAAACCAACGCCAACAACGGCGCCTACCTGAACAAACTGATCAACGATCACGGCGTTAAGGTTCGTGCGTTCAACGACGATGTGTATGACGCCTTCGGCAAGGCCGCCGAAGAGGTGTTCGCCGAAGTGCAGGCGCACAGCCCGCTGGCCAAGAAGATCCACGAAAGCTTCTTGAAGGCACGTGCCGACCTCGGTCGTTGGATGATCCTGGCCGACTCCGGCTACATCAACCAGCGCAACCGCGTGCTGGGCATCAAAGTCTAATTGCCCGCATAACCGGGTATGGTATTAAGGTGGGACGGGGCATCGCCCCGTCTCATCCTTATCCAACCGGATCCGCCCGGACTGTTTCACCTGGGGAATTGGGACAGAGGATTGCCTGTTCATGGCCGCCGAACACATGACGTTTGACGCGACCGGCGGGAGTGTTTCGCCCGGGGTGTCGCCACGCACGACGATTGCCGTCCGGTTTTTCGGCTGGGCAATACTGTCTGCGCTGTTGGTTTTCTTGATCAATAACTATCTGACCTTCTGGCTGGGCTGGCCGGGTGAGGGCGCCGCGCTGCAGCTTGGTCTGCACGGCGCCGCGACCGAGTCGTCGCCATTGTCCTGGGTGCAGCTTCTGGCGTATGTCGTCGGTATTGCGGCGGCGGCGATCTACACGGTTAAAAGCTGCTCGCGCACCCTGCGCCAGGACAGCCAGCGGATTTCCGATTTCAACGGGCTGCTGATCCGCATGGCCTTTTTCGCCGTGCTGTATATCGGCGTGGTCGACGCCATCCTGTCGTTCATGCGGGTCGAAGGGATGCTGCCCGCCGTGTTCGGCGACGCGCTCGCCCTGGAACTCGGCAAGTCGCAGTTTCGCGGCCCCTATGTGCATCTGCCGCTGACGGCGGCGGCCATTGTCACGGCATTTTTCTCGCGCACCCTGGGCTTTACCTGGCTGGCCTTGTTGATCGTCATCGCCGAACTGCTGATCGTCATCACCCGGTTTATCTTCTCCTACGAACAGGTGTTCATGGGCGACCTGGTGCGGTTCTGGTACGCGGCCCTGTTCCTGTTCGCCAGCGCCTATACCCTGCTGGAAGAAGGCCACGTGCGGGTCGATGTGTTCTATGCCGCCTTCGATTCGCGCCGTAAGGGGTTGGTCAACGCCTTCGGGTCCATATTCCTCGGCATCACGCTTTGCTGGGTGATTCTGATCGTCGGCATGGGCGGCAAGAACGCCGTCATCAATTCGCCGATCCTGGCCTGGGAGACGACCCAGACCGGATTCTCCATGTACGTCAAATACATGATGGCCGGGTTCCTGGCCGTATTCGCCATTTCCATGATGATCCAGTTCGTCAGCTACATGATGGACGCCGTTGCCGATGTCCGGGGTGAACCGGGCGGCCGCGACCACACAAGCCACACGATCCAATAAGCGACAGGGGCCACAGCTTCCATGGAACTCGTCTTCCTCGTCATTCTCATGCTCACGATGGCCTATGCGTTGGGGGCTGGGTTCCCGGTCGCCTTCGCCTTGCCCGGATCGGCGATCATCACCATTACACTGGCGGCGCTTTGCGGTTGGCTGTTCGCGGGCAACGTGGATGCCTACTTCGCCCAGGGCGGGGCCTGGCAATGGCTCAGCGCCGGGGTGACCAACTTCCGCGGCGTCTATTGGGAGGCCGAGCGCGATACGCTGATCGCCATCCCGTTGTTCATCTTCATGGGCATCATGTTGCAGCGCTCGAAACTGGCCGAGGATCTGCTGGTCACCATGGCGCAACTGTTCGGGCCGGTGCCGGGCGGCTTGGGTATTTCCGTGATCTTCGTCGGCGCGCTTCTGGCCGCGACGACGGGCATCGTCGGCGCCACCGTGGTCGCCATGGGTTTGATCTCGCTCCCGGCGATGATGCGCAACAAATACGCCAATTCGCTGTCGACCGGCACCATCGCGGCGTCGGGCACCTTGGGTCAGATCATCCCGCCGTCCATCGTGCTGATCATCCTGGCCGACCAATTGGCCAGCGCCGTCGATCAGGCATCGACCGCGCGTAAGGAACTGTTCAAGGAATCGACGGGCAACCTGTTGATGCCGTCGGCTTTCGACGTCACCTCGACCAGCGCCGGCGAAATGTTCCTGGGGGCATTCGTGCCGGGCTTGGTCCTGGTCGGCCTGTACATGGCCTATGTCCTGGCCCTTGCTTTCTTCAAGCCGCACATGGCGCCCGCCGTTCATCGTGAGGGCGCCCTCAACCGCGCCTTCATGGTCAAGGTGTTCGTGACCCTGGTGCCGCCGCTGACCCTGATTTTTCTGGTTCTGGGCTCCATCATCACTGGCGTCGCGACGGTCAACCAGGCCGGCGCCATCGGTGCCGCCGGGGCCCTGATCATGGGCGGCTACCGGCTGCGCGATGGGCACAAGAACGCCTATTACCCGGCCATCATCGCCCTGGTGTCCCTGATCGCCCTGGCTGTCGTCAGCAGTTATTTCCAGATCAACATCAAGTCGATCAGTTCCAACTTCGACGTGATCGGCCTGGTGCTTGGCCTTATCTTCACGGTCACGCTTATCTTCGCCATCGGTTGGAGCGGCTGGCGGGCCTTGAAGATCGAAGACACGCTGCAGGGCGTGATGGTTGAAACGGCGAAGACCACGGCCCTGGTGTTCATCATTCTGATCGGCGCGGCCATGCTGACCGCCGCGTTCCGTGCGTTCGGCGGCGAGGAACTGGTGCGAGAATTCCTGACCGGCATGCCCGGCGGGTTCTGGGCTCAGTTCACCATCGTCATGCTGGTCATCTTCATTATGGGGTTCTTCCTGGACTTCATTGAAATCGCGGTCGTGGTGGTGCCCATCGTGGCGCCGATCCTGCTGATGGATCCGTCGGCCAATATCACCGCCGTGTGGCTGGGCGTGATGATCGGTCTGAACATTCAGACCTCGTTCCTGACCCCGCCCTTCGGTTTCGCCTTGTTCTATCTGCGCGGTGTCGCCCCATCCAGCGTCGCGACCATCCAGATGTACAGGGGCGTGATTCCGTTCATCTGCCTGCAACTGGTCGCGCTGGTCATCGTCGGCCTGACGCCCCAGTTGGTGAACTATCTGCCGCAGCGCGTGAACCTGACGTCGGAAACGGCACCGCCGCCGCGTAACCCGGCGCTGTCGTCCTGCGTGGAGGAACATCTGTTCAAGGTCTATGACGCCAAGGGTGATGAACTCCGCGCCGCGATTGCGAAGGCCCGAACCCTTGATATCTCGATGCTCCCGAGCGAGCTGCGGGGCGACCTTGCCGGCAGTTTCGACAAGGCGGAAAAGACCTTCGAACTGGTCGCCAAGATTCGTGAAACGCGAAAGATCATCGACGAGGCCACGCCCGCCTATCTGCCGCTGCACGTACAGGTCCGCGACACCCAGCGCCAGGCGCGCCGGTTGAAGGACGAAATCAAATACCTGCAGGGAACCATCCGCCAGCTTCCCCGGAATGAAAAGGGCGAGGCGCGGGCGAAAAAGCTGGAAGCGAAGATCGAAGAGCTGCGGGCCGAGATCAAAGTTTTCGAGGCACAGATGCCTGAGAACTGGCGGGCCGACCATATGGCCTTCGTCAAGCTGCAGAAGGCGGAAATGATCGCGACCCGGCTGTATGAACGCAACGTCGACAGCGCTTATGAGCCGCTTCTGGAAGTCACCAAGGTGATTTCCTCGGCGGATACCCTGGCGGCGCTCGGCAAGGATCTGGCGGCGCTTCCCGCCGTGGTCAGCGGAGCGACCGACCCTGAAAAAGCCATGGACGCCGTCAATGAGGTGGAGAAGGTCATGCGCGAGGTGCCCGGCACCCGCGAGATCCAGAAGCCGCTGACGGATGCCCGCCGTGCCATGCGCGGCGACAAGCCGAATGTGGAAAAATCGCTGAAGGCCCTGGCCGAAGCCCAGGCGGCGTTCGACAAGGACATCGCCTGGCGCAAGAAGGCGGCGGCGGAGCTCAGTGCCGGGCTTGGTGCCTATGAACAGGCGATCCGTATGAACATCGGCCTGCGTCAGCAGCCCAAGATGTCCAAGGAACAGGCGCTCGATGTCGCCGCCTGCATGGCCAATCCGCGTGACCTGACGCTGCACTTCTAGACCCGACCGGAGGGCAGCCCATCATGCCGCCGGTCCTAAGGGCAGCCTTGTGGATGCTGGGGACGTTGACGTCCCTGGCCCTCATGGCCATTGCCGGGCGCGAACTGTCGGTCGAACTGTCGACCCTGCAGATCCTGTTCTTCCGCAGCGCCATCGGCTTGGTGATCATCCTCGCCGTGATCTGGCGGGCCGGCCCGCATCACCTGGCAACTCGTCAGCCGGTTTTGCAGGTTCTGCGCAATGTCGCCCATTACATCGGCCAGTTCGGCTGGTTTTACGGCATATCGCTGCTGCCGTTGGCCCAGGTCTTCGCGTTGGAATTCACCATGCCGGTCTGGGCGACGCTGTTGGCGCCCTTGCTGCTCAAGGAAAAGATCACGCCCATGCGGGCCCTGGTCGTCGCCATCGGCTTCGTCGGCATTTTGATCGTCGTGCGCCCGGGCCTTGTGGCGATCAGTCCCGCCGCCCTGGCGGTGCTGATGGCGGCCGTGGGGTATGCCTTCGCCTATACCCTGACCAAGAAGCTGACCCGCACGGATACGGCACTGGCGATCGTGTTCTACATGTGTCTGGTGCAACTGCCGTTGGGCCTGATCCCGTCACTGTTCGACTGGGTCAACCCATCGGCCGCCATGTGGCCCTGGATATTGGCGGTTAGCATCACGGGGCTCAGCGCGCATTACTGCCTGGCCCGCGCCTTCGCCGAAGCCGACGCCATCGTCGTCGTGCCCATGGAATTCCTGCGCCTGCCGCTGATCGCCCTGGCAGGTCTGCTGTTCTATGGCGAACCCCTGGACCCCTGGGTTCTGGGGGGGGCTGCGGTGATCTTCGCCGGCAATTTCCTCAACATCCTGGCCGAACGCAGACGCGTTTAGACGGAAAATGCCCGGCGCCGGATCGGCGAAGCCGGCGGTGTCGTCACTTTTTTCGCATGATTGGAATTCCAGTGACGGGCATCACTTTTCGGGCATCTGTGTTGCGGCAATATAAGTAAGTAATGCTGACCTATGTCGTGAAGACGGTCGTGCTTGGGGCAGGCAACAGGGTGAGTCCAATATGACACATATCAATATCAACACGCGTCGCCCGTTATCCCCCGAAGATATCAAGGCCCGACAGAGGCTTAGAGCCGCCGGCCGGGATTTGGCCGCAGCCGTGGCGGAGCAGCGAGAACAGATGGCAGAACTTCAGGGTAACCTGAATTCCCTGGATGATGCCTTGGACCGCGTTACCGATTCGATGGAACGGGCTTCCGCGATGGCGCGCGAATCCGATTGATCGGGGCGGGCGGCGGCGACTCCACACGATTTCCGCTTATTCGGGAAGCGGGATGAATTCCGTTTCGCCGGGTACGGCCGGGAAACGGCCATTTTTCCAATCGTCCTTGGCCTGTTCGATGCGCGCGGCATCGTGGTGGACGAAATTCCAGAACATGTGGCGCGGCTGATTTGGTCGCGCGTCGGGCACCGTGTCCAGGGGCGCGCCGCCCAGGACCATGACCTTGGCCGCCGATTGGCCGGTGATGACCACGTCCGGGCCTTCACGGAAGACCACCGTCTGCCCGGCGTGGAAGGTGTTACCGGCGATGGTGACCTCGCCTTCGGCGACGTGGGCTGCGCGCTCCGCATGATCGGGCGGCAGGGTGAAGGCGGCCCCCGCCGCAAGGCGGACATCGGCGTAAAAGATCGGTGAGAAGAATGCCACCGGTGAGGTCCGCCCGGACAGGGTCCCGGCGATCAGCGCAACCGCTGCCCCGCCTTCCTGCCAGCGGGGCAGGGCGTCGGCCGGATAATGAACGAAGGACGGAGCCGTTTCCTCGAAATCGATGGGCAAGGCGACCCAGGCCTGCAGACCGAACAGCGGGCCGCCCGCTGCCCGCACGTCGCCCGGGGTGCGCTCGGAATGGACGATGCCGCGCCCGGCGGTCATCCAGTTGATCTCGCCCGGGCGGATCGCCTGATCGAAGCCCAGGCTGTCCTTATGGCCGATCACGCCGTCATACAGATAGGTGATGGTCGCGAGTCCGATGTGCGGATGGGGGCGCACGTCGATGCCCTGGCCCGCCTTGAATACGGCCGGGCCCATCTGATCCAGGAACACGAAGGGGCCGACGCTGCGGCGCTGGGCCGACGGCAGGGACCGGCGCACGATCAGTCCGCCGATGTCATGTTCCTTGGGTGTGATGACCATGGCGACCGCGCCGTCGTCCGGCGCGGTCTTGCACTGCGGGTCGTCGGCGGGCTGCCAACTCATGTCCGGCGGACGGTTATCATTCGGAAAGCCAGCGGTCGCGGACGCGGTTCACTTCGGCGAAATGGTGACGGGCCATCTTCATGGTCGGGGCCAGGGGCTCCTGATAGAAGAAGTCAGGCAGTTCGTCGTCTTCGTTGGTGAATCCGGCGGCCTTGTTGAAGGTCTCTTCAAGGACCAGGGTTTCCTTGCCCAGGCGGTCGAAGAATTCCGCCTCGAACGTCGTGCCGACCGCGTCATTGATGGCGGTCACGATCAATTCCGGGTTCACATTGGTGACGGACCGGCCGAACACGCAGATGCCCAAGGAATCCACGGCGGCGCATTTGGCCTGAATATTCAGGCTTTCCAGGGCCAGTTCCTCGGTCGACTTGCCGGCGCATTCAAAGGTCGGCAGGTTGCCGGTCGTGTGGTCGGCACCCTGGGCCGTCAGCATCATGGAGATGCCCGTGACCTCAATCACGCGGGGGTCATAGGCGCTGAGGGCCTGCTTCTTGATCACCGGCAGGCGCTTGATGCCGTAATGCTCGCCGACCCGGGCCGTGCCCTGGGCCAGGATCCGGCCCCGTTCATTGCCTTCGCGGATGTCGGCCAGGGCCTCCATCATGAAGTTTTCGTCGCCGTACTCGCCATGGCCGGCATCCATCAAGGCGCCGAGCAGGGCGCCCGTTTCGATGGTGTCGATGGCCAGATCGTTGGCGACCGCGTTGAGGCGGGCCACCTGGTCCGGATGGGTCAGGCCGCAGTTGGTGCCGAGCAGGCCGATGGTTTCATACTCCAGCGGCGCCACCAGTTCGTTGCCGTCTTCGTCCGCGTAGACGTTGGAACATTTGATCATGCAGCCGGGCATGCAGGCGTGGGTGGTCTCGCCGCCGCGTTCCAGGTTCTGTTCGCGGATGTAGTCGCCGCCCATCTTCAGGCGTTCCTTGGCCGTGTCGACCAACTGCCCGGACGAGAAATTGCGCACCGGCAGACCGCCCAGGTGGTTGATCACGTCGGCGACCAGCGCCGTGCCGCGGGCACCTAAGTTCTGGGTCGCCGGATCGTCCTTGATCATCCCGCCGTAGGTCTTGATCGACTGCATCAGCTTCTTGCGTTCGTGGAAGTCCGGCATTTTGTGCTTGTCGCAGACGATGGCCTTGACCTTTTTCGAGCCCATGACCGCACCGACGCCGCCGCGCGCGGAAATGCGCGTCGGGCGGCCTTCGGGGTCCGTGAACACGATGCCGGAAATCAGGCCGCCGTACTCACCGACCGGGCTGCAAATGCCCAAGCTGACCTTGTCGCCATATTTTTCGAACAGCATGTCGGCGGTTTCGAACACGCCCTTGCCCAGATAGGGGGTGGCGTCTTCGAAGGTGATGTCGCCGTCCAAGGGGATGCGGATGACGACCCAGTCGTCGGACTGGTTTTCCAGGGTGATCCCAGCGATGCCGATCTGGCCCATGGCGAAGGCCATGGTGCCGCCGCCGTTGGATTCCTTGATCCCGCCGGTCAGCGGGCTTTTGCAGCCGACGCTGATGCGGTTGCCGTTGGAGAAATTGGTTCCGGCGAAGGGGCCGGCGGAAAAGATCAGGGGATTTTCCGGGCCCAACGGATCAATGTCGGCGAGGTCGCGGTCGACCAGGGTCTTGGCGATCAGATAGCGTCCGGCGCGGGCCAGAGCTTCGCCGGAAAGCTCCTCGCTTTTGATGTCGCGGGTGGCAAGGTCGATGGTCAGGTACTTTCGCATGATTCGTCTGGTCCCCAAGTCATGGTTTGGTTCTCGACCCGCCCCCATCCAACACCGGCGCCGATTGGGGAGGGGGTCAATGAAACGTTAGTTTATCTTAAAATGCCGGGCAGGCCGGGAAAATACCAGGATTTCGCGGCGCCGACGCTCAGGCCGCGCCGTTGGCATAGCCGAACGCCTTGATGAAGGGACGAAGGCGCGGGAGATATGGCGCCATGTGGATTTCATAGGTTCGCCACTTGCCGGCGGCCATGTCATCCCCGCTCTCGGCGGCAAGGGGGGCGAGAACCTGATCATCCCAGGGCGTGTCCAGGAATTCCAACAGGCGACGAATGGCCTGTTCTTTGTCTCCGACAAGCTCTTCATGGCGGATTTCGTGGACATTCAGATTCAGGGTCTCGCGCTGCGTCTGCCACAGGGCCATGACCTTTTCGTAAAAGGCCACAGTGTCGTCCAACTGCGTGAAGTGGACCGTGCCGTCATTCAGGGCCAACGGCTCCATGAAACAGTTCAGACAGACGTCACAGGGATGGCGGAGCGTCAGAATGAACTTGGCGTCCGGGAACAGACGATGGATCAGGCCCACGTCCAGGATGTTGAGCGGAAGGCTGTCGATCAACCGGGCGCCGGGATTGCGGGTGACCGCGCGCTCGACGGCCTGAAAATACAGGCTCCGCAACGCCGCGAGGTCCGCGTCGGGTATATCGAACAGGTTGGCGGGAAAATCGTTTCCCCGGGTCAATAGATGATCACGCACCACCGACAGGGTGGCTTGTTCCGCCAGCACCTGGAGGCCCGGATGGGCCTTTATCACCCGGTCGACAAGCCCTTCACCGGACTGAGGAAAGCCGACCAGGAACACGGGCGTGCTGTCACCCTCTGGGGCCGGGGCAGGCTGAACCGCGGGCTTGGCAGTCGGCCCCTCAAAAGCACGATGTAGGCGGCCCAGATATTCTTCCGACCGGGCGCGGAACATGGCCACCGCCTGCGTGTCGCGGGCGAGAAAGGCATTACCCAGCTCGACGTTCTCGATGGCATCGCCGGGACGGTTCAGGCATTCGTAAAGTCGGCCCGTTTCAAAGTGAATTTCGCCCCGGACCGGCGACGCGTCCCGCGCGGCCGGATCGAGCGCCTTCAGGCGCGCCAGGGCCTTGTCATGCTCGCCTGTCCGCCGGTCCAGACGCGCCGCCACAAGGTTGAGGGCCGGATCGCCGGGATGGTTGTCCAGGGCCTCGGTGATGGCCGCCCAGGCGTCGTCCGCTCGGTTCAGGCGTTCCAGCAGAAGGCCGAGGCTGGCATGGTTTGCGGGATCGTCGGGAGCGGCCGAGGCGGCCTTGCGGAAGTGTTCCAGGGCACCTTCGGTATCGCCCATGGCGCTCAGCGCCGCTGCCTTCAGACGCAGCAGGTCGGGGGCATTCGGCTGGATTGACAGCAGTCGGTCGTAGCATTCGATCGCGGTCTGAAAATCACCCATCTGCGCCGTGACTTCGGCATAAAACCCAAGCACATCCGGGTCGTTCTGAGCCAGCGGCAGCGCTGCTTCCAGCGCCTTACGGGTCTGTGCGTAGCGTTTGCTGAAATAGTGGGCGCGGGCCAATAGGACATGGGCTTCAAGGTCGTCCGGTGCGCGGTCGACCAGGCTTTGCAGCGTTTCCGCCGCTTGTGAAAGATTGGACAGGTTGTAGTAGCACTGGCCCAGGTTGAACAGCGCATTGAGATTGTCCGGGTCCAGGTCGGCGGCCCGCTTGAAATGCTCCGCCGCCAGGGGGAATTGGCGGTCGTCGCGATAGGCATTGCCCAGGTTGTAATGGATGTTCGAGGCGTCCGGGGCGATGTCCAGCGCCTTGCGGAACTGCCGGATTGCGGCATTGACCCGGCCCGCCTGGCGTAGGGCGCAGCCGAAAAGATCAAGCGCTTCGGCCGAACCGGGAACCAAGTCCGTCAGTTCCTTGAGGCTGTCCGCCGCCGCATCCGCCTTGTTCTGACGAAGCTGCGCCAAAGCGAGGAGATGGAGGATGTTGGGATTGCCGGGCACGGCCAGCGCGAGCGCCACCAACTGCCGTTCGGCGCCGGAGAAATCGCCCGCTTGGTACATCTGGGCGGCGGCCTGGAATTGCTGTTCTGCGTCCATGTTCCGGTCGTTGGTGAATGCGGGGTCGGTTGCGGGGCTACGAAGCGAAGGGAAGGTCGGCCAGGGTCAGCCGATTGCCCAGCCGCCAGCCACCGGGCTTGTCTACGACCGCGGCAAGGTCCGGGTCAATGCGTAATGCCTCGGTGCGGTCGCGCTGGGCGGCGTCTGCGTCGGCACGCGCCGCATGAACATTGGCGCGGCCCAGGTAGGCCGTGGCGAAACTGCCGTCGATATCAAGGGCGCGGGTAAAATGCGCGCCGGCATCGCTGTACCGGCGCAGGGTTTTCTCGGCTTCGGCCCGGCCTGCCCAGGCGGCGGCATCACCGGGATTGAGTTCCGTCGCCTTCGTGAAATCGGCAAGGGCGTCGTCAATGCGGTTCAGCGCCAGCCAGGAAAACCCGCGGATGCGCAGCAACAGAGACGACGGCTTGCCTTCCGCGATCAGCGCGGAAACGGCATTGGCCGCCTGTTCCGGCTTGTCTTGGCGCAGCATGATCTCTGCCTGCAGGGTACGCAGCCAGGGATCGCCCGGCGCCGCCGACAGTCCGCGGGCAAGGTCCGCCGCCGCCCCCGCAAGGTCGCCTGTGTGGAGGCGAAGGAACACCAGAACGCCATGCGGTTCCGCGTCGCCGGGGCCTAAGGGGACCAGTCGTTCATAGGCGGCCGAGGCCTCGCCCCAGCGCCCGCCGAACAGCAGGGCACGGGCCTTTTTCTGCAGGGCGCGGGCTTGGTACGGCTGCATGCGTTGGGCCAGATCCAGGTCGGCGACGGCGGCTTCCGTCTGGTTGAGGCGGCGGTAGGCGCGGCCGCGCAGGATCAAGGCGGCGACGTCGGTGTTGCCGCCCTTGGTCCCTTCCGAAATGGCGGCCGTGGCGTCATCGACGGCGGCGTCCGGCTGGCCGGCGGCAAGGTGAGCCTCGCCGCGCGCCAGTAGCGCCGCCGGGTCGCCGGGTTTAGCGGCCAGAACCTGGTTCAGGTCGGCAATGGCGCCGGTGTAGTCGCCCATGGCCTGGGCCGCGGCAGCGCGCCGCCGGCGCAGGTCCATGGCGTTCGGTCGGTCTTCGAGAATGCGGCTCAGGTCACGATGGGCGCTGGCCGGGCGATTGGCGGCGGCGTGCAGGCCGGCGCGCAGATCGAGCGCCGCCAGATTGGCGGGGTCGTCCAGCAACAGGCGGTCAAGATCGCTCAAGGCGCGCGTTGCCTCTCCGAGGTCACGATAGGCCGACCCCCGGATCAGACGGGCGATGCCGTTGTCGGGCGCCAGGGCGAGGGCGGCGGTCATGGACTGAACCGCGTGATGCGGATCCCCCCGCCGGTAAAAGGCCTGCCCGCGCAGGACCAGGGCCGCGGTATGCGTCGGGTCCGTGCGCAGCACCGCGTTCATGTCGGCGATCACGCCGTTGAAGTTCTCAAGCTGAAACAACAGTTCCGCGCGCTTGAACCGGGCGGCCGTATTGCCGGGGGCATTGGCGATGGCGGCGTCGAGGTCTTCCAGCGCCAGGCCCGTTTCATCCTGCCGCAGGTGGATGCGGGCGCGCAGCATGCGATGACGGCTGTCCTGGGGGGCGAGGGCGATTGCCTGATCGATATCGTCGAGGGCCAGCTGCAGCTGTTCCATCTTCAAGAACGTTTCCGCGCGGGTGGCCCAGGTTGCCGGGGCCATGTGGTCGGCCTCGAGCGAGGCCGAGAGATCGGCGCGCGCCGCCGCGAGGTTCCCATCGGCCAGAAAGGCCTGACCGCGAAGACGCAGGAGGTCTGCGTCCGCGGGGGCCATGTCCAGCGCCTCGCCAAAGTCGGCGACGGCAAGTTCGTGTTCTTCGGTCGCCATGTGGACAAGACCACGTTCACGGTAGCTTTCAAGGGGGCGGCGCAATTGGCGGATCGCCAGGTCAAGGTCGGCGATGGCCAGGCGGTACAGGCCCATGCGGCGCAGCAACGCCCCCCGGGCCTGGAGGGCTTCGCCGTTTTCCGGCGCCAATGCGACGGCGGCATTCAGATCGGCCCGGGCAAGCTGATGGTTGCCCTGCGCCATATGGGCGGCGCCGCGCTGGACCAGGGCGGCGACATGGCGGGGGGTGATATCGACGGCCTTGGATGCACTTTCCGCCGCTTCGGCGAAGCGGCCGAGCGCGATCAGAATGCGGGCGCGCAGCGCCAAGGCGTCGGCATTGCGGGGATCAAGCGCCAGGCCGGCGTCGGCATCGGTAAGCGCCACCGCATTGCGCCCGGCGGCGTGATTGATGCGGGCACGCAGGAAATGCACGCGTTTGCGCCGCGGTGTCAGGCGCACCGCACTGTTCAGGTCGCGCAGCGCCTTATCGGGAAAGCCTTCGTCGATCAGGGCGTCGGCCCGATTGATGAACAGGTTGGCGATTTTCTCGGGGTCGGTCTCACCCTGGGAGATGGCCTGGGTGCAGGCGAACACGCGCATGGCGGCGGGCAGGGCTGTATTCGCGCAGTCGGGCGTTTGCGCACGGGCGGGCTGGGCTGCCGTCGCCGCCCAGGCCATCACAAACAGGGAAGCCCCCCGGATCAGCCGCATCGCTGCCTCGTTTCCGCCAAGTACCGAGAATTCTTAGCAAAAAACCGAAGGAAACGCCATCCAGGCTGGTCCGGGGGGATGCGTCCGCTCAGGTTTCCGTGCCGCCGTTGATCTGGATCAGCTGGCCGTTCATGAAACCGCCCTGGTCGGAGACCAGATAGGTGATCATGCCGGCGATTTCCTCGGGCGTGCCCAGGCGGCCGACCGGCACCCGCGCCTTCATGGAGGCGATATGCTCGGCCATGGCCGGGTCGGCATGATCGCCGGCGATGGGACCCGACGAAATGATGTTGGTCGTGATGCCCTTGGGGCCGAACTCCTTGCCCAGCGCCTTGGTCAATCCCCAGGAGCCGTGCTTGGACACGCTGACATGGGCGCGCCCGTTGTAGCCGTGAATGGCGTTCATGCCGGCGAAGTTGACGATGCGGCCCCAGCCCCGCTCGACCATGCCGGGCAGGCAGGCGCGAGCCAGCCGGAAGGCAGCGTTCATATTGACGTCCAGCACCCGTTCCCAGGTCTCGTCGGTGATATCGAGAAAACTGTGGCTGGGCCGGATCGCGGCGTTGTTGATCAGCACGTCGATACCGCCGAAATGGCTGATCGCCTCGGCCGCCATGGCGTCGCAGGCGGCCTTGTCGCCGACGTCGGCCATGATGACCAGGGCATCCGCGCCCAAGGCCCGTGCGTCGTCCGCGGTGGCATCACAGGCCCCTCGATCGCTGGAACCGTTGATGACGACATTGAAGCCGTCCCGTGCCAAGGCCAAGACACAGGCCCGACCAATATTCTTCCCCGACCCCGTAACCAGGGCCGCGCGTTTTCGTTCAGTCATGAATGGTGTTCCTCCCGGATGTCGATGCGACGACCCTACGCAAGGCGGCGGAGGCTGGCAAGCGGGTGGGGGGAAGGAAAGGCGGAAACGTCGCGGCTAGCGATCGCCTGCCGATGGCGACGGGAACAAGGTCTTCATATCCTCGGTGACGCCCCGTCGACCGACGAAGGCGAACATCTGCGTAATGGTCTCGCCGTCATCGGACAGCGGCATGCGCAACGATCGCATGGGGTTTTCGACCCCTTCGTAGGTATTCAGGAAGACCAAGGGGCGGCGGGCCTCCAGCACGGCCATGTACTGCTGCGTCAGAAGAGTCGCGGACCAGGCGGCCATGGCGGTCAGCGGTTTGCCGGTGTAATCACGCCGGTGGTATTGGGTATGGCCCGACCCCCAATAGCGGTAGATGAATTCCACCGGTTCGCCCACCACGTCGAGAACCAAGACATAGGGCAGCACCCGTGCCGGCAGTTCATGGAGATGAAAATCCGACCAGCGGGGCGCGAAAGCCGCCCCGCTTACATCGTTCCAATAGGCGACGCAGGCCTGGATCAAGGGGTCATCGACCGAGTCCGCTTCAACCGCGACCGTCTTCACGACAGGCGGCATGTTTCCGTCCAGCACGATGGGAGGCAGATTTTTCATGTCACCGTGGTCTCGATCTTCCGACGCTTGGGGGAGGATGTCGGTTTATCCGGCAAGACTACAGTGACCCCACCAGGGGGGGTAACCCTGACTTTGGTCTATATTTTGGGGAACCCTTTTGTATGCAAGGCGTTGGCGGCCATCACCGTTTCACGCGTGACGGTCGAACTGACGGATGGCGTCGGCGATGGCGTCCAGGTCGACGCCGTCTTCGTCGAACTGAACCGCGAAGCCGCCGTCATAGGTCCGCGCGACCCGCCCTGAAAGATGGCCCAGGCCTTCTACGTGCATGTCGACGAACGTACCGTTGTCGACCGTTATACCGGCCTCGCCCAGGGTGATGGCGGCACCTGTGTCGGACACGTTTTCGACTGCCCCTGTAAACGCCCGGTTGCCGAAACGCCCCTGGGCGGGGCGGTGGTAGGGATGGCGTGTTGAGCGGTCGACCTGTTGATAAGCTGCGACGTGCATGGCGATTCTTTCCCGGCAGCGGCCCGCGGAGCGAGCCTGTCCAAATTCACCGAATAGAATCGCGCATCTAAATTAAGAAAGCGTAATAAAATGCCGGTACGGCACCGGTCATCCGGGGTCATCCGGCTTGGCGGGGGGCCTCTTGCGCGACGGTCGGAACTTCATCGGACACCGTCGTCCGGCGCATGTCGCGCACGTCCGACGGATCGTGCCAGCGGCCCCGATGCATGGTGCAGCGGTTGTCCCACATGACCACGTCGCCGGGCCGCCAGGCGTGGCTGTAGACGTATTTTGGCTGCGTCGCGTGTTCTGTCAGGTCCATCAGGACCATGCGGCCCTCGGGCACGGGCAGGCCTTCGATGCTGCCGGCGTGGGAGGCCAGATAGAGGCTCTTGCGCCCGGACCCAGGATGGGTGCGGACCAGAACCTGGCGGACCGGCGGCAGGCCCGTTCGCTCGCCCTCGTCGAAGTCGGTGTAGCCCAGCCGTTCCCGTGAATTCATGATGGAATGGATGCAGATGTAATTGTCGATGCGGGCCTTGGTGGCGTCATCCAGGTCATCATAGGCCGCACGCATGTCGGCGAATTCCGTGTTGCCGCCGCCGTTCTTGGGCAGGACATGGGCCGACAGGATCGAATAGCGGGCGGGAATGGGTTTGAACGAGGAATCCGTATGCCACAGCCGGTTGGCGTACATGTTGAGCAGGCGGAAATCGTCCTTCGGCAGCGGCTTGCCGTTTTCGTCCAGGTTGGAAATGTCGCTCATCTTCTTGTCCAGGCGCGGGACATAGCCCTTGCGGTGCAGTTTGCGGCTGACTTCCAGGGGGCCGAAGTTTTCCGAGAACTGGCGTTGCTGCGCGTCGTCCATGGCTTGGTCGCGAAACACCAGGACGCCATAGGTATCCATGGCGGTGCGGATGTCGGAAACCTGGATTGGGGTCAGCTTGATGCTGAGGTCGATGTCGGTGACCTCGGCGGCAAGGACGGGATGCAGGGGCGTGATCTTCACGGTCGAATGTCCTCCCAGAACATGATGCGCGCTTTGGCGCAGCGGCCCGTTTCGGCCTTGACGATTGTATACAATTTAACCTTTCCGGTCGTGTTGTTCCAGTATTCCGTGCGGCCCCGCACCTTTACGGCCCGGCGCGTAAGGCACTAAGGTCATGGACAGGCGGGGCGGCATTTCCCCGGCGCACCATTGAGCGGAGACGACCATGAAAGTCAGAGCGGTTTCCTTACTGGCCGCTGCCGGGATCGTTGGCGCGGGAATATCGCTTCCTGCCGCCGCAAGTGACTTGGCGTCGCACAAGGCTGTCTATCATCTGCTTCCCGGCCCGATTTCGGGGCAGACGCCCTATGACGGGGTCGAGGGCCTGGTGACCCGCTCGGTCGAGCGGACCTGCGACGGCTGGATCGTTGCCGAACATCTGGTCATGCGCGTGCTGACCCGGGTCGGCGGCGTGATCGATCGGGAAATCCGCTTCACCAGTTGGGAAGCCAAGGACGGCACGCGCTACCGTTTTGCCGCGACGATCAGGAGCAAGGCCGGCGACGAGGACATCAAGCTGAACGGCCGCCTGACCGTCGCCCACGAAGGGGGCGGCGGCGAAGCGGTCTATGCCGAGCCGGATGGCAAAAGGGTGAACATCCCCGAAGGCACCTATCTGCCCATCGGCCAAGTCCGTAAGCTTCTGGCCGCCGCCCGGGCCGGCGAGAAACAAACGCAGTTCCATGTGTTCGACGGGACCGAGGAGAACGGACCCGAACTGATGTCCAACGTGGTTACCGGCCGCCTGAAAGCGGGCGAAGGCAAGGGGCTGCAGACATCGTGGGGGCCCATGGGAACGGGGCCGGGGTGGCGCATGTCGTCGGCCTACTTCGAAACCACGGGCGCCCAGCCGCAGTCAACGCCCAGTTATCAGCTGACCATGGAACTGCTGGACAACGGTGTGCCGCGCCGCGTTGAGATGGACCTGGGCGGGTTCGTCGTCATCCAGGCGCTGAAGGAAATCCACCCGCTGCCGGAACCGAGTTGCGGATAGCGGCAGGCGTCAACGGCCTGTCGCTGTTCCCGCGTCAGCCCTTGCGGGCCTTGGCGATCAGCTGGCGCAGGGTATCCGCGTCGACCGCACCGGGCACCAGTTCATCGCCGACGATAAAGGCCGGGGTGCCGCGAATGCCGAGGCTTTCGGCAATCTGGTGATTGCGGTTGATCTCTTCGGTGACGGCGTCCGACGCCATTTCCTTCTTCAGCTTGTCGGCATCATAACCAGCGGTTTTGGCGATCTTCAGGATGCGGTCTTCCGGCAGGCCGCCCGTGGTCGCCATCAGGGCGGCATGGAAGGCCAGATACTTGGCCGGATCCAGCTTCCAGGCGGCCAGGGCCGCGCGTGACGCGGTCACCGATTCCGGACCCAGGATGGGAAATTCCTTGAACACCCAGCGCAGGTTCTTGTCCGTTTCCAGCAGTTCCTGCAGCACCGGGAAGACCCGCTTGCAGTAGCCGCAGTGGTAATCGAAGAACTCGACCACGGTCACGTCGCCCTTGGGGTTTCCGGCGACGGGGGCGTTGGGATCGTTGGTCAGGCCGTCCTTATGGGCCGAAAGCGCCTGTTGCGCCTGCGCCGCCTGGGCCTGCTGTTCGCGCTCGCGGTAGATGCGGATGGCGTCGACGATGACCTCGGGATTGGCGAGAAGGTACTCGCGCACAACGGTCTCGATGGCGCCGCGCTGTTGCGGGTCCATGGCGGCGGCCTTGTCCTGGGCCTGCGCGGCGGGGGCGGCAATAAAAGTTCCCACGACCAGGGCGGTGAAGAGGGACATGGCCGGCAAGGCGGCAAACCGAAGTGTCATGGTCGTTCCTTATCCAAATGTTGGGGGCATATTGATCCAGACGGGGGCAAGGGGCAAGCGGTCGAGAGCGCCTCTTGCGTCACGATCCCGTCAGCGCAGCAGGCGAATGTCGGCGATCAGGGCCGCCGGCGGGGAAGCACCGGGCCGGGGCTGTGCGGTGGGAACGACACGTGCCGCGACGAACACGATCCGCGTGTGACTGGTCGACAGCCCCGGCCAGGCCTGATCGTGCAGGGAAATCAGATCGACGCCTTCCGGCCAGCGCTTGCCGAGCGCCTCCTCGCCGCCGCGCACCGTATAGCGTGCGGGCCCGCCGTCCCGCGGCATGTCCATGGTGCCGCGGCGCAGGGCCTTGTCGTTCCACACCAGTTCCAGCACCCGCACGCCGTCCGGCAGGTGGCGCAACGTCACGTCTTTGGGGTCGAGCGGTCGGGAGGTATCGGCGAACCCGACAATGATACGGACCGGATGGTAAGGCGGCGCATGGGGCGACATCTTCCAGGCCCAGGTCAGGAAGGGGGCGGCCAGCAAATGCTGATCGATGCGTCGACCCAGGATCAGATCGTCCGATCCCGCCGACAGATGGACGACCGGCAGGCCTTCGTCCATGGCCATGCGCGCGTGGCCGTCCAAGGGGTCGCCGACGATCAGCCAGCGGTCCCCGGGGTCCAGACCCGCGAACAGGGGCGAAGGGCCCAGGGTCGCCATGATGTTTTGGATGTTGCTGGGCGGTTCGCCCGGTGCGGCCCGCCCGGGGCCGTAGGTGCCGGTCGCGCAGCCGGTCAAGGCGATGCACAGCAGCGTGATCGCGAGAATCGCCGGTGCGGCCGTGGAGCGCCGCTGCGGGGCCACGGCTATTGGTCCTTCCGCTTTTGCTTCTGGACTTCGGCGGCGTTGATGATGTCCTTG
Source organism: Rhodospirillaceae bacterium (assembly GCA_002706405.1). GTDB lineage: Bacteria > Pseudomonadota > Alphaproteobacteria > Rhodospirillales > Casp-alpha2 > UBA1479. The sequence goes on along the minus strand of PALN01000053.1, from coordinate 5,024 downwards.
GCGTGTATCCATTCGGCGCTGCCTTCGCGGAACGAACGGGCGGCGACCTCGCCGTTGTAGATCGCCTTTTCCATTTCGCCCCGCAGGAACGCGGCCTCGGCGTGGTACAGCCGGGCCCGTGCCTCGTCGGCCTTTTTGTAATAGGCATTGCCGAGAAGCTGGTAGATGGCCGGTGAGAAGCGCTCGTAATGGACGGCGAATTTCAGGTTCTCGATGGCGTCGTCCAGAACCGCCGGGTCTTCCGTGGCCAGTTCGATACGGGCCAGTTCAAGGCGCAGCAGGTCCGAGTTCGGCATCAGTTTCACAGCCTTGGCGTAGGACGGCATGGCGGCCTTGGCGTCGCCGTTTTCATACAGACCCTGGCCTTTGACCTCGTGAAAATAGGGGTCGTCGGGATACTCGGCGATCAAGCCGTCGATGACCCGCACGAAATCGTCGACCCGTGCGGTCCGGAAATAGGCAATGGCCCGGGCATAACGGGCCGGGACGCTGGTGTCGTTCTTCTTGTAGGTGCGCAGCGCCTGACCCGGCGAAAGAAAGGCGAGCAACTTGGCCTGCATGCGGGCGTGCAGGGCGACCAGCTTGGGATCGTCCTTGACGTCGGAATAGGGCGATTGCGCCACATGGGCGTCCAGCGCGTCGATACGTTCGCGGGTCAAAGGGTGGGTCAGCAGATAAGGATCGCGGTTGGCGGTGATCAGAAGCTCGTTGGATTCCAACTTGCCCATGAAATCCCTGAGGCCCTTTGTCGATTGCTTCGTCCGGTCCAGATAGGTCATGGCGGCCTGGTCCGCGGAGGCTTCATGACCGCGGTTGTAGGCCAGGAACGAGCGCTGGATCATGCTCTGCCCGCCGCCGAGGATCGCCGCCCCCGCATCGGGGGAGCCGGCCAGGACCGCGGCGCCGCCCAAGATCATGGACAGGATCTGCGCGGCCGCCGTGCGTGACAGGGCCTCATGGGTCCGCGCCAGATGGCCGCCCGCAATATGGCCGGTTTCGTGGGCGATCACGCCGATCACCTGTCCGGGGGTGTCGGCCTGCATCAACAGGCCCGTATTGAGGAACAAGTTTTGCCCGCCCGCGACAAAGGCGTTGAGTCGGTGGTCGTTTACGAGGTAGGTCTTGATGGACTTGGGATTCAGTCCCGCGGCCTCGAACACTGGCGTCGCGTATTCCTGAATGATATTTTCGATTTCGACGTCCCGGATCATCGACAAGCCTTGGGCACGGGAAGCCGTCGACCAAGAGCACAGGCCGAGGCCAAAAATAACGATCAATAACAACGGTTTAAAGATGCGGCTTTGCAAAATAATCAGCGCCGGTTGGGACGCATTTCCTTCTGTTTCCGGGTCCGACAAAGGTAGTCATGGCCCGAGGCTCCGTCAATTGACCATCCCGATATTGACCGTTGCGCTATGCGCGGGCCTCGTCGCCGGCTGTTCGGGCGGGATTCCCAACCCGTTCGGCGACAAGAAGGAAGAAAACACCAAGCAGTTGGGTGAAACCGGCTTCGTGCGCGGGTTCCTGGGCGGAATCGTCGCGGACGATCCGCAGGCCGCCCTTGTCGGTCGCGACATTCTGTCCGCCGGCGGCTCCGCGGCGGACGCGGTGACCGCCATGTATTTCACCCTGGCCGTGACCAAGCCGACCAATGCGGGGCTGGGCGGTGGCGGGGTATGCGTCATCCGCGATAACCTGAACAAACGCAACGACGTGCTGTCGTTCCCGGCGCTGGTTCCCAAGGGGGCCGGCGGCGCCGATCGGGGCACCGTGCCGATCCCGGGCAATCCCCGGGGGTTCGCCGTGTTGCATGCCCGTCTGGGCAACCTGAAATGGGGTCAGGTGGTGCAGCCGGCGGAAAATCTGGCGCGGTTCGGCAATATCGTTTCCCGGGCCTTGGCAAGCGATCTGCGCCAGCAGGCCGGCCGGCTGGCCGGGCTGCCCGATGCGGCGGCCCTGTTCCGCAAGGCCGGCACATCGGAGATGGCCAAGGAAGGCGATCGACTGGACCGGCTGCGTCTGGCGGGCGTGCTCGGCCGCCTGCGGGTGCGGGGCGTCGGCGATTTCTACCAAGGTCAACTGGCCCGCGATTTTATCGAGGATGCCAACCGCCAAGGCGGGGCGCTGACCATCGAGGACATGCGCGCCTATCTGCCCGAGGTCCGGCCCGCGATCACGCTGCCCTATATCGAACGGACCGAGTTTCTGTTTCCGTCCCCACCCGTCCTGGGCGGCGCCCTGGCGGCCGATCTGACGGGTATCCTGCTGAAGTCCGAGTATTTCGAGCTCGATGATGCGGCCCGCGCCCATATCTTCGCCGAAGCGGCCCTGGCCGCTCAGGCGCGGCGCACGGACTGGCTCAGGCGGGATGGCTTGGTGACGCGGCCGGCCTATTACCTGGCCGACCCGGAACGCCACGACCTGATTGCCGGCAGCCTTGATCCGGACCGGCATGCCCAGCGCCCGCCGAACGGTGATGCGGCGATCCCGCTGCCGCCGGGGGCCGACGCGTCGGGCATCGTCGCAATCGACAAATTCGGCTCGGCCGTTGCCTGCACGGTGTCGATGAACGGGCCGATGGGCTCGGGCAAGGTGGCGCCGTCGCTGGGCTTCCTGTTGGCGCGACCGTCGGGCAAGGACAGCTTGCCGCCGGTGACTGCGACGCCGGTCCTGCTGGTTGGCGAGGCGCGCGTCAAGAGAGACGAGGAACGTGTGTTCCTGGCCGCCACGGTGACCGGCGGGCCGGGCGCGACGGAAGCCCTCGCTGATCTGGCGCTTCGGGTATCCGGTGGCGGGCAGAGCCTGGAATCGGTGCTTGCGGGGCCGCGCCTTTATTACGCCGAAGGCCAGGATGCCCTGGTGGTCGAACCGGGGTTGGCGCAGGACCAGCAGGCGGCATTGCGCCGGTTCGGTCATACGCTGCATCCGGGGGCGTCGGGCGTGCGCATCAACGCCATCTATTGTGAAAGCGGCGTGCCGAACGAAAATCAATCCTGCGGCGCCTTCGCCGATCCGCGCGGCTTCGGGCTGGGCGCAGTCGGCGACCGTTAGGTCGCCGCGCCGCCGGAACAGGACATGGTGCTGAAATCCTCCAACCGCGGGCAGGTACCGCCGTTCATCGTCATGGACGTCATGCGCGCCGCCGAAGAACGCGAACGCGCCGGCGACGAGGTGCTTCACCTGGAAGTCGGCCAACCCGGGACGCCGGCCCCCTCCAAGGTGATCGAAGCCGCGCACCGGGCCCTGGATCAGGACCGTATCGGTTATACCAACGCGCTTGGCATGTGGGGCCTGCGCGAAGCCATTGCCCGCCATTACGGCCAAGCCTATGGCGTATCCGTGGACGCCGAGGACGTGGTGGTGACGACCGGGTCGTCGGGCGGTTTCGTGCTGTCCTTCATGGCCGCCTTTGATCCCGGCGACCGGGTCGCCCTGGCGTCCCCCGGCTATCCGGCCTATCGCAATATTCTGACCGGCCTGGGGGTCGAGGTGATCGACCTGCCGACGACGCTTGAGGACAATTTCCAGCCGACGGTGGCGCGGCTCAAGGCGCTCGACCGGGACCCGGACGGCCTGATTATCGCCAGCCCGTCGAACCCGGCGGGAACCATGATCGACCCGGCGGAGTTCGAGGCCCTGATCGGCCATTGCCGGGCGCGCGGCATTCGCCTGATTTCCGACGAGATCTATCACGGCATTACCTATGGTGCGCCGGGGGTGACGGCGCTTGCCCATACGCGCGACGCCGTGGTGCTCAACAGCTTCTCGAAATATTTTTCCATGACCGGCTGGCGCCTGGGCTGGATGGTGGTGCCCAAGGACCTGCACCGGGCCATCGAATGTCTGGCGCAGAACCTGTTCATTTCGCCGCCGGGTATCTCCCAGCATGCGGGTATGGCGGCCTTCGACTGCACCGAGGAACTGGAAGCCAACGTCCGCCACTATGCGCGCAATCGGGCGCTGTTGCTGGACAAGCTGCCCAAGGCCGGGTTCACGCGCCTGGCGCCGACCGAGGGGGCATTCTACATCTATGCCGACGTGTCGGAGCTGACCAACGATTCCACGGAATTCTGCCGCCGCATGCTGGCCGAGGTCGGTGTCGCGGCGACGCCGGGGGTCGATTTCGATCCGACCCGGGGCGACCGCTTCGTGCGCTTTTCCTTCGCCGGCGGCGAACAAGAGGTGTCGCTGGCGGCTGACCGGCTTCTGACCTGGAAGCGGTAAAGAAAAACGCCGGCGGGTAGGGCACCCGCCGGCGTTTCCTTAGATCAATTCCCGAATGGGCCTATTCGACCAGCCGGTTCCACCAGCCACGGCGAGGATTGGGCGGCGGCGTGTCCGCCCCGACTTCGATCACCACGGTCTTGGCACTGTCCACTTCCGGTTCGGCCGGTTCGGGCTCGGCGGCCGTCGTCATGACCGGCGCGGCGGCGGGTTCGGGCTCAGGCGTTGGGGCCGGTTCCGGCGTCGCTTCTGGCTGGTCCGCAACCGCTGCTTCCGCCGGTTCCGCGGCCTGCGTCTCGGCAGGCGTGTCCTCGGCGGCTTTCTTGGTCGTCCGTCGGCGGCGCGGCTTGGCGGGCTTGTCCTCGCCGGTGCCGTCCTCGGCGGCCTTCGGCGCCCGTCGTGTACGGGTCCGCTTCGGTTTCTCGGCGACATCGGCGCTCGCCTCGACCGTTTCGGTGGCGGCATCCGCATCGGCGGCGTCGGCCGCCGGCGCATCGCCGGTTTCCGCCGTTACCGCCGGGGCATCGTCGTCCGCAGCCTGTGCGTCGGTAGCAGGGGCGTCGGATTGGGAGGCGTCTCCGGTCGGGCTCTCGGTCTGAGGAGCGTCACCGGCGTCGGCGGCAACCTCGGGTTGGCCGTCTTCGCCGGCAGGCTGGGTCGTCTGACCGTCTTCCGAACGACCTTCTTCAGAGCGCCGCCGCCTGCGTCCGCCGCGGCGTCCGCGCCGGCGCCGCTTGGGCTGGCCGTCTTCCGATTCCTCGGTGGCGCCGTCGCGCGGGGTGCGGGCCTGGCGGGGCTCG
>PALN01000052.1 GCA_002706405.1 Rhodospirillaceae bacterium | reverse complement strand
TCGTCGATCACCGGGGTAACATCGTGTCCCATCCGCGCCCCGATTGGGAAGCCGCGATCAAGAACATCGCGGACATAGATCCGGTGGCGCGCATGATGAAAGGCGAATCGGGCATCGCCCGCTTCCATTCGCCGGCGGCCAATCTGCAGATGATCGCCGGCTTTGCGTCCGTGCCGATGACCGGCTGGGGCGTCATGGTTCCGCAGCCGGAAAGCGAACTGGCATTCCAGGCCGAGGATATCCAGAAAAGCACGCAGATCGCCTTGATCGTGGGGATATTGGTCGCCGGCGGGCTTGCCTGGTGGCTGGCGGGATGGCTGACAGCCCCGATCGCGCGGATCGAGGCGGCCTCGCGCCGCCTCGCGGCGGATGAACCGCCGGGGTCCGTGGATGCCCAGGGGATACTGGTTCCGGCGGAAGTCGTTTCGTTGGCCGCCAACTTCAAGGTCATGGCCGAGCGCATGCAGAACCGCACCCAGGAGCGCGAACGTATCGTCGACGACGTCCGCCGGCTGAAGGATGAACTGGAGCAGCGGGTCGCTGATCGCACGCTTGAACTGACCATGGAGATCAACGAGCGCGATCGCGCGGAGAAGGAGCTGTTGCGCTCCAAGGCCGAGGTCGAATACGCGAACCGCGCCAAGACCGAGTTTCTGGCCCATATGAGCCATGAGCTGCGCACGCCGCTGAATGCGATCCTGGGCTTTGCCGAGGTGGTGCGCGACATGGAACCGGCCGAGGGGAAGTCGGACCAGATTCGCCAGTACGTGCAATACATCTACGATTCCGGCAGTCACCTGCTGACCCTGATCAACGATCTGCTGGACATTTCCCGGATCGAGGTCGGTGCCATGGCACTTGAGGTTCAGCCCATCGACCTGCGCGAGGCCGTCGAAAGCTGCGCGACCATCGTTTCCGAGCGGGCGTCGAAGGCCGGATTGAAGATGGCTTCGGACCTGCCGGACGAACTCGGCGAAATCGAGGCCGACCCCACCCGCTTGCGCCAGATCCTGCTGAACCTCTTGATCAACGCCGTCAAGTTCACGCCCAAAGGCGGGACGATCCGCCTTCAGGCGCGCCGTCTGCAGGACGGAGCGGCCGAATTCATCGTCAGCGACACGGGCATCGGCATCGCGCCGGAGGACATGTCACGCATCATGGAACCGTTCAGCCAGGCGCGGCACAGCCAGGTGTCGAACAACGAGGGGACGGGGCTGGGGCTGCCCCTGGCCAAGGCCTTTGCCGAGCTGCACGGCGGCACCCTGCGGGTGGAAAGCAGCCTCGGCAAAGGAACCTCGGTGAGGGTCAATCTCCCGGCTACGCCGCCGCCTCAGGAAGAGGCTGCTAATGTATTGAATTAAAATAGAAAATTAATCAGCAAAACAGGCCGATTCCGAGCCTGAGCGAGTTGTTCCCGACGGGCTGATCTGCTAGAATTACAGCCATGTTGTCCGGAACCAGGCGCGCGGACCAATGCGGCCTGTAATTATCTGAAAAATCAGGAAAAACCTCTTTGACACCCCCCGACGATCTGCCGCCAGACGGCGCTGAGCCGCTGCCGCCCGATTCGGACGTTTCTCTCGTCGCCATCGAAGACGAAATGCGTTCGTCCTATTTGGATTACGCCATGAGCGTGATCGTCAGCCGGGCGCTGCCGGATGTGCGCGACGGGCTGAAGCCGGTGCAGCGTCGCATTCTCTATGCGATGAAGGAAAACGGCTACGAGGCCGGCAAGCCGTACCGTAAATCGGCGCGTATCGTCGGTGACGTCATGGGTAAATATCACCCCCATGGCGATCAGGCGATCTATGACGCCATGGTGCGCCTGGCGCAGAATTTCTCAATGCGTCTGCCGTTGGTGGACGGGCAGGGCAACTACGGATCCATGGACGGCGACCGGGCCGCCGCCATGCGATACACGGAGGCGCGCCTGGCGCGCTCCGCCCATGCGCTGCTGGAGGATATCGACCGGGAAACGGTGGATTTCCAGCCCAACTACGACGAATCGTCGCGCGAGCCGGTGGTGCTGCCGGCGGGCTTCCCGAACCTTCTGGTCAATGGTGCCGCGGGTATCGCCGTCGGCATGGCGACCAATATTCCGCCCCATAACCTGGGCGAGGTTATCTCCGCCTGCTGCGCCTATATCGACAATCCGGACATCACCATTGACGAGTTGATCGCCAATCACGTGCAAGGCCCCGATTTCCCGACCGGCGCGCAGATTCTGGGCAAGCAGGGGATCATATCGGCCTATCACACGGGGCGCGGTTCCGTGGTCGTGCGAGGCAAGACCTCGATCGAGGAAATCCGCAAGGACCGCTTCGCCATCATCGTCCATGAGGTTCCCTATCAGGTGAACAAGGCGCGCATGATCGAGATCATGGCCGACGCCGTGCGCGACAAGAAGATCGAGGGTATTTCCGACCTGCGCGACGAATCCGATCGCGACGGCGTGCGCGTGGTCGTCGAGATCAAGCGCGACGCCGAGCCCGAGGTCGTGCTGGCGCAATTGTTCCGCTTCACGCCGCTGCAGACGTCGTTCGGCGTCAACATGCTGGCGCTTGACGGCGGCCGGCCCAAGATGATGAACCTGAAGGACATCATCGCTGCCTTCGTCGCCTTCCGCGAAGAGGTCATTCGCCGGCGCACGATCTTTGAATTGGCGAAGGCGCGGGAGCGGGCCCATGTGTTGGCCGGTCTGGCCGTTGCCGTGGTCAACATCGATGACGTGATCGCCCTGATTCGCGGCGCCAAGGATCCGCAGACCGCGCGCGAGGAACTGATGGCGCGTGACTGGCCGGCGCAAGACATCGAACCCATGATCCGCCTGCTCGACGAGCCGGGCCGGGCCGTGGTCGACGGTATCTATAAGCTGTCCGAAGAACAGGCCCGCGCCATTCTGGAATTGCGCCTGCACCGCCTGACCGGGCTGGAACGGGACAAGATCGGCGGCGACCTGGAAGAACTTTGCGAGCAGATCCGCCACTATCTGGAGCTGCTGGCCTCGCGCGAGATGCTGTTCAAGCTGCTGCGCGACGAACTGGTCGAAATGGGTGAAAAATTCGCCGATCCTCGCCGCACGACCCTGGAAGAATACGAATTCGAACACGACATCGAAGACCTGATCCAGCGCGAGGACATGGTCGTGACCGTGACCAACGCGGGCTATGTGAAGCGCGTGCCGTTGTCGACCTACCGCGCCCAGCGTCGCGGCGGCAAGGGGCGGTCCGGCATGGCGACCCGCGACGAGGATTTCGTCAGCCAGGTGTTCGTGGCGAACACGCATACTCCCATGCTGTTCTTCTCCTCCGCCGGCATGGTCTACAAGATGAAGGTCTACCGTCTGCCCGTCGGCACGCCGCAGGCGCGCGGCAAGGCGTTCATCAATCTGCTGCCGCTGAAAGAAGGCGAGACGATCTCCACCGTCATGCCGCTGCCCGAGGACGAGGAAACCTGGGGCGATCAGTTCGTGATGTTCGCCACGGCCTCCGGTTATGTGCGGCGCAACGCGCTCAGCGATTTCACGGATGTGCGGTCCAACGGTAAGATCGCCATGAAGTTCGAAGGCGACTATGCGGACGACAAGCTGGTCCGTGTGCGTGTCTGTACCGAGGACGACGACATTCTATTGTCGGCCGCCGGCGGCAAGTGCATCCGCTTCCCTGTGTCCGCCGTTCGGGTGTTTTCCGGTCGGTCGTCCCACGGCGTGCGCGGCATGCGGCTGCCCAAGGGCGACGAACTGATCGCGCTGTCCGTGGTGCGCCATGTGAAGGTCGAAACGGACGATCGCGACGCCTATCTGCAGGCGCGCAATGCGGCCCGCCGCCTGGTGTCCGGCGATTATTCCGAGCGCCCCGAGGACAAGGCGCGCGATGAGGAACTGGCCGCCCGCCTGCAGGAACCCAAGTTCGCTGAAATGGTCGAGAACGAGCAGTTCATCCTGACCCTGACCGACGATGGCTACGGCAAGCGCACGTCGGCCTACGAATACCGGATTTCCGGGCGTGGCGGGCAGGGCGTCGGCAACATCAATGTCGAGCGTGCGGGCAAGCCCGACGCCCGCGTGGTCGCGGCCTTCGGCGTGCTCGACGAAGACCAGCTTGTGATGGTGTCCAACGGTGGCCAGATCATCCGCGTGCCCGTGGACGGCATCTCCATCTATAGCCGGTCATCGCGCGGGGTGCGGGTATTCAACACGGCGGAAGACGAACACGTGGTTTCCGTGTCGCGCCTGCGCGACGTGCAGGACGACGGCGAAGAATTGGACGAGGACGAGGACGGAGAAGGCGGTGCCGAAACCGCCGATGCGCCGGCCCCGGACGCGGCTGAGGCTTCCGGCGATGCTGCGGAGAAATCCGAAGGGGAGGACTCCTGATGTCCGGTCATCGCGGCGTTTATCCCGGCACCTTTGATCCGGTGACCAAGGGGCATATGGACATCATCACGCGGGGTGCCAGGGTGGTCGACGAATTGGTCGTCGCCGTCGCGGTCAACGCGGGCAAGGGGCCTCTGTTCACGCTCGAGGAACGGGTCGAGATGCTCGAAGCCGAGATCGCGGCCCTCGACCCCGGGATCGCGGCCCGGGTCGAAGTCAAACCCTTCGACAATCTGCTCATGGAATTCGTCGGCCAGGTCGGGGCATCGCTCATCGTTCGCGGCCTGCGTGCCGTGTCCGACTTCGAGTACGAATTCCAGATGGCCGGCATGAACGCTCGTCTCAATCCCAAGGTGGAAACCGTGTTCCTCATGGCGTCGGAACGTCATCAGTTCATCTCGTCCCGTTTCGTCAAGGAAATCGGCTCTTTGGGCGGCGATGTCGGTCATTTCGTCTCGCCCGCGGTGAAGGAACGCCTGATGGTGCGCTTTGCCGAACGCAAGAACGCGGCTGATTGATCTCCGACATCTTTGGCCCGGAGGGCGAAAACCTTTAAAAATGCGGTTTCGGGCGTTGACCTTGCGGCCTTTGGCCCGTAATTTCCCGCCTGCCTTGCCGGGCACCGCCCCGCGGGGCCCCGGACACCACTATGCGCGCTTAGCTCAGTTGGTAGAGCAACTGACTTTTAATCAGTAGGTCGCAGGTTCGATCCCTGCAGCGCGTACCAATTTAAGCCCCTGGAAACAATAGCGTTTTCAGGGGTTTTTCTTTGCCAAAAGAACCGCCAGTAATACTTGCTGTGGCAATATTGCGCCACAGGTCAAAAAGGTAGAGAGGTGCCCTTTTTGTAGGTCACAGGTTCGATCCCTGCAGCGCGACCGATCCTCTCCCTGACATGCACCGAAATTGATGGCGCGGCTTGAGTTTGGTCAAGTCGCGGCCCATCGGTCTGCGTCATATTGCCATTGGTGGTCGGCTCCGGCCTTTAACTCAACCCCGGGAGGCGCCACATGGATGGCAGGGCCGGGACGTGGTCGGTCCTGGCGCCCGTTGTCAGTGCAGGCAAGGAGGTCGAAGATGGCTATACGGATAAGCGATTCGGAAGTGGTCCCGCGGTATGCGGAATGGGCCGGCCCGGCCGTGTTCAAACAAGGGTTTCGGCCGTTCTTTCTGGCGGCGGGGGTGTCGGCGGTCGTTTATGTCGCCCTGTGGGTTGCCGTTCTGACCGGGGACATAACGATCCGCACCGTATTTCCAGCCATCATGTGGCACGCCCATGAAATGCTGTTCGGCGTCATCGCCGCGGTCATTGCCGGCTTTCTTCTGACCGCCATTCCCAATTGGACCGGGCGGATGCCCCTGCAGGGATGGGGGCTGATCGGTCTGTTCGGGCTGTGGTTCGCCGGGCGTGTCGCGGTCGCCCATAGTGCGACCCTGGGCGTCCTGCCCGCCGCCGTGATCGACGGGACGTTTCTTCTGGCGCTTATCGCGGTGGCGCTGCGCGAGATCGTCGCCGGACGCAACTGGCGCAACCTGCCGGTTGTCGGTGCGGTCGGGCTGCTGGCCGTCGCCAACGGTCTGTCCCATGCCGAGGTTGCGGGCATCGCCGTGCCGGAGCAGGTCGGGCCCCACCTGGGGGTTGCCGTGATCGTCATGCTGATCTCGCTGGTCGGGGGGCGGATCATCCCCAGTTTCACGGGTAATTGGCTGGCCAAAAACCGACCCGCGGTCGCCCGCCCGGTTCCCTTCAACGGCTTCGACCGCGGTGTGCTGCTGGTGACCCTGCTGGCCCTCGCGGGCTGGGTCGCCCTGCCAAATCACGCGGTGACGGCGTATCTGCTTCTGGGGGCAGGGGCGCTGCATGTCGTTCGGATCGGCCGCTGGCGGGGCCTGCACTGCCTGCGCGACCCCCTGGTCTGGAGCCTGCACGCCGGATACCTATGGGTTCCGGTCGGGCTGTTACTGATCGGGGTCACTGAATTCGCCGACGATATCCCGCAGACGGCGGGCCTTCACGCCCTGACGACCGGGGCCATGGGGGGCATGGTGCTGGCCGTGATGACCCGGGCGACCCTGGGGCATACGGGACGGGCGCTGGCTGCCGATGCGGCGACAACCGCCGTTTATATTTTCGCGTTCCTGGCCGCGGCGGCCCGTGTCGGCGCCCCGTTCACGGGCGACTATCACCTGATTCTGTCCCTGTCGGGTGGATTGTGGTGTGCGGCCTTTGCCCTATTCACCATCCGCTATGGGGCCATCCTGTGCGGTAAATAGCCGCAGCGCCGCCGACAGGGGCGCCCTCGCCAACGCGCGTGACGCCGAAAAACACGCCTGTGTTTCCAATGGCTTGTCCGCTGCGCCAAGCTTTACATGACCCATTTTGAATACGAAGATATGATCTCTGACGGAGATATCTGATTATTTTTGCACAGATACGTGCAAAAATTTCGAATTGCCGTTCAAATTAATTCAAGGCACCGTCTTCGCAACATGCACCAAAAAACGGGTGCTCACATGGGGGTCGCTTAAAGCCATGGAACTTGTCATAGCGCTTGGGATGAACGGCATCGTTTGGGGGTTGATCATCGCGTTGATCGCCCTGGGCCTGTCGATCATTTTCGGGCTTCTCGATATCATCAACATCGCCCACGGTGACTTCTTTATGGTCGGCACCGTGATGGCCTGGTTCGTATTCGACGCGACAGGCAATTACTGGCTCGCCTTCGCCATTGTGCCGATCGTGGGCTTCGCCCTTGGGGCGTTGATCGAATACACGGTGATCCAGCCGATCAAGAACGCGGCGGCCTTGTCCATCGTCGCAACCTTCGGCCTGTCGATCATCCTTCAGGAAGGGGTGCGGGCGACCTTCGGGGCCACGCCGGCCCGCCTGACGGCGCCCATCGAAGGCACGGTGCTGCTGTTCGGGCTGGAATACGAAATCTACCGCCTGTTCGCGGCATTGTTGTCGATCGCCGCCATTTGCTGCTTCTTCCTGTTCCTGCATCGGACCAAGCTGGGCACCTGGATGCGCGCCGTCCGTTTCGATCCGGAAACGGCAACGGCCATGGGCATCCCGGCCCGCCGGGTCTATATGGTGACCTTCGCGATCGGCTTCGCCATGGCGGCGCTCGGCGGCGTCGTCGCCGGTCCCATCACCACCGTCGACTTCCAGGCCGGCGTCGATATCCTGCCGTTCTGCTTCATGGCGGTGATCATCGGCGGCTTGGGCAATATGGAAGGCACGGTCGCGGCCGCTGTCATGCTCGCCTTTTTCGAAGGCGTGATGGCCAGCTTCACGGACCCGACCCTGGCGCGGATCGGCTCGCTTTGCCTGATGAGCGTCGTTCTGCTGGTCCGTCCGCACGGTATCTTCTCGGGGGCGACACGATGACGGCGGCCACAATCAACCGCTTGGGCCTTGCCCTGGTCGCACTGTTGACCGTCGCCGCCCCCTGGCTGCTGCCGCTGGTGGTCGATGAATTCTGGGTCGATATCTACTCCGAAATGCTGATCTGGTCCCTGCTGGCCGCCAGCGTGAACCTGCTGTTCGGGTATGTCGGCCTGCTGTCGTTCGGTCAGGCCCTGTTCTTCGGCATGGGCATGTATGGGGTCGCCATCGGCGTCGCCAAGCTGGGGCTCGGGTTTTGGCCCGCCTTCGGTCTGGGCGTCTTGTTGGCGACGGTGATGGCCTTGATCGCGGGGGCGCTCGCCGTACGCCTGACCTGGCATTATTTCGCGATCATTACCGTTGTGTTCTCGCTGATCTTCTATTTCGCGGCCCTGTCCTGGAAGCCGCTGACCGGCGGCGATGACGGCTTGTCGTTCTCCATGCCGCCGATCGTCAGCCTGGGCGACTGGGAACTGTCGCTGACCGATCCCACGGTGCAGTACTACTTCATCATCGCCATGGTCGGCATCTGCTACGTGCTGTTGGGTGTGATCCTGAAAAGCCCGCTCGGCTGGGCCTTCCGCACGGTCCGGGAAAACGCCACGCGGGCGTCGCTGATCGGGCTTAACGTCTATCTGATCCGCCTGACGGCGTTCGTCATCGCCGGTTTCATCGCCGGCACCGCGGGGGCGCTGTTCGCCTTCTTCGGACGCTATGCCTCGGCGTCCTACATGTTCTATCACGTGTCGGGCGAAGCAGTGGTCTGGGCCATCATCGGCGGGGCGGGCACGCTCCTGGGGCCGGTGATCGGAACGTCGCTGCTGATCGTTCTGCGCGAGGAACTGTCCCACATCTGGGAGCATTACCAGATCCTGGTCGGCGTCATCGTCATCCTGGTCGTGATCTTTGCACCCAAGGGCCTGGGCGGACTTTGGCATGCCCTGGTCAATCGCATCGCCCGTCCGGAGACCCCTGATCCTGTTGCCGGTGACAAACGGGAGGACCAGCCATGACCGCAACCCCGATCCTTGAAATCGACGGCGTCGAGAAACATTTCGGTGGCCTGGCGGCCCTCGGCGGCGTGCATGCCACGGTCGACAGCGGCAAGCTGACGGCGGTGATCGGCCCTAACGGAGCGGGCAAGACGACCCTGTTCAATGTCATCACGGGCATCCTCAACCCATCGGCCGGATCAATCCGCTTCATGGGCAAGGACATCACGAACAGTTCCGTCCATGAGATCAGCCGCCTGGGGCTGGCGCGTACCCTGCAGATCAAAAGTGTCTTCCACGGCATGACGGTGCGCGAGAACCTGTGGATCGCGGCGCAGTCGCGGCAAGGCATTTTCCGCCCGTTCACCAGCATGAAAGCCTGCCGCGTGGCGAACGAGCGCGCCGATGCGCTGCTTGAGGAATTGCAGCTGACCCATCTGGCATCGCAAGAGGCGGTCAACCTGTCATACGGCGACGTGGCGCTGCTTGAGATCGGCATTGCCCTGGCGACCGAGCCCAAGCTTCTGTTGTTGGACGAGCCGATCTGCGGCATGGGCCCGGCCGAGACCGAGCGCACCGTGGAGAAGATTCGTGAACTGTCCAAGCGCATCGACATCGTGATCATCGAACACGACATCGAGGTGGTGTTCGACATTTCCGACGACATCATCGTCATGGCGCTGGGCACGGTGCTGGCGCGCGGAACGCCGGCCGAGATATCCGAAAACGCCGATGTGCGCGCGGCTTACCTGGGGGACGACGATGCTTGAGTTGAATGGCGTCCACGCCCATTACGGCAAGGTGCATGTCCTGCAGGGGACATCGCTAAAGGTGCAGTCCGGCGAGGCCGTGGGGCTTCTGGGCCGCAACGGCGTCGGCAAGACGACGACGTTGAAAACCATCATGGGCCTGGTCAAGGCGACCGGCGGCGAGATTTCCTTCAACGGCAGCAATCTGACCGACATCGCGCCGCACACCATTCCCAGCACGGGGATCGGCTATGTGCCGCAGGGGCGGGGAATTTTCCCGTCTCTTTCCGTGAAAGAAAATCTGGAAATCGGCCTGACCAAGGCGCCGCCGTCGCAGGTCTTCGATTATGTGTTCGACCGCTTCCCGCGCCTTAAGGAACGGCTGAGCCAGCCCGGCGGAACGTTGTCCGGCGGCGAACAGCAGATGCTCGCCATCGCGCGCTGTCTCGTCATGCAGCCACGGCTGCTGATCCTGGACGAGCCGACCGAAGGCATCATGCCGATCCTGGTTCAGGATATCCGCCGCGAGATCAAGGCGGTCAACGACGAAGGGGTGTCGATCCTGCTGGTCGAGCAGAACATCAAGACCGCACTTCGTCTGTGTTCACGCATCTACATCATGGAGAAGGGGGCCGTCGTTCACCAGGCCGCCGCCCAGGACCTTAAAGACGATAAGGAGACCCTGCACCGGTATCTCGGGGTCACCGTCTAACAACCGCCGATGAAGGCGGGGCTTCACGACCATTCGTCACTCAACCCAGCTGGAGACAGAACATGACCAAAGACGTGAAATCGAAGCCGGCCGCGGCACCCCGTGCAGGCCAGACGCGGCGATCCTTCCTGCAGACCGCATTGGCGGGTGGTGCGGCCGCGACGACGGCCTATTTCGGGATCACCCATAACGCGTTCGCCAAAGCATCCGGTCCCATCGTGATCGGCCATCAGTGCGAGTTGACCGGTGGTTTCTCATCCTGGGGTTATTGGCACGACAAATGCGCCCAGGCGGCGGTCAAGGTGATCAACGAAGGCGGCGGCATCGCCGGACGCAAGGTCGAGTTGGCTGTGGCGGACACGGAATCGAACCCCGCCGCAGGTGCGCGCAAGCTGCGCTCGCTGATCCAGCGGCAGAAAGCGTCGTTCGTTGTCGGCTCCGTCCATTCGGGCATCATGCTGGCCTCGATCCCCATCGCGACGGAATTGAAGACGCCGTATTTCTCGGCCGGTGAAGCGACCGAGGCGACGGGCTCCAAGGGCTCGCGCTATAGCTTCCGTACCGGTACCGACACCTATGCTCTGGCCGCGGCCGGGGTGCCTTGGGCCATGGAAAACCTGGGCAAGAACTGGACCATGATCTTCCCGGATTACGCCTGGGGCCATAGCCATCACCAGGAACACCGCAAGCTGATCGAAGCCGCCGGCGGCAAAGTCAACGATCCCATCGCCGTGCCGCTCGGCACCAAGGATCTGGTGCCGTACCTGGCGCGTATTCCGGAAGAAACGGAAGTCCTGTTCTCCGTGTTCTTCGGCGCGCTGTCGGTTGCCTTCTATACGCAGTCCAAATCCATGCGCCTGGACGAAAAGATGAAGATGTATTCCGTGTCCGGGACCATCGAGGCAATCGATCCCCGCGACATCGACGGGGCGACCGAAGGCGTCTACTTCCTGGAGAACTTCCCGCGTCCGCTGGAGTTCAAGAACGATGAGTACCACGCCAAGTTCGTCGAGATGATGGGCGTCGATCCGGTCTACGCGAAGGAAGAAAGCTCCGGCAAGGTCATGGCCAAGAGCCACGCCTGGCAGAGCTACGAGAACTTCTTCGCCCTCAAGGCCGCCATCGAGGCTTCCGGCTGGCAGACCAACAAAGACACGCCCGGCGTGATCGAAGCGCTCGAAGGTCTGAAGATGGAAAACTCCATGGCCCACCCGCAGGGATCGAAGATCCTGCGCGCCGAGGACCACAGCGGCATGATCGATTGCTACATGAGCCGCGTCGAGGATTCCAAATTTGTCCTCAAGAAGCGCATTCCCCGTGAGGACCTGATGGCGAAACTGCCGCCGCGCTACGACTTCCGCACCTACAAGCTGTAGTCCACGCCTGCGGTACCCGATAACCACTGCGAGGAGCCGGCCGTCTCCGCCCGCGTCTCCCTCCCCACGCCACAGGGGAGATGGCCGGCGCCACCTCGCGACAACACGAGACCGAACATGAACCATAAAATCACGGTCGCGGCGGCTCATCTGGCGCCGGTCTATCTAGATGCCCGCGCCACCGTCGACAAGGCGTGCGAGTACATCCACAAGGCGGCGGCGGAAGGCGTGCAGTTGATCGCCTTTCCGGAATCGTTCGTTCCCGGGTTTCCCGTGTGGCCGGCCTTGGCGGCGCCCATCCACAATCATGATCTGTTCAAACGGTTCGTCAGCCAGTCCATCCGCGTGCCGGGGCCGGAGGTCCTGAAGATCTGCTCGGCGGCGCGCGACACGGGCATGATCGTGTCGATCGGCATCAGCGAATCGACGGACCGCAGCGTCGGCTGCATCTGGAACAGCAATCTTCTGATCGGCGCCGACGGCTCGATCCTCAATCATCACCGCAAACTGGTGCCCACGTTCTATGAAAAGCTGGTCTGGGCGAACGGCGACGGCGCGGGCCTGCGTGTGGTCGATACGCCGCTTGGCCGTATCGGTGCCCTGATCTGCGGCGAGAACACCAACCCGTTGGCGCGTTACAGCCTGATCGCCCAGGGTGAGCAGATCCATATTTCCACCTATCCGCCCGTCTGGCCGACCCACGAGCCGTCGGCCAACGACCGCTACGATTTGGCGGCGGCGAACCGTATCCGGGCGGCGGCCCATTCGTTCGAAGGCAAGGTATTCAACATCGTCTGCGCCGCGCGCCTCGACGACACCGCCTACGACATCATTTCCCAGGTCAACGACGACGCGGTGCGCATCGTCAAGGAATCACCCTCCGGTGTTTCCCTGATCGTCGGGCCGAGCGGCTTGCCCATTGCCGAAAGCGGCAAGGACGAAGACCATTTGCTGATCGAACAGATCGATCTGGAAGACTGCATCGTGCCCAAGCAGTTCCATGATGTGTCCGGCTATTACAATCGCTACGACGTGTTCGGGCTGACGGTCCGGCGGCGCGAACAGGCGCCGGCGCAGTTCGAGGATCTGGGCGGGCAGGGCCGGGCAATGCCGTTTGCGGCACTCGAAGCCGGAACCTTGGAGGACGATGCCGCGGTGGGGTAAGGTCCGCCCATCATTCTGGGAGAGCCGAACGTGACCAAACAGGAACCCAAACCGCGCGCCTATGCCTCGGAGCTGTCCCGCTTCGACTGGGATGACATCGCGTTGTTTCTGGCCCTGGTGCGTCATCGCTCGCTCAGCCATGCGGCACGGTCGCTGTCGCTGACCCATTCCACGGTCGGGCGGCGGATCAAGACGCTGGAAGCGGCGCTCGGCGCCAAGCTGTTCGAGCGCACCCCGGGCGGCTTTCTGCTGACCGATCGGGGAGAGGACCTGCTGCGCGAGGCCGAAGGCATCGAAGCGCATATCGCCCAGATTGCCACCACCTTCAGCGGCGAGGCGGCAGAGGTCAGCGGCACGATCCGCGTCGCGACCATGGAAGCGCTCGGCAGCCTGTATCTGGCGCCGCGCATGCTGGCGCTTTATGAACAGCATCCGTCGATCAACGTGGAACTGGTGACGGCGTCCCATTGGGTCAACCTGTCAAAGCGCGAGGCCGATGTCCTCATCAGCTTTCCGCGGCCGAGCGGCCATCGCATCACCAGCGAAAAGATCGGTGAGTTCGCGTTGTTCCTCTATGCCTCCAAGGACTACCTGGATCGCTACGGCCGGCCGCAGACGATCGAAGACCTGAAACAGCATCGCTTCATCGACTACATCGACGAATTGGTGGCGATCCCGGCGGTGCGCTGGCTGTCGGATGTGCTGCGTGATCAGAACGTGGTGTTCCGCTCGACCAGTCTGGTCGGCCAATATCACGCGGCGGCGGCGGGCATGGGCATTTCCATGCAGCCCACCTTCGTCGCCGATCAGGATCCGCGCCTGGAACGGGTGCTGGGCGACCGGCTGTGCGTGAAGCGGGATTTCTGGCTCAGCATGCACGACGATCTGGAACACATCCCGCGCATCCGCAACGTGCACAGTTTTCTGAAGACCTTGATCCAAGACAACGCGGAATTCCTCAACGGCGGGCCCGACGCGGCCGCCGCTAAGAATCTGGATCAGTCGGCTAGATAGCGCGATCCCGCCGGCACGCAGCTTGCCGGCACGGTAACCTCGATCTCACCCAGCAACAGGAACGACAAGGTCTTGCCGTGCAGGTCCTGGGTCAGCGCACTGTTGACCCCGCCTTCAAGCGCGTCGTCGATGACGAAATTGAGCGCGTTGAGGTTGGGCAGCACATAGCGCGTGACGTTGGTTGCCCCCTTGTGGCGGAACAGGTCGAGGACCTTCTGCTCAGTCACCTGCTCGCACAGATGGGCGAAGGCATCCGGCACGTAGGCGACGACGGAGATGTTGGAGCGGTTTCCCTTGTCGCCGGCGCGGCCATGGGCCACGGCGTGAAGGGGCAGGGTCAGGGTATCCGTCATGCCGTCACCTCTTCGGCTTTTGCCTGGGCCTCGACCGGGCCGCGCGGCACCAGGACCGAAGCCGTATTGACCTGCCCGGTGATCGAGCAGCGATAGCCGCCGCCCCCCGCCGGGCCGGAGCAGAACAGGCTCAGGACCTCGTCATTCACATATTGGGCCGTCGCCTTGTCGTCCGTGCGCACGGCGGCGCGCAGGCGGTACTCGCCGTCCAGGGGCATGTTGGTGCCGCGCTGGCGGTCCGATGCATCGTTATCGAAGGCGGCACCCGCGCCGACGATTTCGACCCGCACGGGGTCTGTTACGCCGCGGCTGGCCAGGCGCTTGCGCACGATGTCGGCGGCCAGGTTGGCGCGGGCAAGCGCATTGGGCCCGGCGTAGGTCAGTTCAGCCTCGCCCAGCCAGCCGCCGTCGGCGGAGACGGTGACTTTCAGCATTTCCGGCGGCGGATGGCCCTTGGCACCCAGAACGCGCACGCGGTCCTTGCCGTCGTCGGCCAGGGTCACGCCGGTGACGTCCAGCGCCACATCCGGCGTCAGATAGGCCGCCGGGTCATGCATTTCGTAAAGGATCTGCTCGGTCACCGTCGCCTTGGTGACGAGGCCGCCCGTGTTCTCGGCCTTGGTGATGACGAGCGATCCGTCGGCGCCGATCTCGCCGATGGGAAAGCCGAGCTCGTCCATGCCCGGCACGTCCTTGAACCCCGGGTCGCAGAAATACCCGCCCGTGACCTGACCGCCGCATTCCAGCAGGTGGCCGGCCAGGGTTCCGGCGGCAAGGCGGTCCCAGTCGTCTTCGGTCCAGCCGAACTCATGGATCAGCGGGCCCAGCACCAAGGCCGCATCCGTCGTCCGCCCGACCAGCACCACGTCCGTGCCGAGGGTCAGGGCCTCGGCCACGGGCCGCGCGCCGAGGTAGGCGTTGGCGGCGACGATTTCCTTGCCCTGGATGGTCACGCCTTCGATGGTCGGCAGACCGGCAACGTCCTCGGCGGTCATAAAGCCCAACAGGTCGTCGCCCAGCACCACGGCGACGCGCAGGCCTTCGATGCCGAGCTCCTTCGCGATCTCCAACGTCTTCCGGGCGCCGCCCAGCGGATTGGCGTTGCCCAGGTTGGCGACGATGCGCACGCCCGCGTCCTTGGCCGGTTTCAGCACACCGCGCAGATAGGGTTCCAGATAGGGCGAATAGCCCAATTCCGGGTTGCGCATCTTGATGCGCTGGGCGATGGCGAGGGTTCGTTCCCCCATGACCTCGAAGATCAGGTAGCGGGGGCCGTCGCGCCGGGCCAGGGTTTCGACCACGGGCAGGCCCGCGTCGATGCGGTCGCCGGCGAAGCCGGCCCCGGAGCCGATGTAAACCGTTTGCGTGGTCATGCGCCCGATACTCCCCGAGCCGCGGCGTTGGCGCCGTCCAGCATGAAGGCATGCTCCGAGGCGATGAAGAACACGGTCACGCCGAGCGCCTTGAGCTCGGCCGCCCAGCTGGCGTTGGGGGCGAAGGTGATCAGGCATTTGCCGTGTTTCTGCGCCGCCTGACCGACGCGCTTGATCGCGGCCCGAACCTCGGGAGCGGCCGGATCGGTCAGGCCGTAGCACACCGCCAGGTCGGCGGGGCCGACGAACAGGCCGTCGATGCCTTCGACGGCGGCGATGGCGTCGATATCCTCGACACCTTCCGGTTCTTCGATCTGCGCAAGCACGACGGTCTCCTTGCGGCTTTGCGCCAGAACCTCCGGCATGGCGCGGGTCGCGTAGCCGGCCCACCGGGTCGAACCGGCATAGCCGCGCCCGCCATGGCCGAAGCGGGCGGCGCGGGCGATGGCCTCGGCCTTGGCGGCGCTGTCGATATGCGGGATGATCACGCCCGTTGCGCCGCTGTCGAGCACCGTGAGGATCGTGCCGGGGCTGCCGTCGTGTGTTCGTACCAGGACGGGAAAGTCCAACGCCCGGGCGATGCCGAGGCAGGCGTCGATCGATCCCCGGTCGAACGGCGCGTGTTCCGCATCAAGGACGATCAAGTCGACGTCCGACATGGCCAGAACCTCGACCAACTGAAACGCCGGCGTCTTCAGAAACGTTCCGGTCAGAACGTCGCCGCGCAACAGGCGGTCGCGAAGTGGTTCTTTCAAGGTTCTGTCCTCCTGAACCGAATGTCAGGACGTGCGTTGCAAGCCGTCCAGGTTGAAGATCATCTCATCCTTCAGGCAGCCGTCGAACTGATCGAGGATGTTCTGCGCCGTCATCATCGCCGCCGCTTCCAGTGCCAGAAACGACGCCGCGCCGTTATGGGGTGCCAGCACCGTCCGGGGATGCTTGACCAGGGGATGGTCTTCCTGCGGCGGCTCCTGTGAAAAGACGTCGACCCCGGCGCCTCTGACATGGCCGCTGTCCAAGGCCGCCGCCAGGGCGTGCTCGTCGACCACGCCGCCGCGGGCATTGTTGATGACAATGACGCCGGGCTTCATGGCCGCCAGTTCCTCGGGCCCGATCAGGTGGCGGGTTGTTTCATCCAGCGGCACATGCAGGGAAACGAAATCGGCCTTGGGAAGTTCGGGGCGGAAATCCTCGACCGCGCGCACGCCCTGCTGGGCGGCGAGATCGCGGTCGAGCTTGATATCGGCGACGACGACGTCCATGCCGAAGGCCTTGCACAACGGGGCGAGCAGACGGCCGATGCGCCCGTAGCCGACGATCAGAATGGTCGAGCGGTACAGGTCCTTCGCCTTGAACGTGCCGCGGTCGGACCAGCGTCCCTCGCGCACGGCGGCGGTCTGGCCGGTCAGGTCGCGGGCCAGGGTCATCATCATGGTCATGGTGTGCTCGGCCACGCAGCGCGCATTGGCGCCCGAGGCGATACAGACCGGAATGCCCCGCGCCGTCAGGTGATCGACGGCGATGTTGTCGCAGCCGACGCCGTGGCGTGAGACGACCTGCAGGTCGTTGGCATGGGCCAGGACCGATTCCGGCAACTGCGCCGTGCGCACGGCGATGCCGTGGACGCCGGGCAGGACTTTCGCCAGGCCTTCGGCGCTGACGTCTTCGGCGATGACGACCTCGATGTCGTCGCGGGCGTCCAGGATTGCGTGTCCGGCGGGGTGAATCCGCTCGGTCATGAGAACTTTTTTCTTGGCCATGGGGGCTCCGGTCTTGGTCTGGATGGGCGTGATCGGTGACGGGGTTACTCGGCGGCGGTCTTGGCGCCGAAGAATTTTTTCTTGGCCAGGGACTGGCTTTCGTAGATGGACCCGCCTTTCAGGGGGGGCGGGTAGGGCAGACGGACCGGCGCGGGCGCCAGGCGAGGCTCCAGCGTCGGTTCGCCGGCAATAAAGGTCGCGGCGTATTCCTCCCAGGAAGCCTCTTTGCCGAATCCCCGGATGTCCCAGGCGTCGGCGGCGGCGATCTGGTAGAGCAGCAAGGTGCGGCTGCGGCCCGAGGTATTCCGGCCCGAGCCGTGAATGGTCCGCGCGTGATGGAAGCTGCAGGCCCCGGCCGGGCCGGTGATGGTTTCGGCCGTGTCCAGGTTGGCGCCGGGCAGGTCCGGGTCCATGGCGCCGATGAAGCGGCCGTCCTGGTGATGGTCGTAGGTCGGCCCGGTATGTGATCCCGGTACGCAGAGCAGGGGGCCGTTTTCTTCCGTCATGTCGTCGAGCATCACGCCGACGGCCAGCACGTCGTCGTTGGTATGGGGATAGAAGGCCCAGTCCTGGTGCCACTCCACAGGCGAGCCGTACTCCGCCGACTTCAGGTTGATCTTGGAGCCGTGCATGCGGAACGCCGGGCCGAGCAGTGCCGTCAGCACCGCGATCAGGCGCGGGTGGCGGCCCATCCGGTTGAACACGTCGTGATTCTTGAACGGCTCCTTGATGCGGCGGACGCGCGGCGCATCGGGGGTATGGTTGGGTTCCAGGTCGATGACGTCGGTGTGGTCGGTCAGGCCATGAGCGCTTGCGATCAGGCCGTCGAGCGCGTCGCGCATTTCCTGGACGTCCGCGGGGGAATAGATGTCCTCGACGACGATGTAGCCTTTGTTGTTGTAGGCCGCGACCTGATTGTCGGCGATCACGGGGGCTGTGGTCATGGGATGTTTCCTTGTTCGCGTGGTGTTCGTTTCCTGGATTTTGGCCTATCCGAAGTATTCGGGGAAGACGGCGCGCATTTCCTCTGTCGCGGATACCGTGCCCTTCAAATGCGCGCGCACGGCGGCTTCGGCCTCGTTGGGGTTGCGCGCGGCGATGGCGTCGAGAATGGCTTCATGGTCGCGGATGATCTTCGCCGCCTTGCCCTCGGTCGGCAGATGCAGACGGCGCAGCCGGTCCAGATGGGCGCGCCGCGCGTGGATGATGTCCCACAGGCCGCCGACGCCGGCCATCTCGTACATCATCTCGTGGAATCGGTTGTCGGCGGGCAGGAAGGCCGACAGGTTGCCTGCTTCGAGCGCTGTCCTTTGGCGGCCGATGGCGGCACGCAGGGCATCGACGTCGTTGTCGCTGATTTCGACGGCGAGGGTGCGGGCGATTTCGACCTCGACGCTGCGGCGCAAGAAATGGGCTTCGCGCGCACTCTGCACGTCGATGAAGGAAACACAGGTCCGCGACTGGGGAAACACGTCGACCAGGCTTTCTTCCTCAAGCAGGATAATGGCCTCGCGCACGGGCGTCGGGCTGACCCCGAACTGCTCCGCGATCTGGCGCGTCTGAAGCACCGTGCCGGGCGGCAGATCAAGGGAGACGATCTTGTCCCTCAGGTCATGATAGATTTGTTGAACGGCGGTCAGACGGCCGCCTTTCGGTGGCGCGGGACGGTCTTTGAACAGGCCGATTGTGTCTGGCGTCGAGTCTGGCGTCACGTGGTCAGGACCCCTCGAAAAACGGCTCAAATCCGTGGTTTTTGCTGCACCTGCGAGCCAGCTTTGCGCTTGACTCGTCAACTGATATATTAGTATTTCAGTACGGGTGAAGTCAATATCACCGACATAAGAACCAAATTTAGGGAGATCCAAGGATCATGTTTAAGAAGACTCTGATGGCGCTTGCTGTCGGCGGCTTAGTCATTGCCGGGACGACCGGCGGTGCCGCTGCAAAAACGCTCAAAGTTCAGGCCAGCTCGAAGGCCGGTGACTGGGCCCACCGTTTCATGACGGAAAAGTGGGCGCAGAAGCTCGATGCCATGACCGCCGGCGCGGTCAAGATCGAAGTTCTGCCGACCAAGGCCGTCGTCCCGCACCGGGAAACCATCGACGCCGTGGCCAATGGCATTCTCGACGGTGACTTGAACGCCGTTTCCTATTTCTCGGGCCGTGATCCCGCTTTCGCCGTGATCGGTGATCTGATCGCCGGCTACGACACGGTCGATCAGGTGCGCACCTTCTGCCAGTACGGTGGCGGCAAGGAAATCCTCCAGAAAATGTACGACAAGTACACGAAGGGTCAGGTCCACGTCGTCGGCTGCGGCCCCTATGCCAAGGAAGCCTTCGTTTCGACCATTCCGATCAAGAGCGTCGCCGACTTCAAGGGCGTGAAAGTGCGCTCGCCCGAAGGCCTGGCCGCGGAAGTGTTCAAGCGCGCCGGCGCGGCGCCCGTGTCGCTGCCGTTCTCCGAAGTCTACACCGCGCTCGAGAAAAAGGTCATCGACGCCGCCGATGCCTCCGCTCACGTGAACAACAGTGCCCAGGGGCTCTATAAGGTCGCCAAGTATCCGATCTACCCGGGCATCCACTCCATGGCCGTTCTGCAGTTCATCGTGAACAAGAAGGTCTGGGACAAGCTGGGCCCGCAGGGTCAGACCGCGCTGGAAGTCTGGTATCAGGCTGCCTACGACGCCATGCGCCGCGAAGCCGATCTTGAAGATCAGAAGATCGCCGACATGCAGCGCAAAGGTGGCGACATCACGGTCATCGATTGGACGACGGAGGAACGCGCCAAGTTCCGCAAAATCGCCGTCGGCGCCTGGGAAGATTTCGCGTCGAAATCGCCCCTCGCTCGGGAAGCCCTGGACGCGCATCTGAAGTACATGCGCTCCGTCGGCCTTCTTGACTAAATAGCATCTTGCCGCCGCGCCCGGGGTGGGCGCGGCGGTCCGGCTATTCACGTCCACATTCTTCTTTTTTGCCGATCCAGGAGGGGGCCATGTCTGGATTCACGGAAACCTTGGTAGGTGCGCCTTCGGGCGGAACCTTCGACCGAGCCGTCGACCATGTCAGCCGGTTTCTCGGCCTGGCGGTCGGCAATCTCTATCTGATCGCGGCGTTCTGCACGATGTGGGAGGTCGTGGCCCGCTACGTCTTCCATTCTCCCACGCAATGGGTGTTCGAGGTGGTGATGGTTCTGTGCGCCAGCGCATGGATGCTGTCGGCCGGTTTCGTCACGCTGCAGAAGCGCCATATCGGCATTACCGTGTTCTATCTCATGGTGTCGGAGCGGACCCGCTGGTGGCTTGATCTGTTCGCCATGGTGGTCGGCGTCATCGCCCTCTACATGCTGACTTCCGACACCCTGGTCCGGGCTTTGGAAAGCATCGACCTGGTGGAGCGAGGCGGCTCGGCGTGGAATTCGCCGCTGCCCATGATGCTCAAGACCATCCTGTTCGCCGGCCTGTTTCTTTACCTGGTGCAGTTGCTGGTCAACCTGGGCCGGCATTTCCGCGCCCACGTCCTGCAGGTCACTGTCTATGCCGTTCTGGCGCTGGTCTGTCTGCGCCTGCTGGTTCAGATCTTCGCCCATTACGGCGAAGGCGGCGGCGGCATGTGGGTCAATCTGGAAGAATATCTCCACGAAGCATCCGGCAGCGTCATCGACCAGTTCCGGGTCGACCGCGACAGTGTCGGCATCGCCACCATCTCGTTGCTGATTGTTGCGGCCCTTCTGGTCCTGATGATGACGGGCATGCCGCTCGGCATCGTGACGCTGATCATCTCCGTGGTCTGCGCCCTGGCCTTCTACGGCCTGCAAGGCATGTACCTGGTGTCCACCAACGCCATGGATCTTCTGGAAAAATATCCGCTGATCGCGGTGCCGTTCTTCGTGCTCATGGCATCGATCCTGGAGCGCGCCGGGATCGCCCAGGACCTGTTCGACGCCATGTCGATCTTTGCCGGTGGCCTGCGCGGCGGCGTCGCGGTGCAGACGACCGTCGTCGCCGTGATCCTGGCCGCTATGTCCGGCGTCATGGGCGGCGAGATCGTCATGTTGGGCCTGGTCGCCCTGCCGCAGATGCTGCGCCTGGGCTACGACCGCAAGCTGACCATCGGCCTGATTTGCGCCGCCGGCGCCCTGGCAACGTTGATCCCGCCGTCGATCGTGATGATCGTCTATGGGCTGAGCGCCAATGTCGGCATCGGCGACCTGTTCAGCGCCGGGTTCATTCCCGGCCTGATGCTGGCGGTGTTCTACGTGTCGTTCGTGCTCATCCGCTGCAACCTCAATCCGACCCTGGCCCCGACGGCGGCGGAAATCGCCCTGAAGACGGGCGAGGAAACCAAGCTCGGCCGCCATCAGATCGCGGCGGTCGTCATGTGCGTGGCCCTGATCTTCTGCGTCATGGGATCAATCTACGGCGGCATCACCAGCGTCACCGAAGCGGCCGCCGTGGGCGTGTTCGGCGCCATCGCCGTCGCCGCCGTGCGCTTCAAGTTCAATTACGCGCTGCTGCGTGACTGCCTGGCCAACACCATGGCGGTGGTCGGCACGATCATCTGGCTGATCCTGGGTGCCGTGGCCTTCGTCGGTCTGTACAATCTGATCGGGGGCGCCGATTTCATGCGCCAGCTCATCAAGGGCGCCGGCTTGGGGCCGCTTGGCACGATCTTCGTGATGATGGCGATCCTGGTCGTTCTCGGCACCTTCATGGAATGGATTGCCATCATCTTCATCACCGTGCCGGTGTTCGCCCCGGTGGTGCGTGATCTGGCGCCGGAACTGGGCATGACCCCGGAATGGGCGGCGGTCTGGTTCGGCATCCTGTTCGTCATGAACATTCAGATCTACTTCCTCAGTCCGCCCTTCGGCCCCGCCTGTTTCTGGCTGAAGTCCGTCGCACCCAAGGACGTGACTCTGCAGGAGATCTTCATCAGCGTCATTCCGTTCATCTTCCTTCAGATCATCGGTATGCTGCTGGTGATGTTCTTTCCGCAAATCGCCCTGTGGATGCCCCAGGCATTAAACTAGGTCCAGTGGAGGTCACATGAGCAATCCCCTCACCACGCCCGAAGAACTGCACGACGACCTTGAAGAGGAAGGCGTCCATGAGAGCGACTTTTACGGCATCGTGCCCGGCGTCGCCGGTGTTCTTATCGGGGCGGCGTTGATCGTTTTCATGTTCGCTTTGGCGGATGGTTTTTCCTGATCAGGACGTGCGACCACTATGACTACCAAGAAGACCAAGACTTACGCTGACCTGCGGTCCGCCCGCTGGTACGCCCCCGACGACCTGCGTTCCTTCGGTCACCGCTCGCGCACCATGCAAATGGGCTACGACCGGGCCGATTGGGAAGGCCGGCCGATCATCGCGATCATCAATACCTGGTCCGACATCAACCCGTGCCACGCGCATTTCAAGCACCGCGTCGACGACGTGAAACGCGGCGTGCAGCAGGCGGGCGGCTTCCCCATCGAACTGCCGGCCATCAGCCTGTCGGAAAACTTCGTCAAGCCGACGACCATGCTGTACCGCAACATGCTGGCCATGGAGACGGAGGAACTGATCCGCTCCCACCCCGTGGACGGCGCGGTGCTCATGGGCGGCTGCGACAAGACCACGCCGGGCCTGGTCATGGGCGCGATCTCGGCCGGGGTGCCGATGATCTATGTGCCCGCCGGGCCCATGCTGCGCGGCAACTACAAGGGCCAGGCGCTGGGCAGTGGCTCCGACGGCTGGAAGTATTGGGACGAACGCCGGGCCGGCAACCTGAGCGCCGAGGAATGGACCGAGGTCGAAGCCGGCATCGCCCGGTCCTACGGCACCTGCATGACCATGGGCACGGCCTCGACCATGACGGCGATGGCGGAGACCCTGGGCCTGACCATCCCCGGTGCCTCGTCAATCCCGGCCGCTGACGCCGGCCATATCCGCATGGCGGCGCAGACCGGCCGGCGCATCGTCGACATGGTGTGGGAAGACCTGACGCCGGAGAAAATCCTCGACCGCCGCGCCTTCGACAACGCGGCCATCGTCGCCATGTCCATGGGCTGTTCGACCAATGCGGTGATCCACCTGATCGCCATGGCGCGGCGCGCCGGCGTGATGATGACGCTGGAAGACCTCGATGCCTTCTCGCGCCTGGTGCCGGTGATCGCCAACGTCAGGCCGTCGGGCGACACCTACCTGATGGAGGATTTCTATTACGCGGGCGGCCTGCGCGGCCTGATGTCGCGCCTGACCGGACATCTGAAACTGGATGCCGCGACCGTCAGCGGCCAGACCCTGGGCGAAACCCTGGAGGGGGCCGAGGTCTACAACGACGACGTCATCCGCCCGCTCGACAACCCGCTTTATGACGAAGGCTCGCTGGCGCTGCTGCGCGGCAATTTGGCGCCGCAGGGCTGTGTCATCAAACCGTCGGCCTGCGACCCCCGGTTCTACAATCACGAAGGCCCGGCCCTGGTGTTCGACAGCTATCCGGAAATGAAAAAGGCCGTCGACGACGAGAACCTGGATGTCACCGCCGACCATGTTCTGGTGCTGCGCGGCGCCGGGCCGCAAGGCGGGCCGGGCATGCCCGAATGGGGTATGCTGCCGCTGCCCAAGAAATTGCTGAAGCAGGGCATCCGCGACATGCTGCGCATGTCCGACGCCCGCATGTCGGGGACCAGCTACGGCGCCTGTATTCTGCACGTCTCGCCGGAAAGCCATGTCGGCGGGCCCCTGGCCTTGCTGAAGACCGGGGACATCGTCAAAATCGACATCCCGAACCGGACCATCGACATGCTGGTGGACGAGGACGAACTGGCCCGCCGCCGCGCCGCCTGGACGCCGCCCAAGCCCAAGTTCGAACGCGGTTACGGCTGGATGTTCGCCCAGCACATTCGCCAGGCCGACGAAGGCTGCGATTTCGATTATCTGGAAACCCAGTTCGGCGCGCCGACCGGCGAACCGGACATCTTTTAGGACGCCGTGCTTTAGTATGACCCCTCACCCCGACCCTCTCCCGAAGGGAGAGGGAGATTTTCCCGGCCTTTCAGGGGGCGTTCCCTCGCCCCCGGAGGGGGAGAGGGGCAGGGTGAGGGGGCGACTGTCTTTAAACTTTCCTGATGGGAGAGCCTGATGGCCAAGAAGCTGACAAAGAAAACCCGCGACCTGCTGATGAACGTGTCCACGGC
This sequence comes from Rhodospirillaceae bacterium, assembly GCA_002706405.1. Taxonomy (GTDB): domain Bacteria; phylum Pseudomonadota; class Alphaproteobacteria; order Rhodospirillales; family Casp-alpha2; genus UBA1479. Next base: position 16,036 of record PALN01000052.1, on the reverse strand, counting down.
GACGCTGTGCACGGCGCTGTTCAAGGTCGGCCTGAAGAACCAGTTCATCCAGGACGTCCATCCGGTGTCGCCAAAAGGCCGCAACATGGTCGGGCAGGCCTACACGATGCGCTACATCCCGGCGCGGGAAGACCTGAACGCCATTTCCGTGTTCCAGGACCCCAAGCATCCGCAGCGCGTCGGCGTCGAGGAATGCCCCAAGGGCCATGTCATGGTGATCGACAGCCGCAAGGACCCGCGCGCCGCCTCGGCCGGCTCGATCCTGGTCACCCGCCTGATGATGCGCGGCTGCGCCGGTGTGGTTTCGGACGGCGGGTTCCGCGACGCGCCCGAGATCGGCAACCTGGACATTCCCGCTTATCACAACCGGCCCTCGGCCCCGACCAACCTGACCCGCCATCAGGCGATCGAGCTGAACGGCCCCATCGGCTGCGGCGATGTCGCCGTGTTCCCCGGCGACGTGATCGTCGGCGACGACGAGGGGGTCTGCGTCATTCCGATCCATCTGGCCGACGCCATCGCCAAGGAAGCGACCGAAATGACCGCCTTCGAGGACTTCGTCACCGAGGAGGTGAAGAAGGGCCGGGCGGTGATCGGCCTCTACCCCGCGACGACCGCGAAGGCAAAGGCCGATTACGCGGCGTGGCGGAAGAAGACCGGGCGCTAACACCCCCGGACCGCGCGACGGCCTTAATCCTGCCCGAAAATATGCTAGTCTTTCCGTCTGCCATCGCGCCGGAACGGGAGAGGACCATGCGCAAGACCATCGCCATCGCTGTGCTCGCCTTGCTCGGCGCCTGTACGGTCGTCGAGAAGACCGGTGAGGAAATCACCATCGAGCATGCGGCGAACCAGTTTTTCGTCGCCGAGGTGAAAGCCGAAAATTACTGTCAGACCCTGGGGCGCCATGCCCAACATGTGATGACCAGCCCGCGCCAATCGTCCCTGTTGTTCGTGCAGTCGAGCGTCAGCGTGTTCCGCTGCGTCCTGCCGGCGCCCGCAAAGACGTGACGGCGCGACCGCCGGCCCATCTGCCATGAGACGTTCCGTCATCCTGATGATCGTGATCGGTCTGGCCTTGGCCGGGCTGGTCCTGTTCCTGGCGCTGCAGTTCCCCGATGCGCTGACCTCTCGCGGCGAGCAGATCCAACTGACCCAGGCCCTGCTGCTGGTCGCCGTGATCGGCGGGGCGGCCATCGCCCATGGCCGCTTTCAGGCCCGCCAGGCGCTGCGCCATGCCGCCATCTGGGTCGGGCTCGGGGCCGTGCTGCTGTTGGGCTATTCCTTCCGCGCCGAGTTCCAGGCCCTGGGCAGCCGCCTGACCGGCGAACTGCTGCCCCATCGGGCCCAGGAAACGCCCGTCGGCGATGTCGCCATCCGCGCCGGCGACCATGGCCATTTCGTCGCCGAAGCCCTGGTCAACGGCGTGGCCATCCGGTTCCTGGTTGATACGGGGGCAAGCGAGGTGGTGCTCAGCCCGCGCGACGCAGAACGCCTGGGCTTCGACCTGAAATCCCTCAGCTTCAACCGTATCTATCAAACCGCCAACGGCACGGTCACGGGGGCACCCGTTCGGCTGGACGAAATCCGCATCGGTCCCATCGCGGTCAAGGATGTGCGGGCGTCGGTCAACGGAGCCGAGATGAAACGCTCGCTCCTGGGCATGAGTTTCCTCGGCCGCCTGGGCGGCTACCGGGTGAACGGCGATGTGCTGACGCTCAGTCCGTAACGGTCCGAGGTGTTATGGCAGCCGCGCCGCGACGTCGGGCGGCAAGCTGCCTTTGACGGTGTCCAGGTCGCTTGGGTAATAGGCGCGACCGTTGCATTCCCCGTTGAAGCGCCCCGACATTTCCGAATACAGGCGGACCTGGCGGTTGTGGGCCTCGACCGAGGTGCGCCGTTCCTCGACCCAGGCGTTGTACTCGGTGACCTGGGCTTCGTAGGTCTTGCGCCGCTCCTGGTCCGTCAGGGCGGCCATCGCCTGATGTTGCAGGCGCGGCCCGGCCTCCTGAATCCGGCCGTCCAGATCGCGGATCGTTCCTTTCGCCGCCGCGACGTCGGTGGCAACGGCGTCGATGCGGTGGGCCAGAATCAGGCAGGCCGTCAGCACTTCCGGCGTCATGACCCCGGCGCTGTAGGTCTTGGCCTTGCCTTCATAGAGCTTTGCCGGCGCGTCCTTGGCGGATTGCAGCATGGTATCGAGCAGGCCGCCGTCGGCCCGGGCCGGCGTCGCCGCCAGCATCAGCATCACCCCTGTTACGAAAAGCAGGGTCAGGAGCAAGGAGGGCGTGCGAAGGAAATGGGGCATGGGGGCAGGGGGCCTCGACCGGTTGGGAATGCGAAACAATACCATGATCCCCTCTCTTAAGGCATTGCACGGGATACTTCAAAGCTGCGTGAAGATCGTTCTGAGGGCTCGCATTAACCAAGAAATACGCCCATATTCAGGGCATGGTTGAGATTGTTTCCGGCTCTGGTATCGACCGCATCCTGTCCAAGAACGAGGTGCAGGAAGACCTTGCCGCGCGCCTGAACAGGCAGCGCGCGGCGGAAGCGCGCGATACCAGGATCGAAATTCGTGCGGCCAGCTTGGCACGCGGTCTCGAAGCGGAGGCCTTGGGCCAAGCGGAAGATCAGGGCGCCGCCGGTGATCTGGAATCCGATACGGCAACCCGCCAGCCGCGATTTGCCGATCTTGTGGGCAATGCGGAAACCGTCAACCGGGCTTTGGAAGAGACCCAGGGGATCGACCGTCTGGTGACGGCGGGTGAACGATTGCGGCAGTCGGCGGTGCTGGCCGACAGTTTCCTCAAGTCTTACTTCATTTCCATGGTCGATCCCGGTCGGGCGATGACGATGATCAGCCCGCGCGACATCGCGCGACCGTTGGAAGAAGACGGTTAGCCGAGGCGGGCGTCAGTTCAGGGTGGCGTGGTCGGGCGAGGAATCGGACAGTAGTTCCTGGGTCGCCCGCGCGACGCGAAGCCAGACGGAACGCGCGGACCGGTCGCCCCGGTCCTGCATCTGGTCTGCTTTCACTTGTGCGCCGATGGGCGCCATATCGCCGAATTCCTGAATCAACAGATTGGCGGCACGGTAGATTTCACTGTCGGTGGCCATGGCAGTTGCCTTTACTCCAGGGGCCCGGCCTTGTCAGGACGGGGCATTCAAGCGGCCTTACTGTTTAAGAGATTGGCTGATCTTCAGCACTTCGGTCAGGGTGACGCCCAGGCGGTCTTCGACCACCACGACCTCGCCCTTGGCGACCAATCGGTTGTTGGCGTGGATTTCGATGTTCTCGCCGACCGTGCGGTTGAGTTCCACGACGGCACCTCGGCCAAGCTTCAGGATCTGGCTGATCGGCATCTCCGCCGTCCCGAGGACAGCGGTGATTTCCACCTGAACGTCGTAGAGTGCGTGAACCTTTTCGGCTTCCGTTTTCTCTTCGGGGGCGGTGTCTTCAGCCATTGCCTTGCTCCGTTATCCGGCGGGATTGCCAGCCATTCGGGCCAATGGCCCGCCGTCGACGGGATATTCACCCGCCGTTAACCGTGAATTTGACCAGGAATTCCTTAAACTTTCCTTATCGACCGGTGAATCTTACCACGTCGGGCGGCACGGGGCGGAGAGGCATTCGGGCGGGCGCGCCATCAAATTCCCCCGCCCTGGTCGAGAAGGCCCGTCAGGTGCTGCACGCGGGCCAGCAAGGCGTGCAAGGCGTCGTCGCGCACGCCCAGGCCTTCCAGGTGGCTCAGAGTGTTCATCAGGTAGTCGCGGTTCAGCCCGCTGGCTCCCGCGGCCGACATGATCAATTCGGCCGAACGCTCCGGGCCGAGGTCGCCCGCGTATTGAGGATGGTTCGGGTCCGTCACGAAGGTATAGGCGGCGACCCGCTGCCCGTCGTCCAGGGCGATGTCGACGATCGCGGGTTGGTAGGCGTATCCGGTCAGTTCCCGCTCGTTCAGATAGGCGACGACGGCGTCCCGGTCCGCGGGCTTGAAGCGCAGGGCGATGCCCCGGCACCGGCCCCCCTGATCCAGCCCCAGGACAAGACCGGGTTTTGCCGGGGTGCCCCGATAATGATGGGAGTAGATGCAGAACGCCCGGTGATACCCGTCAAGTTCGGCTGAGCGGCGGTCCCGGCAGTCGAACCCCGGATTCCACATGAGCGAGCCGTAGGCGAAAACCCATTCGACGGTGCTGAGCGCGGCGGCATCAACCATGGGCTTGAGCGGACACCTTTTCTTCCACAAAATCAAGGCGGTCCTGGCCCCAGAACAATTCGCCGTCGATCACATAAGTGGGCGCGCCGAACACGCCGATGCGTTTGGCCTGTTCCGTGTAGGCCAGCTCGGTTTCGACAATATCGGCGGCGTCCGTACGGTCCAACAGATGCCCGCTGTCCAATCCCACAGCACCCATGATCGCGGCGAGGGTCGCCGTATCGGCGATGTTCTTTTCCTCGACCCAGACGGCGCGCATGAAGGCATGGACCAGATCGCCCAATCGCGGGGCGTCCAGTCCGTCGTTCTTGGCCGCCAAAATCAGACGCCGGGCCATCTTGTCGGCGGCGGGAAAATAGGCCGGCTCCAACGTCAGGGGAACGTCCAATCGGCGACGCCAGCGTTTCAGTTCCATCATCCGGTAGGCCACCCGTTGCGGCGGCCGCTTGGCCAGCGGCAAGCCCCCCGAGGCGGCGAACACCTCACCCATATCGACCGGTTTGTGATTGATCTGCCAACCATGGCGGTCGGCAATGGCGCGAAATCGCGCGTCGCCCAAATAGGACCAGGGCGAGGTAACGGTGAAGTAGTAGTCGATCGTTGCGGGCATGGAGAGTCCTTAAGGGCGCAAGGTTGGCGGTGGCAATATTCGTCGATTCGTCGCTTGAGGCGGCGGGCGGACAACGGTCATTCGCGCCGGCTGCTTGCAAATGATCCGCGGAATTCCGCGGCTAAGCGGCATATATCGAAGGAATATAAGGCGTTCATTGACAACCAAAGTTGGCGGCGGCAACGATTGTCACATAATCATAACAAAAGACGATCCGCTGCCTGCGCTTTTCTTTCGGATGCGGACGCAGCGGCCCCGGAGGAAACAAATCCGGAAGGCGCGCGGAAAAAGGGGCTGGCCGATGAGGCACCCGACCAAGGACGGCGATAAGGTCTTCGAAGTCGCCATCTACAACAAGGACGTCCGATCCCTTGTTAAGGACAATCAATCTCACTCTTTCTTTGACGATTCCTGGGCCGATGCCCAGGTTCACGACATCGTCGCCAGCGACGAGGATACGGCCCGCGAGATGATCGCCGAGCGGTTCCCGCCCGACGACGGTTTCGTCATTCAGTGGGTGGATCAGGCGTCCTGACTTAATCCCGCCATTGACGGCGGTGACGCGAGCGCATTCGGCTGGCCGGTGGTCAGATGCCGCCCTGTCTTGCCGTTTCCGCATCACGAAGGGCTTTGCGCCTGATCTTACCCGTCGCCGTCATGGGCAACTGCTCGACGAATTCGATTTGCCGCGGGTATTCATGAGACGACAGGCGCGTTTTCACGAAATCACGAATGGCCTGTTCCGTCTCCGGCCCGCCGGTATGGCCGGGCATCAGCACGATAAAGGCTTTCACGGCCTCGGTGCGAACCGGGTCGGGCACACCGATCACGGCCGCCATCTGCACCGCGGGATGGCGGCTCAGGCAATCCTCGATCTCGCCGGGGCCGATGCGGTATCCGGCCGAGGTAATGACATCGTCGCCGCGCCCGACGAACCACAGATAGCCGTCGTCGTCGCGGTAGCCCCTGTCGCCCATGCACCACCAGTCACCCCGCAGGTTGGCCTGGGTGGCCGCCGGGTTGTTCCAGTATTCCAGCAGCATCACTGGGTCCGGTGCCCGGCAGGCAAGATCGCCCTCGCGCCCCGGCGGCAGGATGTTGCCGTCGCCGTCGATGACATCCACCACGTGGCCCGGGGCAGGGCGGCCCATGGCGCCGGGCTTGGCCTCCATGATCCCGGCCGAGGTTGCGACGATGACGTTGCATTCCGTCTGGCCGTAGAATTCGTTGATGGTCAGGCCCAGGGCGTCGCGTCCCCACTGAATCAGTTCAGACCCCACGGGCTCGCCCGCCGACGCGACGGAGCGCAGGTTAAGCGTATGGCGACCTTTGGGTGACGGCAGCTTGCTCATGAGACGCAGCGCCGTCGGCGGCATGAAGGTATTGCGCACGCCCAAGCGCGCCATCAGGGCCAAGGCTTCTTCCGGATCGTACTTGCGGGCGCGATGGGCGACCACGGGGACGCCGTGGTGCCAGGCGCACATGAGGGTGTTCATCAACCCGCCGATCCAGGCCCAGTCGGCCGGCGTCCACATCAGGTCGCCTGGCTGGCCCAGGAAATTGTGGAACATTTCCACTCCCGGCAGATGGCCGAGCAGGCAGCGGTGCGCATGCAGCGCGCCCTTGGGATTGCCCGTGGTGCCAGAGGTATAGATGATCAGCCCGGGGTCGTCGGCGGCGGTATCGACCGGCCGGAACGCATCGGACGCGCGGCCGAGCGCCCCCCAGAAATCCGTAAAATCGGCGCCGTCGGCTCCGGCGTCGATGACATAGATCCGTTTGAGGTCGGGCAGGGCGCCGGCCAGAGCCGTGACCTTGGGCAGATTGGCGCGGTCCGTGACCAGGGCGGCGGCGCCGGAATCGGCAAGCCGGAAGCTGAGCGCGTCCTCGCCGAACAGGGTGAACAAGGGGATCGAGATCAGCCCCGCCTTCCACGCCGCGACATGGGTCAAAGCGGCCTCCACCGACTGCGGCAGCAGCACGGCGATGCGGTCGCCGGCGACCAGTCCATGGGCCGTGAACATGTTGGCGGCCTGGTTCGACAAGGCCCGGATCGCTCCGAAACTGTAGGTCACCAGATCGCTTTCGGAAGACGTGACGATCAGTGCCGGCAAGTCCGCATCACGCGCGGCGTGCTTGTCACAGACGTCGACGCCCATGTTGAAACGCGCCGGGATGGTCCAGGCGAAGGTATCGTAAAGCGATTCGTAGCTGTCGGCTTTGCGCAACATGGTCTGCCCGTCCTCCCAAACGGCCGGTGCCGAGGAATGGTGTCGCGGGCCGCGGGCGATTTCCGGCGTGGGCGCGGGGGCCGCCCTTGGCGGCAGGCCTACTTGAAGGCCGCCATGTCCTGTCCGTCGGATTCGAAGTAGCGGTAGGCCTCGACCGTCTCGATGATCACGCCGTCGTACCCTTGGGCCAACAGGCCATAGGTGAAGGATTTGGGATCGCCGTAAAGAATGCTGTGCCATTCGGGACGCCAGTACTCGACGAAATAGCGATCCGGGTCCGTCGGATAGGGCGCCGTGATCCAGCGCGGCGAGCCCGATTGCCAGCCCGGCTTCCAGTAAAACCGATAGGTCGCCGCCGTGCCGATATCCATGCGGGCCAGCACCAGGCGGCGGGCGCCCAGTTTTTTGTACTTCAAGGTTTCGATGGCGCGCTTTGAGAACGGCTTGCGGCCGTGAAACACGTCGACGACGACCATGTCGTAGTTGGTGTCGTGGAGCTTCAGCGCGAATTCGTCTTCCAGCCCGAACGCCGTGGTGTCGCGCAGATAAAGGTAGTTTTCGGCGCCCGACATGGACAGCACGTTGTTGGGGTTCTCGCGGAACGGCCGGGACGGGTAGGGCGGCAGGCTGTTCAGGACCGACAGGTCCTTATGGGCGACGAATGGCAGAAAACCCTGCTTGCTGCTGGCGGCCAGAACCCGATCGATTTTTTTCGGGTCGCGGGCGAAATCCATGCTCAGGATGCTGACCCGGTTGCGCTTGGCAACGTCGACCAGATGGGCGAATTTTTCCTTCGCTTCCTTGGAGGTGGGCTGACCGAAGGCTTCATAGCCATAGAACATGCCGTCCTGCATGATGCCGTCGATCGACAGCATGTAGGCGCGGGCCGGATAGACTTTCTTGTCGTCCACGTCGTCGCGCTTTTCCAGCAATTCCATGCCGTTATGCGTGATGATGGCGAATCCGGGATTCGTCGCACGGGCGAACTTGGCGATATTGGTGATCAGCCGGCGCATCTCGTCGCGGTAGTTGGTGAGCTTGCCGAGAACCGGCGCGGCCGGGGTGCCGGGGGCGGTCTGAATCGTCTCGCCCTGGGCGCGCACTTGCCCCGGCGCCTGTGCCGCCGCGGGCGAAAGGGCGCTCCATGCCAGAAGGGCGGCGCTCAAGACGCCCTTAAGGGCGATCGGACGAAATGCGGTCATGGTCTTCCTGTCGAGGCTTTTTTCCGCCGATACCTTAGCGGGCAAGGGTTAATCAGTCCTTATCCGACCGCCCGTTGCGGCATTGCCGCGGGCCATCATAGCACGGGGCCGGCGGCGCGGTGAATGTGCCCGCGATTTCTGCTGCCAGGTTGTGATCGGTTCCTTGTCCACCGGCGGGTCGGGGAGTAGATTTCCGACATGCAACCTGAATTCCGGCCATCGGCCTGCCCCCACGATTGTCCGTCTACCTGTGCCCTTGAGGTTGAGGTCCTTGATGACCACACCATCGGCCGGGTGCGCGGCAATCCGCGCAACGATTACACCGCCGGCGTGATCTGCGCCAAGGTCGCGGCCTACCGTGAACGCGTCCATCATCCGGACCGCCTGACCCATCCGTTGCAGCGCGTCGGCGCCAAGGGATCGGGGGAGTTCCGCCGGATTTCCTGGGGTCAGGCCCTGGATGAGGTCGCGGAAGCCATCGAACGCGCCCGTGCCGTCCATGGCGCGGAGACCGTCTGGCCCTATCATTTCGCCGGCACCATGGGACTGGTGCAGCGCGACAGCATTCATCGCTTCCGCCATGCCTTCGGCTTTTCCCGCGAGCACGAAACCATCTGCGTGACCACGGCCTGCAACGGCTGGGTCGCCGGCCACGGCAAGATCTGGGGTGCCGATCCGCGCGAGATCGCCGACTCGGACCTGATCGTCGTATGGGGCGGGAATCCGGTCTCGACCCAGGTCAACGTGATGACCCATATCGCCAAGGCACGGAAGACCCGGGGCGCCAAGCTGGTCGTCATCGACCCGTACCGCACGCCGACGGCCGAGGTCGCGGACCTCCATATCCCCCTGCGTCCGGGCACGGACGGCGCGCTTGCCTGCGCGATCATGCAGGTCCTGTTCGAGGAAGGCATGGCCGATTGGGATTACATGCGCGAATTCTCGGACGATCCCAATCGCCTGCACCAGCACTTGTCGACGCGCACGCCCGAATGGGCGGAAGCCATCACCGGCATTCCGGCCGACGATATCCGTGATCTGGCGCGCCTTTACGGCCAGACCGAGCGCGCCTATCTGCGCTGCGGCTACGGCTTCACGCGCTCGCGTAACGGGGCGGCCAACATGCATGCGGTGACCTGTTTGCCGGTGGTCACCGGCAAGTGGAAGTATCGGGGCGGCGGGGCCCTGTTCTCCAACCGCGAGCTTTATGGGGTGGACCAGACCCTGATCCGCGGCCTCGACGTGGTCGATCCTTCGACCCGCGCCTTGGACATGTCGCAGATCGGCCGCGTGCTGACCGGCGATGCCAAGGCGTTGAAGGGCGGACCGCCGGTCACCGTGCTGTTCACCCAGAACATCAACCCGGCCGAGGTGGCCCCCGAAACGACCCGGGTCATCGACGGCATGATGCGGGACGATCTGTTTACCTGCGTGCATGAGCAGTTCATGACCGCATCGGCCAAGCTGGCCGACATCGTGTTGCCGGCGACCATGTTCCTGGAACATGAAGACATGTACCAGGGCGGCGGCCACTTCTATCTTCAGGTCCACAAGGCGTTGATCGAACCCCTCGGGGAATGCCGCTCGAATGTCGAGGTCATCAACGGTCTGGCGCAGCGCCTGGGCTCCGATTACCCGGCGTTTCACATGACGGCTTGGGAACTGATCGACGATGCGCTTCGGCGCAGCGGCCGGCCCGGCGCCGATGCGGTTCTGGCCGAAGGTTGGATCGACTGCACCAAGCCCTTCGAAGACGCGCATTTCCTGAACGGCTTCGGGCACGGAGACGGCAAGTTCCACTTTGCCGCCGACTGGTCCGCGATCGGCGAAGACTGTGACGGGATGTCGGCCTTGCCGGACCATCTGAATGTGATCGATGACGCGACCGATGCTCATCCCTATCGGCTGGTGGCAGCACCCGCGCGGCGGTTCCTCAACACCACGTTCACGGAAACGCCGTCGAGCCGCAAAAAGGAAGGCCGCCCGACGGCGTTGATCCACCCCGAGACCTGTACGGCTTTGGGGTTGGCGGAGGGTGACCGCGTGCGTCTGGGCAATGAGTTGGGTGATCTTGTCGTGCATGTCCGCCCGTTCGACGGGTTGCAGACGCATACCGTCGTGGTCGAAGGCATCTGGCCCAACGAGGCCTTCGAGGAAGGACGCGGCATCAACACCATCATCAGCGCCGATGCGGCCTTGCCGGGCGGCGGGGCGGCGTTTCACGACACGGCCATCTGGATGCGCCCGGCATGAACGACGCCGCCATGCAGGGCCACGTCATCGTCGTCGGCAACGAAAAGGGCGGCAGCGGCAAATCGACCACCGCCATGCATCTGGCCGTGGGCCTGATGCGTACGGGGCGCCGCGTCGCCGTTCTGGATACGGACATCCGTCAGGGATCGCTGCGCCGGTTCCTGGAAAACCGCAGCGCCTATGCCCGCACGATCAAGGGCCATGTGCCCATGCCGGAATTTTTTGACGTCGCACCCGCGGGCGGCGACGGCACGGACACCTTTCCGGCCGTTCTGGCGGCGGCCCGTGCGGCGGCGGAGGTTGTCATCATCGACACGCCCGGCAGCGCCACGCCTTTGTCCGAAGCCGTCCATTCTTTTGCCGACACCTTGGTCACGCCGCTCAACGACAGCTTTGTCGATCTGGACGTGTTGGCCCGGGTCGAGGTCGGCAACGAGATGACCGTGAAGGGGCCCAGCCAATATGCGGAAATGGTCTGGAAGCAAAAGATCGTCCGCGCCCGGCGCGACGGCGGCAAGATGGATTGGATCGTGTTGCGCAACCGCCTGAGCCCGCTTGATTCCCGAAATCGCCAGGAAATGGAAAAGGCGCTGACCCAACTTTCCCAGCGCATCGGGTTTCGCTACCTGCCGGGATTTGGTGAGCGGGTCATCTACCGCGAACTGTTCCTGGCCGGCCTGACCATCATGGATATCAAGGAAACCGGCGATCCGGCGGCCATGTCCATGTCGCATCTGGCGGCGCGGCAGGAAGTCCGCACCTTGATCAGCGCCCTTCATTTGCCGCCGCTGCCGGCTTAGGCCGACGGTTTCCCCACTTCGCTGGCGAACCGCGTCCGAACACCTTATCTTTCAAGGTGAAGGACGGAACTCATGGGCAACGACGACAAGCTTGCGAAAACGGCATCGACCGGCGCCCCCGCCAAGCGGGCGGACGTCGACGCCTTCCTGGACAAGTTAGCGCGCGTTCCCGCACAGCCGCGCGGGGACGGTCGCGGTCGGCTGTTGTTCGGCATGGACGCAACGGCCAGCCGCCAGCCGAGCTGGGACAGCGCCGCCCGCCTTCAGGGCGAGATGTTTCAGGTCACGCGCGAGCTCGGCGGCCTCGACGTGCAGCTTGCGTTCTTTCGCGGGTTCGGCGAGTTCAAGGTCTCCAAATGGACCGGCGACACGAATGACCTGACGCGGTTGATGACCGGCGTCGGATGTCTGGCGGGCGAAACGCAGATCGGCAAACTTCTGAAGCATGCCGTGAACGAGACACGCAAACGCCGGATCAATGCCCTGGTCTATGTCGGCGACAGTTTCGAGGAAGACGTGGACGCATTGGGCCGGACCGCAGGCGAACTGGGCCTGCTGGGGGTGCCGGTGTTCATGTTCCACGAAGGCGAAGACCCCATTGCCCGGTTCGGCTTTCAGCAAATCGCCAAGCTGTCCGGTGGTGCCTACTGTTCGTTCGACGCGGTCAGCGCCCATACGCTGAAGGAATTACTCGCCGCCGTCGCCGTCTACGCGGCGGGCGGGCGCCGGGCGCTGGAAAACCATGCCAAGGCCAAGGGCGGCGAAATTCTGCGCATCGCCCATCAGGTCAAGGGGGGCTAGGCCGTGTCCTATCTGGTTTTGGGCGTGGCCCTGCTGGCGGCCTTCCTGATCGGTGCGCGCTGGTACGCGACCGCGAACGTCCGGAAATTAAAAAAGGTCCTGTTCTACCTGTTCGGCGCCCTGGCGCTGGCGTTGGCGGTCTTCTTCGTCACCACCGGCCGGCTGGGCTGGGCCGTGTTCGCGATCTCGGCGTTGCTCCCCATGCTGTTGCGCGCACGGTCGGTCTACCGGGCGGCGCGTAATTTTTCGCGCATGGCCGGCGCCGGGCAGGGGGCGCCCTCCGGACAGACGTCGGACGTGGACACCCGTTTCCTGCGCATGGGCCTGGACCACGACACGGGTGACGTCTGGGGCGAGGTCATCGACGGCCCCTACAAGGGGCGCCGACTGGACGACATGACGGTGTCGGAGAAGCTCGATCTGTTGCGTCATTGCTGGGCCGAGGACGAGCCTTCGGCCCGTGTCCTCGAAGCCTATCTGGACCGGGTCCATCCCGATTGGCGCGACCGGTCAGAACAAGCGGGGCCACAGGCGGGCGGTGGGGCCGATACGGCCCGCCCGGGAGGCATGACCCGGGACCAGGCGTTGGCGGTGCTGGGGCTTTCCGAGGGGGCGAGCCGGGAAGAGATCAAGGCCGCCTATCAGCGCATCATTTCCGGTCTGCATCCGGATCACGGCGGATCGGATTATCTCGCGGCGCAGGTCAACGAGGCCAAGGCCGTCTTACTGCGGGATTGAGCGCTTTTTGCCGCCCTCGGGCGATTCGCGTTACGGCTTCGTGACGGTCGCAACCGGCATGGGCAAAAGCGGGAGGATTCCGGGGGGGGCGGCCTAATCAATCGGGCGGTTGCGGCGTCAAGGGCGGTGTGGCACAAAAAGGCCCCATCGCCATGCCCTCCGTCGCCTGGCACCCTATCGACGCTGAGATTTCACAGCAGAAAGTTCCGTCATGCACGCACCCGTCCGCAAGGCCGTTCTGCCCGTCGCCGGTCTTGGTACACGGTTTTTGCCGGCGACCAAGGCGATGGCCAAGGAAATGCTGCCCATCGTCGATAAGCCGTTGATCCAATACGCGATAGAGGAAGCGCGGGCGGCCGGGATCGAGGATTTCGTCCTGGTCACCGGACGCGGCAAGACGATCATGGAAGATCACTTCGACCATGCCGTGGAGTTGGAACAGGTTCTTGAGGCGCGCGGCAAGACCCGCGAGCTGGATATCGTCCACGACGCCATGGTGCCGGCGGGCCATCTCGCCTATGCGCGGCAGCAGAACCCCCTGGGGCTGGGGCACGCCATCTGGTGTGCCCGCCAGATGGTCGCGGGCGAACCCTTTGCCGTGTTGCTGCCGGACGACCTGGTGCAGGCCGAGCCGGGGTGCCTGACGCAGATGATGAAAGCTTACCAGGAAGTCGGCGGCAACATCGTCGCGGTCGAGGACGTTCCGCTTGAGGACACCAACAAATACGGCATTCTGGACGTGGCCGAGGACGACGGGCATCTGGCCCGCGCCAAGGGCCTGGTGGAGAAACCGGATCCGTCGGTGGCGCCTTCGACCCTGTCGATCATCGGCCGCTATATCCTGCAGCCGGAGGTGTTCGAACATCTCGACCGCCACGAAAAAGGGGCGGGCGGTGAAATTCAGCTGACCGACGCCATCGCCAAGACATTGGGCACCGTCCCGTTCCACGGCCTGCGGTTCAAGGGCCGGCGTTTTGATTGCGGGTCCAAGGCAGGGTTCATCGAAGCCAATGTCGCCTTTGCGCTGGAGCGTCCGGACCTCGCCGACCGCGTCCGCGCCACCTTGAAAACCTACCTCTGAAGGAAGTCACAGCATGCATGTCACCGTTGTCGGTACCGGATACGTCGGATTGGTGTCCGGAGCCTGTTTTTCTGAATTCGGGCACAACGTTATCTGCGTCGATAAGGACGAGAAGAAGATCGCTGGCCTGAAACAAGGCGAAATGCCGATCTACGAGCCTGGGCTCCAGAAGCTTGTCGAAAGCAATTCCGAGGCCGGGCGTCTCAGCTTCACCACGGATCTGGCCGAGGCGGTGAAGGATGCGGACGCCGTGTTTATCGCCGTCGGCACGCCGTCCCGGCGCGGCGATGGTCATGCGGACCTGTCCTTCGTCTATGCGGCGGCGGAAGAGATCGCCGGTGCCATTACCGGCTATACGGTCGTGGTGACCAAGTCGACGGTGCCCGTTGGCACGGGGGCCGAGGTCGAAAAGATCATTCGCGAAGCCCGGCCCGATGCCCAGTTCGATGTGGTGTCGAACCCGGAATTCCTGCGCGAAGGGGCGGCGATCGAGGATTTCATGCGCCCCGACCGGGTCGTGATCGGCACGGAATCCGAGGATGCCCGCGAGGTCATGCGCGAGCTTTACCGCCCGCTCTATCTTCTTGAGACGCCGATCGTGTTCACCCGGCGCCAGACGTCGGAGCTCATCAAATACGCGGCCAATACCTTCCTGGCGACCAAGATCACCTTCATCAACGAGATTGCCGACCTGTGTGAGGTTTTGGATGCCGACGTGCAGGACGTGGCCCGGGGCATCGGCCTGGACGGGCGCATCGGGCGCAAGTTCCTGCACGCGGGGCCGGGCTACGGCGGGTCCTGCTTTCCCAAGGACACGCTCGCCCTGGTGCGCACGGCACAGGATGCCGGATCGCCGCTGCGCATCGTGGAAACGGTGGTCGATATCAACGCCAAACGCAAACAGGCCATGGCCCAGAAGATCATCGACGCCTGCGGCGGTTCCGTTTCCGGCAAGACGATCGCGGTCCTGGGCCTGACCTTCAAGCCCAACACCGACGACATGCGTGATTCCCCGTCCCTTGATATCGTGCCGGCCCTGATCGCGGCCGGGGCCAAGGTCCGCGCCTATGATCCCAAGGGCATGGATGAAGCCAAGCATATGCTGGACGGCGTCGACTGGTGTAAGGGCGCCTATGAAACCATGCCCGACGCGGATGCGCTGGCCATCGTGACCGAATGGAACGAATTCCGTGCCCTTGATCTGGACAAGGTCAAGGACCTGATGAAGGCGCCGGTGATGGTCGACCTGCGCAACATCTACAATCCGGACGATATGGCAGAGGCCGGGTTCGACTACATCTGCATCGGCAAATCGAAAGTCTCGGCCGCCGGCTGACCGACGGTCGGGCGCGGCACGAACAAGGACTTAATCCTTCATGGCAGACAGCCACCGTTTCAATCCCAGCATCCTGCGGGAATACGATATCCGCGGCACCGTGGGCGAAACCCTGGGGACCGCGGATATGTTCGCGATCGGCCGGGCATTCGGGACCATATTGATCCGCGCCGGCGGCAAGAGTGCGGCCACAGGCTATGACGGACGCCTGAGTTCTCCCGAACTGGAAGCGGCCCTGAGCGACGGTCTGCGGGCCGCCGGGGTGGACGTGAAGCGGGTCGGACTCGGTCCGACGCCCATGCTGTATTTCGCGACCTATCACCTGGGGACGGATGCGGGTCTCATGGTTACGGGCTCGCACAATCCGCCGGAATTCAACGGCGTGAAACTGATGCTGAAGGGCGGTTCGTTCTTTGGCGCCGATATTCAGAAACTGGGTGTCATGGCGGCGCAGGGGGACCTCGCCACGGGCAGCGGCAGCGAGGCCCGGATCGATGTCATGGATGCCTACGTGGCGCGCCTGCTCAAGGATTTCGACGGTGCCAAGCCGCTGACGGTCGCCTGGGATGCCGGCAACGGGGCCGCCGGCGAGGCGCTGGTCAAGATGGTCGCCGGCCTGCCGGGCCGCCACATCATGTTGAACGAGACCATCGACGGCACCTTCCCGGCCCATCACCCGGATCCGACGGTGGAAAAGAACTTGGCGCAGTTGAAGGATGCGGTCGCCGCCAACGGTTGCGACCTGGGCATTGCCTTCGACG
>PALN01000051.1 GCA_002706405.1 Rhodospirillaceae bacterium | reverse complement strand
CGGGCCGGCCCCTAATATCCTTCTATGCTGTCGATCCGGAACCTTCGCGCGCACCTGGTACAGGTTGACGACCTGGACCTGGACGCGGGCGACTGCATCGCCGTCATGGGGCCTTCCGGCTCGGGCAAAAGCCTGATGCTGCGGGCGCTTGCCGACCTTGACCCGGCGGAGGGCGAGATCACCCTGGACGGCCACGAGCGCATGTCCATGACCGGCCCCGACTGGCGGCGGCAGGTGATGTACGTCGGCCCGGAATCGGGCTGGTGGGAAGACCGCGTGGGCGATCATTTCGAAGACCCCGACGCCGTCACCGGCGTGCTGCAGCGCCTGGGCTTCAAGGCGGATGCCCTGGCCTGGCCAGTCGCGCGCCTGTCCACGGGTGAGCGCCAGCGCCTGGCCATCGCCCGCGCCTTCGACCGGGGGCCGCGCGTGCTGTTGCTGGACGAACCCACGGGCGCCCTGGATCAGGCGGCGACGGCGCTGGTCGAAGGCGTCATCCACGACTTCCTGATGGACGGCGGCATCGTCATCATTGCGACCCATGCCAAGGACCAGGCGGCGCGGCTCGGCAAGCGGCTTCTGACCATGAAGGAAGGCAGGCTGTCCGCATGACCAGTCAGGCCATTCCCCTGTCGACGCTCGACCTCGCCCTGGCGGGCCTGTTGCTGGTCATCAACGGCGGGCTGTCCATCTGGCTCGGCCTCGGCATTACCCGCTCGCTCGCTATCGCCGCCGTGCGCATGACGGTGCAGCTGCTGCTGGTGGGATTGGTCCTCAAGGCCCTGTTCGCGCAGCAGTCGCCCTGGTTGACGCTCGGCGTGGTGGGGATCATGGTCGGCTTCGCCGGCTACGAGATCATGAACCGGCAGGACCGCAAGCTGACCGGCTGGTGGTCCTATGGGATCGGCGTCTCGACCATGACCTTCGCCGCCATTTCCGTGACCTGCCTGGCCCTGACGACGCAGCTCAAGCCCGACCCCTGGTGGGATGCGCGCTATGCCGTGCCCATTCTGGGCATGATCCTGGGCAATGCCATGACCGGGATCAGCCTGGGCCTGAATACCCTGTTCAACACGGTGGTCCGCGAACGCTGGGCCGTCGAGGCGCAAATCGCCCTTGGCTTTCCGCGCCAGGTGGCGCTGCGCCCCTTCATCCGCCGCGCCCTCAAGACCGCGCTGATGCCGACCATCAATTCCATGGCGGCGACCGGGGTGGTGTCCCTGCCGGGGATGATGACCGGTCAGATCCTGGCCGGCGCCGACCCGGTGGAAGCGGTGAAATACCAACTGCTGGTCATGTTCCTGATCGGCGGGGCAACGGGCATCGGCGCCGTCATGGCGATCTATGCCGCCGTCTGGCGCATCACCGATCCGCGCCACCGCCTGCGCCTGGACCGCATAGAGGGAACCGACCAATGACCGACACCATCACTGCCGTGCGCGCCCGCCCCGTGGTCGTGCCCATGCGCCGGCCGTTGGCCACGGCGGGGGGCGTGGTATCCGAAGCACCCCTGGTCCTGGTCGATGTCGAGACCTCGGGCGGGATCACCGGCCGCGCCTATTCCTTCGCCTATCAGGTCTGGGCGCTCAAGCCGCTGATGGCCATGTACGCAGCCCTGGGCGAGCGCGTCATCGGCCAGCCGCTCGACCCCCGGGCGGTGCAGGCGGACCTGATGGCCATGACCCGCTTGGCCGGAGACAAGGGGGCGGCGGGGCAGGCGATCTCGGGCCTCGACATGGCCTTGTGGGATGCCGCCGCCAAGGAAAAGGGCCAGCCGCTGTACCAACTGCTCGGCGCCGAGCCGGTGGCAACGCCCGCCTATAATTCCAAGGGCCTGGGTATGATCGGCGTCCAGGCGGCGGCCAAGGAGGCGCGGGATCTTCTGGATGAAGGCTTCGATGCCGTGAAGCTGCGCCTGGGCTATCCGACGCTGGAAGAAGATGTCGCCGTGGCGCGGGCCGTGCGGGTGGCGATCGGCCCCGACGTGCCCTTGATGAGCGACTACAACCAAAGCCAGGAGGTCGAAGCGGTTATCCGCCGGGTCAAGGCGCTGGCGGCTGTGGACCTGTATTGGGTGGAGGAGCCCGTTCACTACGACGATTTCTACGGCCATGCGGCGTTGCGCGCCGCGGTCAAGACACCGGTCCAGACGGGCGAGAATTGCTGGTATCCGGGCGAGATGGCGAAATGCATGGCTGCCGGCGGTTGCGACTATTTCATGCCCGACGCGGGCAAGATCGGCGGCGTTACCGGCTGGATGGGGGCGGCCAAGCTGGCGACGGCGGCCCACCTGCCGCTGTCGAGCCATCTGTATCCGGAAATCAGCGCGCATCTGCTGGCGGCGACGCCGACCCGCCACTGGCTGGAATACGTCGACTGGGCCGAACCGATCCTTATGGAAGCGCTGCCCGTGACCGACGGCCATTGCCATCCTGCGGAAAAACCCGGCATCGGCATTGAATGGAACGACCGGGCCGTCGATAAGTATGGGGTATGATCCCCAGCCTGAAAGTTCCCACCATGACCGATACCATCGTCTTTCTTGATCACGGGTCCCTTGCCCCCGGAACGGTGCTGCGCCCGCCCGCCTTCGCCCATCAGTGGATCGACCATGACGAGACCAAACCCGGCGAGGTCGCGGCGCGCATCAAGGAGGCGACCATCGTGGTCACCAACAAGATCAAGGTGGGCGCCGCCGAGATGGATGCCGCCCCCGGGTTGAAGCTGATCGCCGTCTGCGCGACGGGCACGGACATCATCGACCTGGCGGCGGCCAAGGCGCGCGGCATCACCGTCTGCAACGTGCGGGGCTATGCGGAACATTCCGTGCCGGAACATGCCTTCGGCCTGATCCTGACCCTGCGCCGCCAGATCATCGGCTACCTCGCCGACGTGAAGGCCGGCAAGTGGCAGCAGGCGGGCACCTTCACCTTCTTCACCCACGAGCTGCGTGATCTCTACGGCACGCGGCTGGCGGTGGTCGGGCGCGGATCGCTCGGCCAAGGGGTGGCGACGATCGCCCGCGGCTTCGGGATGGAAGTCGTGTTCGTCGGCCGCAAGGGCGATGCCGCGCCGGAGGCGCCCCTGGTTCCCTGGGACGAGGCGATCGAAACGGCGGACGTGCTGACCCTGCATTGCCCGCTGACCCCGGACACCCGCGACATGATCGGGATTGAGGAATTCAAGCGCATGAAGCGCTCGGCCCTGATCATCAATACGGCCCGCGGCGGGCTGATCAACGAAGACGCCTTGGTTCAGGCCCTGACCGAGGGCCTGATCGCGGGGGCCGGAATCGACGTGGTGTCAAGCGAGCCGCCGCCCGCCGATCACCCCTTCATGGCTCTGGTCGGTCGTCCCGATTTCATCCTGACCCCGCATACGGCCTGGGCCGGGAACACGGCCCGTGAGGCCATGGCGGAACAGTTGATTCAGAACATCGAGAATTTCAAGAACGGGGCGCCGACCAACGTCGTCTAGGGTCGCTGCTAGGGCGTGATGTCGCTTCCCGGTCGTTTGGCGACCTCGGTCGTGCCGGCGGCGGGCGAGTCCTGGGGGCGGCTGCCGTCGGGCGGGGCCCAATCGCCGGGGCGACCGGAAAAGCCCGCCGATCCCATACCCGCCATGCCCGGTTTGGGATGGCGCAGAGTGTCCGGGTCCTTATAGCCGCCGAAGAAGCGCCGGATGCCGCGCCATATCTTGGGCACCAGCCAGATCACCAGCAGGGCAAACAGGCCGAGGCCGATCAGGAAGGCGACCGGATTGAATACGGCGAGCGCCAGACCGCCGAACACCATCACATCCTCGAACAGGCTCATGCCCCAGTTGGAGAACGGCTCGGGAGACGTATTGATGACGGCCCGTGTCCCGGCCTTGGCGGCGTGGGTCCCGGCGGCGATCATGCCGCCGCCCAGAAGGGCCGTCACGGTCTGCAGCTCCGCGTTCATGAAATCCAGCCCACCCACGGCCCCCGCCGCCATCAGGGCGCCCGCCGGGATGCGGATGAAGGTATGGATCATGTCCCAGATGGAATCCAGGCCGGGAATCTTGTCGGCGAAGAATTCGATGAAATACAGCAGCGCCGCCGCCGCCAGCACCCAGGTCGAGGACAGCACGGCCATGCTGTCGGGCAGCGAGATCACGCCGAAGGCATCCAGCCCGCCCAGGATCAGCACCGTGGCATACAGGTTCAGCCCGCTGCCCCAGGCAGAGCCCAGGGCGACGGCGAGGGCGGTCAACGGTTCCATGCGGGGCTCATGCCTTTTCGTCGGGAATGTTGGGGAGGTCGTCCACGTAGAGGCCCAATTCCTTCGGTTCGATGCCGAGCCGCGAACACAGGCTGACGATTTCAATCTGTTCGGTCAGGTTGTCTTCGCCTTCGACCTCGAGAATGCCCATGCAGACGCGCAGGATCAGCGACGCCGTCTCGGGATTGTCGGCCACGGGTTCGATGCGCTGGAACGCGGCCTCGCGCCCGGCTTTGGGATCGGCCTGAATTTCCGCCGTGTAGTCGTTGAACAGGTCGACGGCTTCGTGGGGGTCGAACACTTCAAGCTGCCGGATCGCTTCAAGAATCTGATCCAGGCGCATGCGTTCGGGAAAGGTGACCTGTCCGTCGGCGGCGCAGACCAGAGCCGCGGCCGACATCACGGCTTCCAGGAACGGACGGTTCTCGTGCCGCGCCATCTGTTCCCGGTAGATGCTGGTCAGGGTGTCGAGTACGCCTGCCATGCCTGAAACCCTCCGTTGCTTCCCTCAGTCCCGATATTGGCCGAGGGACGGAGGCGAGGCAACGGCTTAAGGGCGGTCAGTAAGGCGTGAGGGTCTTCAGGGTGTTCGTCAGGGTGTCGGCGAATTCCTCGGCCGTTTCGTACATCACCCAATGACCGGCGTCCTTGATGATGTGGAAGGGGGCGTCGGGCTGGAAGCTGCGGATGATCTCCTTGCGCTTGTCCAGGCCTTCCTGGCCCATCACCGTGATGTCGTGTTCACCCCAGATCCCGGCCATGGAAGCCTTGATGTCGGGCAGGGCCCGCAAGAGCCTATCGGTCAGGGAGATCGGCCGCGAGCGGATGCGCCCGCGCTCCAGGTTGCGGCGATGGATGTGCACGGCCAGATCGTCGATATTGTCCGGGTCGTGCAACATCAGGATCTGCAGGTTACGCCGCTGCAGTTCGTCGACCTCGTCGTCGGTCATGCCGTCCTCGGCCAGGGCCGTTCCCTGGGGCGGTGCGTGCAGCACACCGAAGCCGCTGGCCCCGACCATGACGAAGCTGCGGCAGCGGCCGGGTGTTTTCGACGCGACGACGCTGCCGATCAGGCCGCCGAAGGAAAACCCGGCCAAGTGAAAGGTCTCGCCCGCCGGCACAAGCTGGTCCAGACCGGCGACGAGAATATCGGCGATGTCGTCGGGCGACGTCGGCTTGGGCGGGGCACCGCTGTCCCCGAACCCCGGCGTGTCGGCGGCCAGCACGGTGAAATGCGGCGTTAGCAGGGGAATGGATCGATACCAGTGGGTCCACGATCCCCAGCCGCCGTGCAGCAGGACAAGGGTCGGGCCGCCGCCTTCCCAGCGGTGCCAGATGCAGGGGCCGTTGGGGCCCGGCGTTTCGATGCGTTGGGCTTTGGCGGCAAGGGCCGCCACGTCTTGGGCAAGGGCTGCGTGGTCCATGATGAAAGAGGTCGGCCTTTTGTTTGGGGTTAGTCTTTTTCGGAGATGTGAATATAGCCGCGCTCGATGGCGTGGGTCAGTTCCTCATAAGCCTTCCGGGCTTCTTCGTAAATATCGCGGTACTTGCGGAGATTGGTGATCTCGGCGTCGGAAGGTGCTTCGCCGTCGGCGACGTTGGAGATGTTGAAGGCCGCCTGCAGGTAGCGTCCGCGCAAATGGGCGACGGCGCGGGCGAAGTTGATGACCCGGGCTTCGTTGATTTCGGGGATCATCGGGCCGATGATTTCGCGGTTGGCCTGGGAGATCAGCAGTTCCGCCTTGCGCAGGAACTGCTGCTGGCGGCGCAGGTCGTCTTCGAAGGAACTCATGGGGTGCTCCCTTGGGGGTTCGGGCTTCTCAGGAAATTTTTAGCGGAAAGACGGGGGAATGTCTCCACCGGCCGGGATGCAGGGCACGAAGGCCGTGCCCACCCGTCCGGTTGCCGGCCAGAACGCAGCGACAGGGAAGTGCGCGCCCGTACCCTACGGACGTGGGGCGCCTGAAAAGGGCAGCCGGCCTTAGTCGGTCGGGTGCGGACCTTCCAGCGGATGGTCGTTTTCGCGGGGCGCTTGGGTGTGCTGGGCCTGTTTCATCTGTCGTCTCCTGAGGGACGACCAACCTGGGCCAGGATTCCAAACCCCGGCGCCGATGGCTCGTCCGCCGTTTCCACCATGCGAGGCAGTTTTGCCGTTACATAGCGTGGCAAGAATATCATAACGAATCGTTAAATTCGATAATAAACTTCCCAAGAGATGGGGGTGCGCGAAATTTTATATCGCGATGCGCTTTGTCGTTTCGAACAAGGGGCCGAATTCCCGGGTTTCCGCAAAGGCTGGCGGCAGGGCCAGGCCGTCCTCGATGCCGAGCCACAGACGCAGCATGTGCCGCTTCTCCCCGGAGGTCGGTTCGGGGTCCGTGAAGGCCGTGCGGGCGTGCAGGGTGGTGAAGTTGTTGCCGACCACCATGTCGCCCGGCGACATTTCGAATGACAGATGGAAGCTGGGGTCGTCGCAGAGTTCGTCCAACAGGTCCATGGCCTCGATCTGGGCGTCGGTCAGGCGGGGAATTTCGTCGGACCGTTGGGCCAGATCGATGTAATGGCGCTTGTACATGACGAACCAATGCCCGCCGTAATATTGGAAGATCGGCAGGGCCTGATACCAGGGGCGGCCGGGCAGGGCCTGGCCGCGGGCGTCGAAATAGAACGGTTCGGTCAGCACCTTGGCCAGGTCGGGCCGACGCCTGAGAATTTCATTGAACACGGTGTGGGCGCTGACGATCAGGGACCTGCCGCCGCCCGTCGATTGCCGCCGGCACAAGAGGGCGAAGATGTCGCCACCGTCGTTGTGGAAGGGCTGCGCTTCGTTGGTCTGATAGGTCCGTACATCGGGCTGTTTCTTCAGGTCGACGCCTGTGTCGCGAACGTCGTGCAGCAAGGTCCGGCGGGCGTCCTGAATCTGCGGAATGCCCAGATACTGCCCCATACCCCAGATCATCCGCCGGGCCTGTTCTTCGTTCAGATCGCCCAATCCGGTGCGCAGCAGAAAGAAACCGGTGCCGAATGCGGCTTCGCGGCGAAGGGCCGCCAAATTCTCGGCAAAGGCGCCGACCGGAAAATCGGCGGCTGTGAGGCTGAGGGCATCACGTCCCTCGCTGGCGTCAAGGGCATGCTTGATGGCCGCGCGATCGGCATCGGAAATTTCAACGATCCAGGAGCTGGATCCGGCCAGCTGCGGGCCGGTCCAGCATGACGTTCCCTGGGCGGGTTTGAGATTGTCATTGGTCGTGGTGGGCATGGGCGTCCTCTCCAGCAGTCTTTGCTTTTGTATACAATGTTAATCTGATTTTTCCAGAATCGCGCAGAAAAATCCATCAGTTCCCGTCGATGCCGGCGACAGGCGTAGAAAGTCACCTTCGCCGGGTGGGCGTCCACCGACGGTTTCCGCCCAAACGTCGGCGAGCGGCAGCAGCCTGAAGCCGGGGACTTCCGCCATGAACCAATCGATCTGTTCCTCGTTTTCCTCGCGCAGCAGGGAACAGGTGGCGTAGATCAGCCGCCCCTTGGGGGCGACCAGAGAGGCCGCCTGGACCATGATCAGGCGCTGGGTCTCGACCAGATGTTCCAGGTCGTCGGGACGAAAACGCCACTTGGCGTCCAGGTTGCGCCGCCAGGCGCCGGTGCCCGTGCAGGGCACGTCGGCCAGCACCCGGTCGGCCATCTTGTGATTGGCCTTGACCCAGCTGTCATCCCGCGCCGAAACGACCTGGCGGCGGACCATGTCGGCCCCGGCGCGTTTCAGACGGGGCGCCATGCGGTCCATGCGGTAGCGCGATACGTCGCAGGCGATCAGGCGCCCGCGCGGGGCACCGGGTTCCGCCGCCGTTCCCGCGACCGGGCTGAGGGCCGCCGCCATGGCCAGGGTCTTGCCGCCGGCGCCGGCGCAGTAGTCGACCACGGTCATGCCCGGGCGAACGCCGCATAGAAGGGCGATGAGCTGCGAGCCTTCGTCCTGAACTTCGAACAAGCCGCGCTTGAAGGCGTGGGTGCCGCCCAGCCGTGCCCGCGATTGCAGGCGCAGGCCGAGCGGCGACAGGGGCGTCGGCTCGACCTCGATGCCGTCGCTGGTCAGCGCGGTCTGCACCTGTTCCCGGGTCGCCTTCAGGGTGTTGACCCGCAGGTCCACGGGCGCCGTCTGGCTGAGGGCCTGCAATTCCATTTCCAGGCGCTGATCGAAGATGGCGCGTAGCGAGGGGCCCATCCATGACGGATATTCCAGGCGCACCCAATCGGGCATGTCGACATGCATGGGTGGGCGGCCGTAAAGGGATTCCGCCAGTTCCTGTTCCCGGTTGTTGAGAGTCGGCGGGCAGTGCCGGGTGCCCGAGAACAGCCGCGCCAGTTCATCCGGAGAGACTCGCTCGTAGACCGCCATCTGGGTCAGCACGCGGGTGCGCGGCGTTGAATCGAGCGCCACGCCCGTGCGCTGAATCCACCAGTCCAGGCGCGCGCGATGGCGTAGGTTTTCATAAACCCGATGCGTCACGGCACGGCGGTCGCCGGCTCCGGCATAACGGCGGGTGCGGAAATAGGCGTCGATAACGGCGCTGGCATCCTGTGCCTCGGCGGCGATCTGCGCCAACAGTTCGATGCAGGCTTGTACGCGGGCGCCCGGCGTCATGGATCGCGCTCCCTGGTGTTGCTGGATTGTTGAAGTGTTCTTCTTTGCGCCAGAGATTACCCGCCGGCCGGGGCTGGGGCCAAGGGTTTCCGACGGTGGGGGACGGCGACCCGTCGTACGGCGCGGGCTGCGCGAGTATTTTGCGCTGCCGTTTCGCTATCCGCTTGCCGTCTCTTGCCATTTTGGTCAACGTGGACGCCCCGCTATATGCGTGGAAATGCGGGACCGTGTCAGTTGCAAAGGAGCACATCATGGCTGACCAGAAATCCGACGAATTGGATGAACCCGTTCCCGACCCCATCGATGACGAGGTCAGGGCGGAGCTTTCACTGATCTATTCCAAGGCCAACGATGCCCTGTTGTTCGTCAAGGCCCAGCAATGGTGGACCGTCGGCTCGACCCTTGCGGTGTTCATGGGGCTTTTCGTGATCGCCAAACTGGTCGGGGCCAAGGCGGGATATATCAGCGCGCTGACCGGCCTGATCATTCTCATGACCTGCGCCTGCGTGTTCATGCTGGTGATCTATCAGTTCTGGCAGCACAACGAGCTTGCCCGCATTCAGGCCGTGGTGTCCCATTTCAGCGCCACGTTCCAGAAGATCCATTCGATCAAGTCGCCGACGGAAGGAAACTTCCACCGCTATACGCTGCTGGCGTTCATGATCATTCTGGTGATCCTGGGCGCGGCGATCACCTATATGGGACTGGATCAATTGCCGCGCTGGCCGCGCTAGAAAGCGTTCAGAACAGCTCTTTCTTGTAGCGTGCCACGGCGGCTTCGGTGCTTTCGTCGGCGATGGATTGATCGCCGGTCTGGCCACGCATCATTTCTGCCGCGGTCGGCAGGGCGTCGCGCGGCACGCGGGCCTCGGGGTCCCACAGGCGGGAGCGCATGAACGCCTTGGCGCAATGCATGAAGGCTTCCTGCACCGTGACCACCAGGCAGCTTTTGGGCAGCTTGCCGGAAACCTCGAACTTGGCGAGTAGGTCCGCGTCGTCGCGAATCTCGCCCGTGCCGTTGATGCGGAAGGTCTCGTTGATGCCGGGGATCAGGAAGATCAGACCGACCGCGGGGTTCTTCAGGATGTTGGCGTAGCCGTCGAGGCGGTTGTTCCCGGGACGGTCGGGAATGGCGACGGTGACGTCGTCGAGCACCTGAATGAAGCCGGGTAGGTCGCCCTTCGGCGAAACGTCGGCACCATCGGGCCCCTGGGTCGCGATCATCACGAAGGGGCTAAGCGAGATGAACCGCCGGGAATGTTCTTCCAACCGGTGGAAGACCTTGGTCACCGCGCGACCCTTGGGTTCCGCATAGATGTCACGCAGTTGCTGTTCGGTCTCGATACGTGCCATGGGCTGAAGCCTTAGTGGTCGGAGCGGTAGTTGGGCGCTTCGCGCGCGATGGTGATGTCGTGGACATGGCTTTCGCGCAGCCCGGCACCGGTGATGCGGCGCATTTCGGGCTTGGTACGCAGTTCCTGGATGGTCGCGCAACCGGTGTAGCCCATGGCCGCCCTGAGCCCACCGACCAGCTGATGGACGATGGTGCCGAGCGGCCCGCGATACGGCACGCGGCCTTCGACGCCTTCGGGCACCAGTTTCAGGCTGTCGGACACTTCCGCCTGGAAATACCGGTCGGCCGATCCGCGCGCCATGGCGCCCAAAGAGCCCATGCCCCGGTAGGATTTATACGACCGGCCCTGGTACAGAAACACCTCGCCCGGGCTTTCGTCCGTTCCGGCGAACAGGGATCCGATCATCACCGCTTCGGCGCCGGCCGCGATGGCCTTGGCGACGTCGCCGGAATACTTGATGCCGCCGTCGGCAATGCAGGGCACGCCCGCCTTGCCGCAGGCTTCCGCCGATTCCATGACCGCCGTCAATTGCGGCATGCCCACGCCCGCGACCATGCGCGTCGTGCAGATGGTGCCCGGTCCGATACCGATCTTCACCGCGTCGGCGCCGGCGTCGATCAACGCTTTCGCCCCTTCCGGGGTGGCCACGTTGCCGCCGATGATCTGGGTCCGGTTGGACAGTTTCTTGATGATATTGACCGTATCCAGAACGCCCTGGGAATGACCGTGGGCCGTATCGACGACGACCACGTCGACCCCGGCGTCAATCAGCGCTTCGGCCCGCGCCCGGCCGTCGTCGCCGACGCCGGTGGCCGCCGCGACCCGCAGACGACCCTGGTCGTCCTTGCAGGCGTTGGGATGGGCCTGTTCCTTTTCGATGTCCTTGACCGTGACAAGGCCGACGCAGCGGTAGGCGTCGTCGACCACGATCAGGCGCTCGATGCGGAATTTGTGCAAAAGCCGCTTGGCCTCGTCGCGCGACACGTTCTCGTTGACCGTGATCAGCGGCAAATCCGGCTGATTGCGGGTCATCAGTTCGGACACGGGCTGCTTCAGGTTCTCGGCGAAGCGGATGTCGCGGTTGGTGATGATGCCGACCAGTTTTCCGGTCTCGCGTTCGACCACGGGCATGCCGGAAAAGCCCGTATGCTCCTTGATGCGCAGCGCGTCGGCCAGGGTCTGATCGGGGAACATGGTCACCGGGTTGATAACCATGCCGCTTTCGAATTTCTTGACCTTGCGGACCTCGGCAGCCTGTTCCTCGGGCGTCATGTTCTTGTGCAGCACACCGATGCCGCCCGCTTGGGCCATGGCGATGGCCAGGCCGCTTTCCGTCACCGTGTCCATGGCGGCGGAGACAAGCGGAATGCCCAGGCTGATCTCGCGGGTCAGGCGGGTCGTCGTATCGGCGGTGTTGGGAAGAACATTGGACGCAGCGGGAACCAGGAGAACATCGTCAAACGTCAGCGCTTCTCTCAGGTCGGCCATGCCATCCTCGTCTATGGGTTCGAGTTGGCGGCCCATCATACACATGCGCAAGGCCTTGCCAAGCACCTTTGCACAACCTCGAAACCCCCTGATTTCAGGGGCTGTCAGGCGTTCGGATCGGGCCGGAATCCGGTCGCGACGACGTAGCTTTCGGCCGAGTCCGCGCGGCTGGCCGGCGGCTTGGCGTGCTTGACCACGGCGAATCGCCGCTTCATTTGAGCCAGAAGCTCGTTTTCCGTGCCGCCCTTGAGCACCTTGGCGACGAAGGCGCCGCCGGGAGACAGGACCTCGCAGGCAAAATAGAACGCGGCCTCGCACAGGCCCATGATGCGCAGATGGTCGGTCTGCCGGTGGCCGGTGGCGGGGGCCGCCATGTCGCTCAGCACCACGTCGGCGGGCCCGGTCAGGGCGTCCTTGATGCGGTCCGGGGCTTCCGGGTCCATGAAATCCAGCAGCATCACGGTCGCGCCCGCGACCGCGTCCATGCCCTGAATGTCGACGGCGACGACCTGGCCGCTTTCTTTCGCTTTTCCCGGCGCTTCCTTGCCGGCGCCGACCACGTCGACGGCGACCTGGGTCCAGCCGCCGGGGGCGGCGCCCAGGTCAACCACCCGGCCGCCCTTTTTCAGCAGGCCGAACATGGCGTCGAGTTCCAAAAGCTTGAAGGCGGCGCGTGAGCGATACCCCCGGGCCTTGGCTTCGGCCACATACGGATCGTTCAATTGGCGTTCCAGCCACAATTTGGAGGATGACTTGCGGCCCTTCGCGGTCTTCACGCGGTTGTGCAGGCCGCGCCCGGAAAACCGGGTCGTCCGTGTTTTCGTCGTGCCGGGGCGGCCCGGGCCGGATCGCCCGGACCCTGATTTTCTTGAACCGGTGCTCATTGCTTGGCGGCGTCCTGCATCATGCGGACCAACAGGCCCTCGCGCACGCCGCGGTCGGCGATGCGCAGCTGCCCAGCGGGCCAGCGCTTGGTGATCGCCTTGAGAATGGCGCAGCCCATGACCATCAGGTCGGCCCGTTCCGGGCCGATGCAGGGCAGGGCCTTGCGCGCCTCGCAGGGCATGGCCGATACCCTGTCGGCAAGACGGTTGATATCGGTGAAATCAAGGGTCAAGCCGTCGACCAGCGACCGGTCATAGCGGGTCAGGCCCAGATGGATGGCGCCCAGGGTCGTCACCGTGCCCGAGGTGCCCAGCATCAGGGCCCCTTCGCGGGCGAAGGTCTCGGAAATACCGAACTCCGTATCGAACGGGGCGAGCAGGGCGTCGACCTCGGCCACCAGGCATTGAAAGCGGTCGGCCGTGCAGTCGGGCGAAGCGTTCTTTTCCATCATGTTCACCACGCCGATGGGCAGGGACATGATGCCGATGGCGTGCGGCACGCAGGCCGTCAGGTCGATCCAGCTCAGTTCCGTCGACCCGCCGCCGATGTCGAACATCAGGGCCCGCGAATGGCCGCCGGTCAACAGGGGCAGGCATCCCGTCAGGGTCAGGGTCGCTTCTTCCTCGGCCGGGATGGCTTCCAACGTGATGCCGGTCTCCGCCTGAACCTTTTCAAAGAAATCCTTGCAGTTGACGGCCTGCCGGCAGGCTTCCGTCGCGATATGGCGGGAGCGCACGACGTTATGGCGCCGGATCTTGCCGGCACAGACGCGCAGCGCCGAAATCGTCCGCTGGATGGCGTCTTCGCACAGGTTGCCCGATTTGCCCAAACCTTCGCCCAGGCGGACAATGCGGGAAAAACCGTCGATCACCACGGGGCCGTCCTTGCCCGGCTCGGCAATCAGCATCCGGCAGTTGTGGGTGCCAAGGTCGATGGCCGCAAAACAGGGCGCGCTGCCCTTGCGTCGGCGGCGATGCCGGTGCGGCGAACTTGTTTGGGGCCACTTGGCCATTGAGACTTCCAACGGTTTACTGCGGGTTTTTCCCGCTTAACCTCGCATAGTAGAGAATGGCGGGGCCGGGTCCAACAGTTCTATATCGTAATTAGGGTTTTCGAATCCCGCGCGAAAACCGCGTCTCGTCAGTTGCGTTCCCGAAAGCCAATCGGTATATAACCCGCGTGACGCGGTCCGGTGCCCGAAATATATAGGGACGGCCCGGCGGAATTCCTAATGGGGTGTGGTGTAATTGGTAACACGACGGACTCTGACTCCGTTATTCAAGGTTCAAGTCCTTGCACCCCAGCCAAAATGAAAAGGCGCTCCCGGATCAAGGGAGCGCCTTTTTAATTGCGTGAGCCTGAAGACGGCGGCGGCTCAGGTGCCGGCGCGCCGTTCCTCGGTGATCGGCTCGCTCGTCTGGCGCCGGTCCGGGCCGACGTAGCTGCCGGCGGCGATCTTCAGTTTGTGCTGGGCGGCGATGGCCGAGATGATGCGGCGGAGGAGGGCGTCCGCCGTCACCGGCTTGATCAGGATTTCGTTCACCCCGGCCCCCATGGCGCGGGAAATCTTCATGCGGTCGACCGAGGCCATGGTCATGATGATCGGCAGGTTGGGCGCCGGGCTGCCGTCGGCGCGGCGCAGGAAGGCCGTGAATTCCAGGCCCGGAATGGCCTTCAGGTCCCAATCGATGATCGCCAAATGCGGTTCCTGGGTGCGCACGATGCCGAGCGCTTCGGCCCCGTCGCGGGCCAGATGCATGTCGCGCACGCCAAGCTGGGCGAGGGTGCGGCGCGTCTGGTGCAGAAAGAAATCCTGACTATCGCCGACGACCACCGAAAGCCGTGCAAACCGATCATTTTGCGCGCTCCCTGGTCGGAACCGCGTATTCGAGATAATTCCCATGGACTCTTTCTCCTGCCCGCGTTTCAGCCCCCTTCTGGGACCACTTCGGAAAGGATAAGGCGCGAGGAATTACCAACTCGTTAAAAATCTTTAAGATTTGCCCCGAAAACCCCGGTGCACGGGGGTTACAGCACGCAATGCTTGGCGAATTTTCCGGCTTCGTTGGCGGTCCAATCGCCTTTGGGCTTGGCTTTCAGGTCGTCACACCATTCCTTGCTGCCCTCTTCGGGGCTGCAGGCCGCCAGCACGGCGATCGTTAGGACGGCGGCAACGAGGGCAAAGGGAAAGCGGCGGAAATTCGATGAAAACCGGGTCATGAACAGGCTCCTTGAATGGCCGTTTGGGTCTGCTAGTTATCGGGGGCGCGGAACAGGAAAGCAACCCGGTGTGCCCGGGGGCTGATATAGAAAAGGCGATGACCAAGGACAGATTCTCAAGCGGCGCGGCCCCCCTGGGATCGGCGCGATTGGACTGGCGCGACGGCGTGCCGTGCTCCGCCGATTTCGGGGACGTTTATTTTTCGGCGCGGGACGGCCTGGGCGAAACACGCCATGTGTTCCTGGACGGGATCGGGGGGCCGGATGTCTG
Organism: Rhodospirillaceae bacterium; assembly: GCA_002706405.1. Classification (GTDB taxonomy): domain Bacteria; phylum Pseudomonadota; class Alphaproteobacteria; order Rhodospirillales; family Casp-alpha2; genus UBA1479. Next base: position 11,257 of record PALN01000051.1, on the reverse strand, counting down.
GGCGGCACGGCCCCGGTTCACGGTCGGCGAACTGGGCTTCGGCACGGGCTTGAACGTGCTGGGCCTGTGGGATGCTTGGCGGCGCACGGCGGCCCCGGATGCGCGCCTGCATGTCGTGTCGGTCGAAGGATTTCCGCTGGAACCGGGCGATCTGGCCCAGGCCCATGCGACCTTTCCCGAACTGGGCCCCCTCGCGGCGGACCTGCGGGCAAGCTATCCGCGCCGCGTGCCGGGCTTCCATCGCCTGCGCCTCGACGGCGGCCGGGTCGCCCTGACCCTGCTGTTCGGCCCGGTCGCGGAGATGCTGGAAAAGCTCACGGCCCGGGTCGATGCCTGGTTCCTCGACGGCTTCGCGCCCCGCCGCAATCCGGACATGTGGACCGACACCGTGTTCCGGCAGATCGCGCGCCTGAGCGCCCCGGCGGCCCGCGTCGCCACCTTTTCCGCCGCCGGCCATGTGCGCCGGGGGCTGGCGGCCGCCGGCTTCGCCATGGAAAAGCGCCCGGGCTTCGCCGGCAAGCTGGAATGCCTGGCCGGCCGGTTTGACGGCGCGCCGGTCGCGGATGGGAGTCTCCCCTGGTACGCGCCGCCGGCCCCGCTCAAGCCCGGGGCCACGGTCGCCGTGATCGGCGGCGGCATCGCCGGGCGGGCGGCGGCCCGAACCCTGGCCCAGGAAGGTTTCCGGCCGACCGTATTCGATGCGGGCGAGCCCTCGGCGCAGCCCGAACGGGTGCTGGTCTCGCCCCGCCTGGCCGGGCCGGACGATGCCTATGGCCGCTTCATGGCGCAGGCGTTTGTTCAGGCGGATGCGCAGAGGGAGCTACCGCCGGCCGCGGGCGCCCTGCATCTGCCGTCCGAGGCCGAGACGCCGCGCCTGGTGGATTTCGCCGCCCGCCTGGGCTGGGACGGCAGCCTTGCCCAACCGGTCGATGCGGCGGCGGCATCGGATATTGCTGGGGTTCGCACGCCGCGCGGCGGCATGTGGTATCCGGCCGCGCGCTTCGTGGCGCCGCCTGCGACGATGGCGGCGGAACTGCGGGCGGCGCGGGTCGACTCGCTGGCCGCCGTCGATCAGGGTTGGCGGCTCGGCCTTGGAGACGGCACGTCGGAGATCTTCGAGGCCCTGGTCCTGGCCGCCGGGCCGTGGTCGGCCCGGCTGATGCCGGGCGGGTTGCCGGGGCTGCGGGCCAATCGGGGGCAGTTGTGTTATCTGCCGGCAACGGCGGGCTCCCGCCAGCTGCGCCTGCCGGTCAGTTTCGGCGGGCATGTCACCCCCCTGACCGGGGTGGGGGGCGACGCCCTGCATGTGCTGGGCTCGTCTTACAGGCGGTGGAATCTGGATGCATCCGGCGACGGCTGGCGCGGGCTCGATCCGGGGGATCTGGGGTCGGCGCTCGACGGCCTGGCGGCGGTCTTTCCGGATATGGCGGCGGCCTGGCGGTCGGCGCCGCTCAGGGGCTGGGCGGGCCTGCGGGCGACGACGGCGGATCATCTGCCCTTCGTCGGGCCGGTCGCGGATGTGGCGGCTTACGAAGATGCCTACGCCGGCCTGCATCACGGGCGGCGGGGCGACTGGCCGACCGCTTCTTACCGACACAATGCCTACGTCCTAACTGGCCTGGGCTCGCGCGGCTATCAGACCGCGTTTCTGGGGGCGGAGATGCTGGCATCCGCGATGGCGGGCGCACCCGGCCCCGTGGACCGAGAGGTCGCCACGGCCCTGCATCCGGCGCGTATGCTCATTCGCCACCTGCGGCGGCCGCCGGCGCAGCGGGGAAGCGGCTAGCTCGCGCAGACCTTGTCGGCCAGACGGCCCATGAAGGCCTCGCCCTTGGCGAGCTGGTCCAGGGAGATGTATTCGTTGGGTTTGTGGGCCTCGTTGATGGAGCCCGGGCCGATGATGACGCAGGGCACGCCGGCGGAATGCTGGAACAGGCCCGCTTCCGTGCCGAAGGCGACGGCGGCATGGTCGTTACGCCCGGCCAGTTGCTTCGCCAGGGTCACGACTTCGTCCGTCGGGTCCGTGTCGAGGGCGGGAATGCCAGACAGTTCCTCGACCGCGATGCTGGTTTCCGGTGAATGGGCCTTCATTTCGGCTTCCAGGTCCCCGACCATGGCCATGATTTCGGCCTGCAGGGCATCCGGGTCGTGCTTGGGCAGGTGGCGGAATTCGAAATCCATGCGGCAATGGCCGGGCACGATGTTCAACTGCTCGCCACCCTTCATGACGCCCGTGTGCACGGTGGTATAGGCGACGTCGTACAATTCGTCGAAGGGACCGTCACTGGCGATGCGCTCGGCCATGCCGCGCAGGAACACGGCCAGGCGGGCGGCGTAATCGACGGCGTTCACCCCCATGGGCGTGAGCGACGAATGGGCTTCCTTGCCCTTGAAGATGGCGCGGAAACTGCGCTTTCCCTTGTGGCCGACGCAGACCTGCATGCTGGTCGGCTCGCCGATGATGCCCATGACCGGGCGGATCGGCTGTTCGTTCATCATCTTGATCAGCGAGCGCACGCCGATGCAGCCCACTTCCTCGTCGTGGGAGAACGCCAGGTGAATGGGCGTGTCCAGGCCGCGCTTCAGGAATTCGGGCACATAGGCGAGGGCGATGGCGATGAAGCTTTTCATGTCCGACGTGCCGCGCCCGTACAACTTGCCGTCCTTTTCCGTGACCTTGAACGGGTCCGTCGCCCAGTCCTGGCCGTCCACGGGCACGACGTCCGTATGGCCGGACAGCATGATCCCGCCCCGGTCGGTCGGGCCCAGGGTGGCGTAAAGGTTGGCCTTGGTCCCCGTGGCGTCATGGATCAGTTGGCTGTCGACGCCGTGGCCCTTCAGGTAATCCTGAACGAAGGCCATCAGTTCCAGGTTGGAATAATGGCTGGTGGTGTCGAAGCCCACGAGCTTTTCGATGAGCGGACGGCTGCGAAGATCGGTCATGGGGATATGGGTCTGTTTCTATTGTCGGGACGAGAGGCACAAAATCGACGCTTCCGCGGCGAAGGTCAAGGACCGCCGCGCGGGTCCCCGTCGGAACCGCCGGGCGGCGCCCCCAGGCCGACGCCGCGCGCCAACCGCGGCAGCATCAGGCCCATGGTCACGCCGCGCAGGGCCATGAACAGCGCGAAGGCGGCCCACAGGCCGTGATTGCCCCAGGTGTCGGTGACGAAGGGCACGGCGACGGCGAAGATGGCGAAGGAAATCGCCATGCTGTTGCGCATTTCGCGGGTCCAGGTGGCGCCGATGAAGATGCCGTCGAATTGAAAGCTCCAGACCGCGATGAGCGGCATCACGATCATCCAGGGCAGATAGGCATAGGCCGTTTCACGGACCGTTGTAACGGTCGACAGCGCGTCGATGACGGCATTGCCGAACAGCCAATAGGTCATCATGAACAGAAGCGCGAACAAGACGCCCCAGCCGGTCGTGATCTTGACCGCCTGACGGAACAAGGTGCGGTCGTGGGCCCCCACGGCCTGGCCGACCATGGCTTCGGCCGCGTTGGCGAAGCCGTCCAGCGCGTAGGCCGTGAACATGGAGAACTGCAGCAGCAGGGCATTGGCGGCCAGGACCTCGTCGCCCATGCGGGTTCCGGCCGAAGTGAAGACGACGAAGGCCGCCTGCAGGCACATGGAGCGGATGAAGATGTCGCGGTTGACGCTCAGCATGCGGCGGATGCGCGAGGTATTGCGGATGCGCTCCCAGCGCCAGCGCCCGCCCAGCTTGGCGAGCTGCCGGACGGCCAGCCACAGGCCGAGCGCCCCGGCAGAATATTCGGAAATGATGGTGGCCCAGGCCACGCCGTCCACGCCCCAGCCCAGCCCCAGCACGAACCACACGTCGAGCACGATGTTCAAACCGTTGAGGAAGACCTGGGCGATCAGGGCGGCGCGCATGTTCTGGACGCCGAAGAACCAGCCCAGCAATGCGAAGTTCAGCAGGGCGGCGGGCGCCCCCCAGATGCGGATCTGGAAATAGCTTTCCGTCAACGGCCAGACCGCGTCGCTCGGCCCCATCAGCCAGTACGAGACGCCCAGGATCGGCAGTTGCAGGGCGACCAGGCCCAGGCCGAGCACGGTCGACAGCAGACAGGCCCGGGCCAGCCAGGAGCGCATCTGGTCCGCGTCCCCGGCCCCGTAGGATTGCGCCGTCAGGCCCGTCGTCCCCATGCGCAGGAAGTTCAGGGACGAATAGATCACGTTCATGATGACGGCGCCGATGGCGACCGCGCCCATGTATTCGGCCCCCGGCAGGCGGCCGACCACGGCCGTATCGACCAGACCCAGCAAGGGCACGGTGACATTGGTCGCGATGATCGGCACGGCGAGTGCCCAGACGCGGCGATTGAAGCTGGCTTGTGTCATCGGAGGGGAGGGGCGGCGGAGGACCGGCGGGGAGCCGGTCAGTCCGTCGCGACCGGGCCGGGGTCGGCCCTGAGATTGGTTGCACGCAGGCGCCGGGACAGATGCAGCAGCAGGTCTTTGTAGAACCGGCCGGCAAAGGTCTGATTTTCCGACATCAGGGCGTCGATGGCGTTGCGCGGAATGACCAAGACTTGCGTTTCGCCGTCGGCGATCAGGGTGGCGCTGGCGCCCTGGCCGTCGACGAAGGACATCTCGCCGACCACGTCGCCGGGGCCCAGGGGGCCGACGAATTCGCTCAAATGCCCGCCTTCGAATACATGGGTCACGCGCAACATGCCCTGCGCCACGACCATCAGGTTTTCGACCCGGTCGCCCTGATTGATGACGATGTCGCCGCTGCCGAAGGATTGGCTGACCGCGACCTGCATCAAAGTCGCGCGCTCGTCGTCGGTAAGGTTCTTGAACGAATGGTCCAGAGCCATGAATCTCTGCCTTGCCCCCATGTGTGGCGTGGAATGACCCGGGACCGTAGCAGATGTTTCGCCGTCAGGGTAAGGCCTTGGCGATCCAACCCCGAAGCGCGGCTCCCGTCTGCGCGCCCAGGGACATGGCGGCCCCGTTGGCATGAGAGATCACGCCGGTTTCCCAGGCCGAGGCGGCGTCACCGATTCGGGCCGAGGTATGGGCCACGGTTACCGCCGGGATGGCGCGGGCGTCCAGGGCAGGCAGGCGCGTAAGACCCGCGTCCTCGATGCCGCCGCCGGCGTCGTTGAACACGGCCAGGGCGGCGGCGGTCTTCAAGGCCCGCGCCGGGTCGCCGCCGACCAGACCGCCGTGGGAGCCGGTGATCACGATCCGGCCCTTGTCTTCGGCCCCGACCTGGGAGGCTGAATCGGCGAGCACCACGTCCGGCCCGCCGTCCCACGGCACGACACGGCGGGCTTCGTCCACCGGCGGCAGAGGGGCGGCCGGGACGGGCGCCCCGGCAAGGCACTGCGCGGCCTCGGCGCAGGTCATGCCGACGGTGACGCCCAGACCGGCTGCCGCGGCATTGGCGGTGGAAACGACGCCCCGCGCCATCATGTCTTGGGCGTCGCCGATGCGGGCAGACAGGTGGGAAACGGCGGCGGCAGCCATGCCGGCCTTGTCGAGGGCGTGGATGCCGGCGGTGCCGGCGCGTTCCAGCCCGCCCCCGGCATCGTTCAGGATGACGGCCCTGAGGCCCGCCTTGGCCGCCAGGTAGCCCGGATAAAGCCCGCCGTGAGAGCCGGAGACGACGACGCGGGCGCGATGGCCCGCATCGACGTCGGTGATGGAAGGCAGCAGGAGGAGGTCATCGGTCATGGCGGAGAGTTTACCTCACCGCTGTGCAATGCGCCCGAAAAGCCACATGCCGGCGGCCATGGCCACCAGGAAGCCGAAGGCCTTTGCCTCGCCGGTGCCGAGGGCGGCCAGGGCGGGCCCCGGACACAAGCCGACAAGTCCCCAGCCGATCCCGAACAGGACGGCCCCCGCGATCAGACGGCGGTCCAGGCGGCCCGGCGGCGGCAGGTGGCTTTTGCTGTCGAGGACCGGCGCCCCGACGCGACGAACCAGCCAGTGGCCGGGAATGGAGACGGCGAGGGCCCCGGCCATGACGAACGCCAGGGTCGGGTCCCAAGCTCCCGCGGCATCAAGAAAACCCAGCACACGAGCCGGGTTGACCATTTGGGAGATGATCAGCCCGGCGCCGAACAGGGCCCCCGCGATCAGGCTGACAAGCAGGCGTGCCATGGCCCTCAGCCGCCGATCAGGTGGCGGGTGACGAAGACCGTCGCCACGGCCACGGAGATATAGATCGCCGTTGCGGCGACGGATCGCACCGACCCCCGTGCCATGCCGCACACGCCGTGGCCGCTGGTGCAGCCGCTGCCGAGCCGCGTGCCGATGCCGACCAACAGGCCGCCGACGATCAAGGTCGGCCAGCCCGCGGCGATATCGACGGCGGGGGAAAGCAGCTTGAGGCCGAGAAACCCGGCCCCGGTCAGCCCGCCGATGAAGGCCGCGCGCCAAGCCAAGTTCGCGCGCTCACCGTCCAGCAGGCCGCCCAGGATGCCGCTGATGCCGGCGACCCGACCGTTGAACAGAGCCAGCAAGACCGCGCCGAGACCGATCAGGGCGCCGCCCGCAAGGGCTGGAAGGGGATCAAAAGGCTGCATGGAACCTGCATTTAACACCGGGCGGGCAACAATTCATATTCAAATATGTGAATGTCACTTTACGGTCAGGACGCGGGTCTCGCGATGCCAGATATACAGGCCCGTGGCGATGACGATACCGGCGCCCAGGACCGTGGTCAGGTCGGGCAGAACGTTCCAGATCAACAGGTCGAACAGCACGGCCCAGCAGATCGCCGTGTATTCGAAGGGCGTGACCACGGCCGCCGGCGCGAACTTCATGGCGAAGGTCATGAGAATCTGGCCCAGCCCGCCGACCAACCCGGCGCAGATATAGAAGATCAGATGCTCTGTCGTCGGCGTGATCCAGACGAAAGGCAGGATCAACAGCGACACGGCGACGCCGGTGATCATGTAATAGAACACGATCAGATAGGGGGTTTCCGTGGCCGACAACTGCTTGATCAGGATCAGGCTGGCGGCCCAGCACAGGGTGCCGAACAGGGCATAGAGAGACCCGACCTGAAAATCCCCCGTCGGGTCGAGGGCGATCATCACGCCGGCGAAGCCGATGGCGATGGCGACCCAGCGGCGCAGGCCGACCTTTTCGCCTAGGAAGGGAATGGCCAGCAAGGCAGTGAAGATGGGCACCGACATGGCGATCGACATGCCGTCGCTCATGGGGATCATCGAATAGGCGTAATAGAAGCTGGCGTTACCGGCGACCCCGAACAGGGCGCGCACGAAATGTCCCATCGGCCGCGTGGTGCGGAACGACGTCGGCCCGGCGGCGTAGAATATCAGCGGCACCACCATGACCGTGGCGATGGCGTTGCGGAAGAACACGGCCTGGAACGGAGAGTATTCGGGGCCGGCCAGCTTGACGAACATCTGCATGCTCGCCAGCGCCCCGACCGACCCTGCCATGCACAGGATGCCCAGCGCGAGCGAGCGTCTGGACGAGTCGGTCAGAGGCGGTTGGGCGGGCTTAGTCAGATAAAGCGGCCTTCAGTTCCGGGACGGCGGTGAACAGATCCGCAACCAGGCCGTAGTCGGCAACCTGGAAGATCGGTGCTTCCTCGTCCTTGTTGATGGCGACGATGACCTTGGAATCCTTCATCCCGGCCAGGTGCTGAATGGCGCCCGAAATGCCGACGGCGATGTACAGCTCGGGTGCCACGACCTTGCCGGTCTGGCCGACCTGATAGTCGTTGGGCACGAAGCCGGCGTCGACGGCGGCGCGGCTGGCGCCCACGGCGGCACCCAGGATGTCCGCGACCTCTTCCAGCAGATGGAAGTTGTCGCCCGACTGCATGCCGCGCCCGCCCGAGATGATGACCTTGGCGCTGGTCAGTTCCGGACGTTCGGACTTGGTCAGTTCCTGGCCCACGAAGGCGGCAAGGTCACTGGCACCTTCGCCGGCGACATCTTCGATGGCGGCGGAGCCGCCCTCGGCGGCAACGGCATCAAAGCCCGTGGCGCGCACGGTCAGAACCTTTTTCGCATCCGACGTCTTCACCGTCGCCAGCGCATTGCCGGCGTAGATCGGGCGGACGAAGGTATCCGGTCCTTCGATGGCCGAGATGTCGGAAATCTGCTGCACGTCGAGCAGGGCCGCGACCCGCGGCATGACGTTCTTACCGCTTGTGGTGGCGGCCGCCAGAATATGGTCGAAGCCGTCCGCCAGCTTGGCGATCAGGGGGGCGACGTTTTCCGCGATTTCGTTGGCATAGGCCGCGTCGTCGGCGACCAGCACCTTGGCCACGCCGTCGACCTTGGCGGCCGCTTCGGCAACCGCACGGCAGCCCGAGCCGATAACCAGGACAGTGACATCGCCCAGCTGCTTGGCGGCGGCGACGGCGTTGAGGGTCGCCGGCTTCAGGACCGCGTTGTCGTGTTCCGCATAAACCAGGACAGCCATGATCAGATCACCTTCGCTTCGTTCTTAAGTTTGTCGACCAGTTCGGCCGCGCTTTCCACCTTCACACCGGCCTGACGGGCGGGCGGTTCGGTCACTTGCAGGATTTCGACCCGAGGAGAGACGTCGACGCCCAGTTCGTCCGCCGTTAGCTTGGCGATCTCTTTCTTCTTGGCCTTCATGATGTTGGGCAGCGAGGCATAGCGCGGATCGTTCAGGCGCAGGTCCGTGGTCAGCACGGCCGGCAGCTTGAGGTCCAGGGTCTGCAGGCCGCCGTCGATTTCACGGGTGACCTTGGCCTGTCCGTCGCCGAGTTCAATCTTGGACGCGAACGTGCCCTGCGACCAACCCATGAGGGCGGCCAGCATCTGGCCGACCTGGTTGTTGTCGTCGTCGATGGCCTGTTTGCCGAGGATCACGATGTCCGGGTTTTCGCGGGCGATCAGTTCCTTGAAAATCTTGGCGATGGCCAGCGGCTCTACCCGACCGTCGGCAACCACGTGAATGCCGCGGTCTGCGCCCATGGCGAGTGCCGTGCGGATGGTTTCCTGGGCCTGATCGGGGCCGATGGAAACGGCGATCAGCTCGTCCGCCGTGCCGGCTTCGCGCAGCCGCACCCCTTCTTCGACGGCGATTTCGTCGAACGGGTTCATAGACATTTTCACGTTTTGGGTTTCGACACCTGTGTGGTCCGATTTGACCCGAACCTTCACATAGGCGTCGATCACGCGCTTGACGCCGACCAGGATCTTCATGGGTTTCACCTTCTTATTTCAGCCGTTTGTGGGCTTATTCAGCCATCCGCGGGGGCCCGTCGGGTCCCGATCTTGATTGCTGCACTGCGAGAAATGATCCGCTGGATTTAAAGGAGGAACCGCATCCCGTCAAGAAACGCCGTTTCATTCCGCGAAGCGAACGGGAGAAGGCGGAAAAGCGCGAAAACCCGCGGTCGGTAAAATTTTAGACTAATTTTCGTAAAAACTACTTTAAATAAAAAATATTGATATGAATTTCAATTAATACGAATATCCCAGTCGACGCAAATAAAAAACGATTCGGGGATCGGACTGCGGCGTTTTGAACGAAAGATGACAGTCATCATGCCCCAAAATTATTCAGAATTACCCTATGGCGCCGGCCGGCCGATGGTTCCGGGATTCGGCGCGCCCGGCAAGCCGAGGCTCAAGAGCCTGCTGCTTCTGCCGGTTCTGCCCGTGCTCTGGGTGGTGCGCGGCTTCAAGCGTCGCCGCGACAGGGACAAGACCAAGCTGCAGATGGAAATTCTCCAGCTTCGGCGCGAGCTTGCGGGCCTGCGTTCCGTCAACATGGAATTGCTCAAGGGCAAGGAGCGGGCGGAAATCAACGATCAGCGCAAGACCGAATTCCTGGCCCGGGTGACGCACGAATTGCGCACGCCGCTGAACGCCGTGGTCGGCTTCGCCGATCTGGTCCGCCAGGAACCCTACGGCGAACTCGGCAGCCCCAAGTACACCGAATACCTGACCGATATCCGCGCCACCAGCGCCCATATGCTGGATCTCGTCAACGACCTGCTGGATGTCGCCAAGATCGAAGCCGGGCAGGTGGAAATGCGGGAGTCCTGGTCCTCGGTGCCGCTGATTCTGGACGACTGTCGGCGCCTCATTCAGGGGCAGGCCGAAGCGAATGGCATCGATATCGTGATCGAAACGCCGCCGGACCTGCCGGGGCTCTACTGCGATCCGGGCCGGGTCCGCCAGATCGTCGTCAACCTGTTGTCCAATGCCGTCAAGTTCACGCCCAAACGCGGCCATATCACCCTGGCGGCGCGGCGCGACCGGGTCGGCGGCATCGTCATTCGGGTGTCGGATACGGGCATCGGCATCCCGCAGGATGCCCTCGACGACGTGTTCGAACCCTATATCCAGATTCGCGGCAATCATCTGACCAAGGGGCAGCAGGGATCGGGCCTGGGCCTGTCCCTGGTGCGTATCCTGGCCGATCTGCATCAGGCGTCGCTCGGCATCGAAAGCGTTGAAAGCCGGGGCACGACGGTGACGGTTCGCTTCCCGCCGACCCGCGCCCGCGCAATTCCCTGACCGGCATCGACCACGTTTTGCCGCCGATTGCGGCGGCGGGGATGCGCGTCTAAGGTGCGGCCAACGTCCCCAAACACGAGGGCCCTCATGCCGCGCCTGTTCCGCCTGATTTCGTCAATTCTTCTGCTGCTGATTCTGGCCGGGCCGTTGTCGGCCGAAGAAACGCCCAAGGTGCTGACCTGGGAAGATCTGGTTCCCAAAGGTCCGCCGATCGACAATCCATATCAGTACCTGCCGATCGACCAGCAGGTCGAATTGGAGATGCTGGCGTCCATTCGCGCCCAGGTCGCCGCGGGCCTGATGAACGAGGTGCATCCCATGTTCGAGGATGCGCGCGAGATCGAATTCAAGCTGCGTCAGGAAGGCATCGACGTGGACCGCATGGTCGGCCTGGTGCAGAAGATGCAGGCCGAAGTCGCGGCGCGGAACAGTGAACTGGCTCATGATCTGGACGGCCAGTTGGTGCGGCTGCCCGGCTATGTCCTGCCGCTGGAATTCGAGGGGACCTCGGTCAAGGAATTCCTCTTGGTGCCCTATGTCGGGGCTTGCATCCACGTGCCGCCGCCGCCCATCAATCAGACGGTGGTGGTGCATCTGAATCAGTCCTACGCCACCAAGGAACTGTATGAGCCCGTCTGGGTCACTGGGCGGATAGCCGTCAAGCGGAGCAAGCGGGCGCTGACGTTGGTTGACGGCGATGCCGATGTCGAAACCGGCTACACGATCCAGGGCACGCGG
>PALN01000050.1 GCA_002706405.1 Rhodospirillaceae bacterium | reverse complement strand
ATAATGATCGGGCAGAACCGTCGCGATATAGGCTAGGATGCGAAAAGATTCCGACATGACCTGCGCGGGGCTCTGACTGGGCGGCGCGGCGCGCAACATAATTCCATTGTGAATCACGTTCGGATAGAGGATCGCCGACCGGCCGTCGCTGCTTTCCATCAGGGCAATGGCGGCGGCGGGCTCTTGGCTGCGCAAGCACCACCACACCGCGGGGCGGCCGTCCAACGCTTCGAGAAAGCGGGTTTCGGAAAACAAGGTGCCTTGCGGAGATCCTTCGACGAACGCATCCCAGGCGGGCCCCAGGTCGGCGCGCTCAAGGCGATAGCGGCTGAGGTCCATCATGCCGGGAGCATAGAAGGATGATGAGGTGGTTTCGCTCATGTCTGGTGGTCAAGTTCCGGTGATGGGAAATCGGGGCAAACGCCGTGGTCGAAGATAATTCGTCTTATCCTGTCATATCCGCCGGGCAAGGAAGTGGAATAATAGGGCTCGAGGATCGCGCGGCCGGGCGAACTGTTTTTCTCGGCGGAAACCCGGCGCAGGAGGTCGAGCAGTTCGGCGCGGTTGGACGCGATAATATCCTGGTCGGACGGAAGGAAGCCGATCCCTTCCACGTATCGTTCCGGATCGTAATAGATAGCGGGCTTCCCTGCCGCCCGGGCTTCTTCCATGATCATGCTGAGCTTGCCGATCACGACATCGGCGGCGGCGATCAGGTCGTAGGAAGACATCTGCCGAATATTCAGGTCCAGGTGCATGTTGTCCTTGGCTTGTATCCGTTGAACAAGCTCCGCCGCAAACCCCTGTTCAATAAAATCCGTCTCTTTCACCCGCACGTAATAGAAATCATCCGGCAAGGTTTCGGCCATTTCCAGGGCAGTCTCCAGGAAATCGTAATTGCTGGCCCTGGAGGTCCCGTCTTCGCCGTAAACTCCCACGTCGTGATCGGTCAACGGGAATAGACCGAAACAAACGACGACCCGCCGGTGTCCCGCCATGTCCTTGATCCGCTGATTGACCCAGGAATGTCCCTTTCTGGCATCGCTTGCGCGCGGCAGACCGACAGGGATCATTTGTTTGGAGCAATCACCGAACGCTTGCATTTGCGGAGCCAGCGCCGGACCGGCGACAAGATGGCAGTCAAAATAAATGTTGGGAAAATAGGGGTACTGGAAAAGCCGGTCCTGCAGCCCGATGGTGACGATGCCGCGCGACGTCAAGGCGAGAACCATATGTGGCGGCAGCAGGGTGTCGTAATGGGCATAGGCCGTCCGTGCCGCCCGGAAGCGGGAAAAGAAATGCGATGCGGATCGAAACCGATTGTAAAACCGGAGAAGTTCCAGGCCGATGAATGCGTCGGCGAAGACGGACAAGCCCCGAGCCATGGCACAGCTTTTAAGAAGAGCCGTCGTTTCGGGTGCGATCCCCGGGCCGCGCACGGACAGCGCGGGGAGCTTGAAACGCCGGATGTAGCGCCGCGACAGTTCCTGCACGCAATCCGGTGTCCATAGCAGACAGAGTTTTTCGTCATCGGGAAAGGTCGGCGAGAACACGTAGGTCTTCTTAAAGAATCTGCCGTACTTCAGCGACTGATGGGGAAAATAAAGGATCGTCGCGTCATACGGATTTCGGCTTTTCGCTGCCGGGGCGGCGGCCGTTGTTTGCCGCGCAGGTTTCAGGGCCCGGACGATCCGGCTGGCGGCCCGGCGGATGATGGCGGCGGACCCGATAAAAAGATGCGCGCCAGCATGCAGGGCGGAAACAGAAACGCCGGGGGCCTCGCGATAATACGCGTCAAGCAGAATCGAGCCGGGCACGGTTCGCGGGATGATCTTCATCTTGGTGCCGGACGCCGCGTGATCTTTGATGAGCAGGTCGATCAAGGGAACGCTCGATGTGCCGTAGCTAAGGTGCTGATTGTTGAAGACCGAGGCTTTTACCGTGGTCGAGATCACTTCCGGGTCCACGTCGGGAAGTTCGCGCCGCAGTTGCTCATAGATAAAGTGATGCCGGATGCGCCGTGAAAACGCGAGGTCGACCGCATCGCGATGCGCATTCAGAAACGACGTATATAATGCCCCCGAACGTCCGAAGAAATTGAATGCCGAAATCCCGCCCTTGGCCAAAAACCCTTCGAGCCGACGGCCTCGGAACAGCGGCGATAATTCTTTGTAGAATACCTTCCCGCCCACGGCCCGATGGCATAAGGCTAGGGGCAGCGACAGCGGATCCAGACGTTCGATAAAGACGATGGTCGCGGTCATCTGACCAACACGTTGCGTGCGGAAAGTGCGTCTTTCACGTCTTTGTATCCGAACTTGGTATACAGAAACAGGCTGCCCATGCAGCATCCGACGAAGTGATCTGAAACATCGGCGATATGGTCGGGAGACCCGCATCCCCCGTTGATCAACACGGGCGACGACACGCCGTTCACGAGGCCGGCCAGCTTGTCGTCGTAGCCCGCCATCATTCCGTCTCGATCGACGTCCGTCAGCAGCAGTTCGCCGATGCCTGCGTCGAGAAGCCGGGCAAGGTGGTCGTGCAAGGTGACGTCCGTCGGCTTCCCGGTCACGTGGTCAAAGACCATGACGCCGTTTTCCTGATGTGTGTAATCGACCGACCCGACGATGCATTGGGAGCCGAAGGCCGCCGAGGCTTCCCGAACAAGCTGGGGATTGTCCAGCGTCGCATGGTTCAGAGCCACGCGGTCGCATCCGTTTGCCAGGCACTGCTCGATATGGCCGGTCGAGGAGATCCCGCCGCCGTAGGTCAGGGGCACGTCGAGGTCGCGCGACAGAACCTTCAGAATGCGGGGTGATGGCCCGCTGCCGTCTTTCGATGCGCCGATGTCTTGAATGATCAGCTCATCTACTCGCCGGCGATTATAAACGGCGACAGTCTGCTCAAAATTCCCGACCACCCGGTAATCGTCAAACCGCCGGCTTTTGACGATCTGATAATTTCGGACCTGGATGACGGGGATGATTCGTTTGGTCAGCATGTCGGAAGCTGCGGGCTGAAATCAGACATCGGCGGTGTTTGTTTCACGCGGCGTTCGGATGCCCGTAGCCGGCGCCGGGCCTTCGGTCTCCAGGAACGCATGCAGCAGGGCAAGACCGTTGGCAAAGCTTTTCTCGGGATGAAACTGGACGCCGAAAATATTCCCGTGTTGCACGGCACAGGGAAAGTCGGTGACGTGCGTCGATGTCGCGATGACGACGTCGTCGTCTTTGGGGCGCACGGCGTACGAATGCTGAAAGTAAAAATACTCCTCCGCGGCGACGTCGCGGAAGATCGGCGAGTCGCGGGTGACCTTCACGGTGTTCCACCCGATATGCGGCAGACGATTCCTGTTATCTTCCGGCAAGCGCCCGACGCTTCCGCCGATCAGGCCCAAGCCGCCGACTTGTTCCCCACCTTCGACACTGAAATCAAACAGCAGTTGCATGCCCAGACAAATTCCGAAAATCCAACCGCCGTCCGCGACATAGTCCTTGATCCGCGTGTCGAGGTGCTGGTCGCGGATGGCCTGCATGGCGGCGCCATAGGCCCCAACGCCGGGTAGGATGATCCGCCGGTAACGGTCCAACCTGGCCGGGTCGGCGAGTTCGTGCTCGGCCCCCACGCGGGCCACGGCGCGTTCGACCGAATACAGGTTGTTGATACCCAGGTTGATGATGCCAATCATAAAATCGGCGCCCTAGAAATCGAAACTGTCGTACCAGGCGTCCTTGAGCAGGAGATTGCCGTCCCACATGTGCACGAAGTTGCCGTTGGCATCCGTCTCGAACAGCAACGGATTGGCGAAACGATCAACGGTCTTGAAAAAGTATTCTTCGTCGATGTCCAGGAACTCCAAAAATTCCTCGAAGTAGCGTGTCGGCAGCGGCCAGTCGTAGGTGCGAATGTATTCGATCGCCTGCTTCTTCGACATACGGTTATGGCGAAGTTCGTAGGATGCGTGATCGGTCGCGCGCGAATAGCCGTATTTGATGAATTTGAAATACTGGTGCATGGGCATAAAGCCGCAATCGATGCTTTCCCAGTTTCCAAAATCCATCTCGGTGCGCTCGGGTGCCGGGCGCCAGCCGTACTTCTTAATGAGCTTGATGTTCTCTTGGGTGTCCCAGGGGAAGAAGTGGCCCAGGTTGTAGGCTGTGATGTTCAGCTTTTTCAGCTCTTCTTCGCTCGGATAGATATAAGGCAGGACATCCTTCTTCTGGATCGAATCGTCGGTTTCAAGAATGTCGCTGAGCCGCAGTCCGTTCATTCCCACGTATTGTTCGATGTGTTCGCGGGTGAGTTCCTTCTCGGACTGGATCTTTTCCCAGCGGCCCAATCCGATGTAGCCGCCGGCTTCGCCGTAGAAGATGGTGCTGATCCCCATCGTCAGTGCCATGCGAACAGGCCAGCAGAAAATCCCCACATGGTTCGGCCACTCATGGTCGCCGACCAAGTCGAACCCGGCGCGGGCGAGCTTCCGGTAGGTTGATGATTTCTGCAGTTGGATCAGGTCACAATTGAAGGCATTCGTCATGACCTTGAGATTGTGGCGTCCTACATCCGTCGGACGGGACGGCTCAAAGGCGACCAGCAGCGGTTTCAGCCCGGCAACTTGTGTCGCTAGGTAGACCTGATAGGTGCTGTCCTTGCCGCCGCTGACCGCGATCAGGCAGTCGTAGGTATCATCCGACCGCTTCATCTGGGAAACCAGCTCGTCGAATTCCTTTCGGCGCTCCCCCCAATCGATCTCTTCTTCGTGGTATTTCTGATACTTGCACGCAAGGCATGTATCTCCTTCGAAGTGCAGATCGGGTTTGGTGTTCGGAAGCAGACAGGATTTGCAGCGGAAAAACATCGATCTTGGTCCAATCATTGTTTTCAGTCGAATGCCGAATGGGACGTTTGGATGGCCGGTGTCGCGGGAGACCCGCCGACACCAATTTTTCTAAAACGGGGGCGGCGTCGGTGAACTCCGCCGTTCGAAGGCGGCGGTGCCGGCCATAGGCCGCCAATAGTCCGGCAGGGAAGTCCGGTTTAATATCATGTGTAGAGACCCAGGCAATGGTCTCTGCGATTCAAGATAGCAGTTGCGACAGATAGCGCGCGCCGATCTCGTCCTGGGTCCCGATATTGAAGACGACCTCTTGCCTTAGGCTTGCGAGGGTCTCGGCGTTGGACGCTTGCGAAACGGTCGCGCGAATTATCCCGGGCAGGGAGGCCAGATCCGAAGGATCGACGATCGTGCCGATCTTTTCACGAATCGTCACTTCAATAGGGTCGATGTCGATTTTCCGGTATTCGGGATTATTGACCTTTCTCGGCACGTCGATGAAAACCACCGGCTTTTCCAGCCCAAGGGCGTATTCCAACGCCGCGCCCGACCAGTCGCTGATCATGACGTCGGAGCGATGCAGGGAATCCCGCCCGGCGACGTTGTTTTCGACCTGCAGCCGGGCTTTCCCACCGTGTTGGTCCGAAATCCGCGCCAGGGTGTCACCGGCAAGGCGGGCGGTCTGAGGGTGGGGGCGGAGGATGACCTCGAACCCGGCGGCCAGCAGAACCTCGACCAACTCGGCGCCTCTCGTTTCAATGATGCCGTTCGGTCCCCAGGACGGCGCGACCAACACGCGGCACGGATCTTTTTGCGCGCGTGATTGACGATGCGCTTTCGCCTCCGCGATGATGGCGGCGAGGCGCCCATACCCGTGTTCGACAAGAATCTTGGGCGGTGTTTTTCGCTGCTCTTCCAGCGCGCGGGCTTCCCGGCAATGATGGGGGCCGGCACAGAAGATCGTGTCGAAATGGTCGAACGCCCCGGTGCGGTAGATCATGTGCAGGCTGACCATCGAATGCTGAACGTAGACATAATGAACGCGATGGCGGGAGCGTTTCAGTTGAAAATTTTCCAGGTCAGGCGTGGTCGTCACCATCACATCGGCGTCCAGGTTGGCGAACAGCCAGGTCCGAACGGCGCGGTCGCCGATGTTGCATGAATACAACCGCTCATGCGTCAGCAGGAGCCCGGGATCATCGGGATCGGACGTCAGATAAAGAACCGGGAGCCCGAACCCGTCCAGGCAGGATCGAACCAAGCCTTCCAGATGGGGCCAATAGTTTTTCCCCTCGGAATAGAACACCAGCCGCCGTTGCGCGCGCGGCAACTGCATGAAACGGATGACCGACAGCAAATGACGGATGAAGGTCATGCCGGCCGGGCGTCGTAGAACCGCACAAGTTCACCGGCGGCCGCCATGGATTCGTAGAGTTTCAAATCCTCGACCGTGTCGACTTCCAGCCAGCCGTTGTCGACCCGGACGGCCTCGACGGGCCAGTTCGCGTCGATCAGCAATTGCAGAAAGCTGGTCATGTACATGTTGTAAAAATCCCGGTCGTCGTAGGTCTTGTCGCGGTCCAGGGCGTCATAGAATTCGATCACCGCGGCGACGCGATCGCCCCGAACCTTGATCAGACCCGTGTACTGCGCCTGGATTTGATCGTAGTTCTCGGGCTTTTTGCCCAGTTCCGTGACATGACCCGACGGGTCGATCAACATGGTCTCGGCATCGTCCAGCGGGTTATCCATGCGGGCGTCCCAATAGGCCCGCCAGTTGCGGTCGACCATCAGGGCGATATCGGCATTGCTGGCCAGGAGCGCCGACAGATTGCGCGGGGCGTAGACGATATCGCCGTAACCGATGATCAGATCTTCCGTGCTGCCCGACATGAAGGCGCGGGCGGAGAACAGCGATTCGACCATGTTCGTTTCTGCATAGCGCGCATTGTGCGAGGTCTCGAATCCAAGCGCCTCGATCTGATCGCCGCGATAACCGGTGGCGACATGGATGGTATCGATCCCGCAACCGCGCAAGGTGGCGGCCTGGCGTTCTAAAAGCGACATGCCCAGCAACGGCACCAGGCATTTCGGCTTGTCGTCCGTCAGGGGACGAAGGCGCTCGCCCTTTCCCGCCGCGAGAATAAGCGCCCGCGTCATCCGAGAAACCGCTCCACCAGGGTGATGTCCGTCATTCGGAACGGGGCCTCGCGTTCCGGATGCCACATGATTCCCGCGACCTTGAGATCGGCATGGATGAAGGCTTCCACATTCTTGTCGGCGTCCTGTGCGATCGGGACCAGGGCCTCCGCCAGACCGTCCGCCGCAATGCCCCAGTCGTGATAGCTGTTGACCGGGACCGCGATCATTTGGGCGAAGTCTTCGCCCACGTCCAGAGAATGGGTACAGGCCACATGGCCGCGCACGGGGTGAAGGCGTCCGCCGAAATAGTGGTTGAGCATCTGCATACCCCGGCAGACCCCGAGAACGGGGATGCCGCGATCAATGGCGAATCGGATGGCGGCGGCTTCGAAGCGGTCCCGTTCGGCCGCCGCGTCGGGTGCTGCCGGATCAAGATAGGATAGGGAATTTCCGCCGCTGAGGATCAATCCATCCAGGTCGAGCGCGGTCAATCGTGCCTCGGCATCGCTTGCGTCGACGTTGGGCAATGGGAAAAGCAGACAGCCGAGTTCCTTGGCGAACAGGTGCCAACGTTGATCCAGGGCATCCCGCCGTTCGCCGGTCTTGGCCGCGATGTCGACCCGCTGGGTGATACCGATCCGCTTCACGGGACCTCGCTTATCGTCCGATTGGCGCAATCCAGGTGCACCCGGTTCATGTTCACGATCTTGTTGTAGATTTTTTCGCCCACGCCGATCGCCGCCGGCAGGTTGGCCTCGGCCGCCCGGACCGCCATGTGGGAATTGGCGCCGCCGAACTTAGTGATCAGGCCGGCGATGGGATAGCCGATCAACCAGTCATATCCCGGGTCCGCCTGACTGATCACGATGATCCGCCCACTCAAGTCCTCTTCCGTGACGCCGTCGAGAACATGAATATTCGCGATGACCTCGTTGGTGGTGATGAAGTTGGGTTCGGAATTCCCGCGCTCGAAACACCGAAAGTCGGTTTCGCTCAGCAGGACCGACGGCAGTTCGATCATCCGTGAAACGGTGTGCCCTTTTTTGCGGACTGCGATCCGGCGGCGCAACGTATCGACGGAAACCAAATTCAGATTGAATTGCATCAGGTCGTCATATTCCAAATAGGAAAAATCGGACCGCGATATGCCGATCTCTTCTCCCAGCCGGACGCCCAGGTCCAGGGCGCGGCCGATGTTCCTGGTAAACTCGAACTTGACCGCCTCGCGCAATTGAATGGCCCGGCGCAGGTAGGCGCCCAGATCGGCCGCCGAAATGTCTGATTCCATGGTGGCGAGCACGCTGGCGAACGCGGCGTTTTCCTCGGCCGTGAACTCGAACGGTGCCGTTTCGGGCGGCAAGTCGGTTTCGGGCGCGGCCAGGAACTTTTCGGGCTGCTCCCAATAGGCGGGCATCGTGATCTCGTAGGTCCCCGGCCGCAGATGGCCATAGCGTTCCAAAAGCTCATCCCGGCTCAGCTTATTCTGTCCGGCACGATGGCGATCGACGATGAATTGCCGGGAAACCGTGTCGACGCTTTGCAGGAAGGCGTCATGCCGGCGGCGTTCAAGCAGTCCTTCCGCAACGAAACTTTTCAACAAACTGGTGGCGACGAAGCCGGACCGGGCGGCGTGGGCGAACGCCAGCGTGCCGTGGGTCCGGCAATCCTCGATCAGCATGATCAGCTTATCGAGGGCGTTCAGCGACGAGCCGGCAATTCGGTCGTGGCGTTCCCTGAGTGATTCGATTGCGCCGAGGTCACGGTCGAGCCGGGTCAGGGCGTTACGGGTCAGCGCCTTCAGCGCGACCTCCAGTTTTTCAATCTCGCCCGCATCGATGCCGTGCGGCGCAAGACGCGCCGCCGCCTCCCGTTGAAACGACGGGGTCCAAACACTGAACACCACGTCGAACTCGATCTTGTCGTGACAGTGGGGCTGTTGCTTGATGGTCCGGATGTAGGCGGTGGCGAGCTTCTCGGCGAGGGCGTCCGGCAGGTCGGCCGGGATAAACGAATTCAGACTGGCCCGGACATCGACGTAGGGCTGACCGCTGAACGAGACGATCAAGGGATGAGGTGCGACGTTGCGGTATCCGAATTCGGCGCGTTGGCGGGCCCAGATATCGTTGGTAATGACATGGCGATATAGGCTGAATGCCAGCGGCTTGGGCTTGGCGCCGATGATCTCCGCCGGGTTCCAGTCCGACATGTTGCTGAACAGATTTTCCGCGCCATGAACGAAAGGCGGCGGCGTCTGGCTTTTTCTGAAGAAGGCCGCATCCTTCTCGAGGGTCTCGTGCAGGACTGCATCTTCGATTTCGTACGCGCTGTGGTCCATGGTGATCGGGCGAACCTGGAAAATAAAGACCTCGCCGGATTTCGTGAGCGCGAATTCGACATCCAGCTTGTCGTATCCCAGAAGCTGTTCCAATTCCACGACCGCATCCAGGATGGGCATCAGCCGGGGTTCGACCTTAGCGAGCGATCCCGTATCGAAGCGGCTGACGAAAATCGTTCTGTCGTCCGCCGCCTGGCCGCTCGTGATGCCGCTTGTGCCCATGGTCTCGTCGTTGAAGTTGAAAAGATAGTAAGGGCTGCCGGTTTCCAGGCCGCGGGAAAACACGACGCCGGCGTATTGAATGTCCCCGACATAGGGTTGGACGAAGACCTGATCGCTGAGCGAGCGGGTGATCGGATAAGAGGCGATGACCTTGCCAATCGCATCGCGCAACGCATCGGGGTCGTTGCCATCCACGTTCAGGATGCTTTCGAAACGGCCCGCATTGGAATACGTCCATCCATCCTCGGCGGAGGCGCTGCTGCGGACGATGAGTTTCTGTCCGGGAAACTTGTTGCGGATGTCCGCCAGCACGCCCGCTTCGTCGTCAGCCCATTGTTCGGTCGTGAAGCTTTCCTGTTCCGCGATCGTGCTTTTCGTGACCAGCGGTTCCAGGCGCGCCAAAGTGTCGGCCTTGGTGCCCAGGACGAATCTGGCAATGTCCTCCGGCGCATTCAGTTCCGCCCAATCTCCCTCGACGTCGATGACGCTGGGGGTGAAACCCTGATCGCGGAGATGGAAGGCAAGGTCTCGAAGATTGCTGCCGACGTCGTCCGCATCAAGCGTCGTCAGATGCTCCACGACCCGGGGCCCGAACAACATCAGCCCGGTAAATTCGGCAAGGCCGTCGAACCCGGCCCCGAATTCCGAGGGCTCAATCGTCTCGGCGATATCGATGTCTTCCTGGGACCGCAGGGCATAGCGGCGCTTCCACGAGGTGTCGACGGCGAAGGCGAAATCGCCGGTTGCGGCAAGCAGGTCCGTGATGACGTTCTTGCGAAACACGGTGTCGGTATAACTGACCACGGTGTCCCGGCCGGCGAACGGCGCGTTCAATAGCGTGTTCAGGACACCAAGCTGTTCCCAGTCGGGGACGACCGTTACGCCCAAATCCGGGTAACAGGCGATGACCTCTTCGACATGATAGCCGCCGATGAAGTGGTAACGGACATCGCGCTCAATCGAATCAAAACTATGGACCTGCCAGTCGATGGCCCGTGTATTGAGAAAGATGTTTTTGAGTGCCGCAGGCTTTTCGCCCCGGAACGGGCGCCCGGCACCTAGAAGAAAAACATCCATTGAGCGCATGGTAAAAACCTAGGCGTTCGGCTTGTGGTCATCATCCGGGCGCGGCTTGCGCGAAAACAACGACGTGATCTTGTACCAGAAAGTTTTCACCGCCAGCCCAATGGCGACCAGCAGCCCGACAATGAAGGACATGATCGCGCTGCCCGAACCCGGGTCGATATAGGCCAAGGCTTCGGTGGGGGCGGCGAATCCGCAGAACATTAAGACAAATGCGAATTGAAGAAATTTCATCGGACTTCCCCTAGCGATATCGAAAAGATCAAGGCGGCAAAATCGCCGGCGGCGATTTGCCGAGTACTCAGGCCCCCGGTGCCGGGGCACCCTCCAGCGCCGCGATCGCAGCGGCCTGTATTTTCGGATGCATGAAATGGAAGGTCTGGCCTTCTTCCGGGCGTTGCGGCCGTGATGCCATTTGGCCGAATTCCCGATTCTGGGTGACGACCGACCTCAGCACGTAAGCGCGTACCCAGGGGTCGAGAAAACCGTATATGGCGCGGTATCGGTTCGGCGCTTCAAGCTCGGGCGCAAGAGGGGCCGCAAACGGCGGCAGCCATCGACGGGCGACGATGTCGCCGGTGTCGATGCCGGGCGCCATGTAAAAACAGCTGGCCGACAGGCGGCGGTGCAACAAGGCCGACCACAGGGTGCAATCGGCGCCGCGAATGTCGGGCAGGTAGCCCGGATGAACATGCAGGAACCGCAGATGCGTCAGGTCCAACAGATCCCTGGGCACGATGCCGCCGCCGGTATAGAGGACGGTCGCGGCGGGAAGGTTTCGCAGGTACGCCGCCAAGGCGTCGTCCTTGAGACCGGATATCAAGACGGTGTCGATGGTGTCGCTGTATCCGGACAGGGGCGTCATCGAATGGGCGTCGTCCAGGACCTGCGCCGGAAATCCGAATTGCCGTGAGATCCCATGCAGCAGGGTGGTAACGGTCCCCTTGGCGGTGCGCTGCAACCGTTGCGGCCAATAATGAATTCTCGTGCGATGCCGGTGGGCGGCATAGTCCCGGCGGATCGATCTCGGCAGCCAGCGGCCGACGGGCTTTTTCGTGACCAAGTCCTTGGCGGCGACAAGGTTGATGATGCGCTCCGGGCGCAGTCCAAGGCCCCGCAAGGTGGCAAGATAGGCCCGCGCAATGGGGCTGTCGTAAAACAGCACCGTTAGGGGAATGGTTGTGCTGCCGTCGGCGGTTTGTCCGTCGTGCCCGGTGGACGGCGCGTCGTCCGCGTTGTCGCCCGAAACCGGCGACCAGACCTTGGCCTGATCGGTAAGCCGCTGGTCCAAATCCGCGAGTACGGTCTTGGACGTGTCGGCGCCAAGGTCGAGCCGGTCGGCGGTCTTGTACAGAACGTTCAGCCATTTCAGGCGTCGCGCCGGCGTCGCGTTTTCCGCCTCGTCGGTGCGTAGGGCCTTGTGCAAGACGCCGTAGGCCAGCCGCCACATTTCGGGTGCCGGGTCGGCGGCGACCGGTTCAGCGTCGTCGCGGTCGGGTCGTTCCAGGCGGAGCTTTCCGTGGATGTCGATCTCTTTGGCCAGTGACCGCACGGCCGCCTGCTGTTCCTCTGTCCAGGATGGTGTCTGGAGCAATTCCCGCAACGTCCGTCCCGCCGGCGGAACGGCGGGCTCTTGGATGTCGAGATGAGCCGACAACTGGTCTTCGGTGAGGCGGTCGGTCATGACGGCGAAGGTTTCGAAAATTGCTGAAAAACCGTGTGAAGGATGTTGGCCAATGTGAAGTAGTAAACCATGACGGCCGGAAACGGATAAAACAGCAGGAAAAAGCCGGCGGCCATGAAGTAAAGGTTCCGCTTGCGGCTTTTCAAAACATCCGCGTGCACGCTCGGATCACGGACCAGAAGGGCGGATGCCACCGTCGCCGCCGTCATGACGAAGGGCAGAAGGCTGATGCGATCACCCAAGCCGGGCAGGGCGAACTCCAATGTCCCCACCGTATCGGGCAGCGAAAGATCGTCGATCCACAGGAAGGACACGCCGTCGAATTCCGACATTTCACCCAAGGCCGCGAACAGCGCGACCAGAATGGGAATGTGGATCGCCGTAACGAGCATGGGCTTCAGCGTGTAAAACGGCGTGATGCCTAGGGCCTTATGGGCGGCCATGATGCGGTTGTGCGCCTCTTCGCCTTTGTAGTTGGCTTTGATCTCGGCCAATTGGGGGGCCAGGATGCTCTGATGCCGGTCAACGCTTTGCTGAAGGCGGACGGTCAGCAGGCTCGTCGGCAAGAGTATGATCTTCAGCGCGACCGCGAACAGAAGAATGGTGATCCCCCAACTCAATCCGGTCATCTCGTGAAGGGCGACGATCGTCTGTTCGATCAGGCCGGCCAACGCCCCAAGCCAATTCCACAAATGGGCGAATTCGAGGTTGTCCCACTCCGGGTGAATGGCCGCCAGGCTCCGCTTCGGCGCGACCACGGCCTCGAAGACCAAGGGGGTGCCGGCCGGGCTCGAAAACCCGACGGTTTCCCCGGTGAATGACATCTCGGCTCCCGGCGACCGCAGTACCAGGGCATCGTAACGTCCCGACAAGACGATCCAGTCAGATGGACGCAGGGCGTCGGGTGCGACGGAGGACAGGGGTTCGACCTCGCCATCGCGCATGCGATAGGCCTGGACCACGTTGTAGAACCCGGCAAGGCCATAAAACTGGATCGCCCCGACCTTCGGCAAAGCGTCGGGATTAATTTTTATAAGCTCTCCGTCGCCGGCGGGGATTGATACCTGCTGGACCTCGGGGCGGCAAAGATCACGCGTGGTCCGTTGGTCGGCGGCGGCGAACACCGCGGCGACGACCGCATCCAGTTCCCCGGTGCAACGCATTTCGGCGCTCTGCGTCGGCTGCGCCGTGACGGCCGACGGCGCAAGGCCGACCAGAAGCGACAAGCCGATGATGAGCCATCCGGGCAACTTCATTGCCGTCAACGATCGCTTTTACGTTGGGGGCCGGCCGACACTACCGTTTCCTGGCAACGCAGAAGGTTCGACCGTCGTCGAGGAACGTGCCGTAGTTCAGAACCGTCTTCGATTGGATATCGAAATGCTCGGCCATGACGTCGAGCACGCCGTCCAGCCGATCCTTTTCATAACCCGGCGCGTGGGATTCGAAGAGCAATATCCCGTCCGCATCAAGATGGCGGGCGCAGCGGCCGAAATATTCGGACAGGGTTTGCTTGGTGTTGCCGTCGTAGGTTGTGTGGTTGGCAAAGCTCAACACTGCGCCGAATTTTTCGTCGCTGTCGAAGGATTCGAAAGAGGACTCCAACAGACTCACGTTGTCGATGCCCAGGTGTTGGCCGACGACTTCGCCCATCTTGATCAGGTAGGGATTGACGTCGAACCCGACGACCGACTTGGCGGCGTCGGCGATCGATAGGCTCAGGAAACCGCTGTTGCAGCCGATCTCTAGAACCGACCGGCCGGCGACATGGCTCGCCAGCTCCATGGCCTCGACCCGGGCGCCCGTATCGCGAAGACCGGACAGACCGACCTGCGGACAGCCTTGATACAAATAACCTTCACCGTAGTCGTAGCCCTGCCAGTTCGCCCCGGCGTCCAACAGCAGTTGATTGATGTTCTTGTGAAGGGCGAGCAGGCCGGCATCTCCGGAAATGCGTTCGTAATCGCGTTTGCGATTGAGCAGGGAAACGCGGCGCAGGTTGGAGCCGCACAGCAACCCGTCGAAAAGAAACCTGAACGGCGCAAATGCCGAGGGGCGATCGTAGTACTTTAGATAGCCGGCGTTCATTTGTTCTTCTGAAGAAGGAACGGTCCGAGGATAAGCGCGTCCAGCCCGGTTCCGGCAAAGGTCGCGATCGCGTTCAGGGGCGTTTCAACCATCGCATCGCCCTTGATGTTGAAGCTCGTATTCATCACCGCGGGCCGGCCCGTCTTTTTCTCGAAGCGTGAAATAAGCTCGTAGAAAAGAGGGTTGTCAGCCTTCGAGACCGTTTGAACACGGGACGTGCCGTTGACATGGGTTGTCGCGGGCAACCGATCCTTCCACGCCTCCCGGACGGGATAGGTGACGGTCATATGAGGGGAAGGGCCGGACATATCGAAAACCTCTTCCGCCCGCTCGGCAAGGACCGCGGGCGCGAACGGACGGAACCCCTCGCGGTACTTAATTCTCTTGTTCACTTCGTCTTTCATTTCGGCCCGACCGGGGTCCGCGAGAATGGATCTGTTCCCCAGGGCTCGGGGACCGAATTCCGAGCGCCCCTGCATCCAGGCGATGACCTTGCCCTCGGCAAGCAGGGTGGCCGCCGTCTCGGCGACGTCGTCGGGGCGTGTGTAGCTCATGCCCGTCAGTTCCAGGGCTTCCAGGTAGTCAGCTTCTTCGTACGCGCGTCCAAGGAAGTAGCTTGTCAGCGGCTCCACCGACGCGCCGAGTTCCAGCGCTCCCATGATCGCGCCGCCTAATGCGGTGCCCTGGTCCGTGGACGCCGGTTGAACGAACATTTTTTCGATGAACGGGAGCTTGCGAATGCGCATGTTCGCCAAGCAATTCAGGGCGCACCCGCCGCTCAGGCACAGGTTCCTTGATCCCGTTTGCTCGTGCAGTTTTGTGATCAGGTGGACCATCACTTCTTCGAACGCCAGTTGGGTGGCGTGCGCGATGTCCATATGGCGCTGCGTCAGCGGCTCGTCGGCCCGCCGCGGCTCGCCAAGCACGTCGACGACGATTTGCCCGTAGCGGTTTTCGAAATGGGAGCGGGCCGGGGGGTCGCGGTCCCACACGGCGGAATCAACGAAATAGCCGTCGTCCGTCGGGCGGATCAGCCGGGAAATGTCGACGCCAGGTTTTCCATAAGGCGCAAGCCCCATCACTTTGTATTCGTCGCCGGACGCGGCGAACCCCAGGTAGGACGCCATCGTCTGGTAAAACACGCCCAGCGACAGTTCGTGGCCGAAGCGTTGCAGCACATCTATTCCCGAGGCGGACGCCAGACCCATCGCGCCGCTTTCCCAATCGCCAAATCCATCGAACGACGCGACCATCGCTTCGTCGAAATCGGACATATAGAAAGTGGACGCCAGATGGGTGTCTTGGTGGTTGTACATCCGGATCTCCGGCACATGGCCGAAGAAATGCCGGAAATAATGGGCAACCCGGACCGGAAGGTCCTTGTGTTCGATCCCGGAATGGCAAACCAGGTCGATGTCCTTGGCCGTCAGCCCGCCGATATCCAGAACTTCGGCGATGGCCTTGACCGGGATTTGCCCATAGGCGTGCTTGATGCGTGACAGGCGTTCCTCTTCCACGCAGGCAACCACCTTGCCGTCGCAGATGAGGGCGGCGGCAGCGTCGTGCTGCATTGTCGTCACGCCGCCGTGGAGGCCGATAATGTTCATAAAACTAAATCCAGACGTCTATGCGTGTTCAGAAAGTCGGTGCGTTGGGCTTTTTGGCCACGAAGGGGCCGACCACCAACGCGCTCAGGCCCGTGCCGCAAAAGGTCGAGATCGCTTCGAGCGGCGTTTCCACGATCGGCTGGCCCTTGATATTGAAGCTCGTGTTCAGGACGACCGGGACGCCGGTCAAGCGGTCGAATTCCTTGATCAGGCCATAATAGAGGTCGTTCGATTCTTTGCTAACGGTTTGCACTCTTGCGGTCTTGTTGACATGCGTGGTCGCCGGCAGCTTTTCGACCCATTCGTCCTGCACGCCGCAGGCGATGGTCATGAACGGTGACGGCCCGTCGAGCTTGAAGACCTCGCTTGCGCGTTCCTCCAGAACCGACGGGGCGAAGGGCCTGAATTCCTCGCGGAACTTGACGCGGGCGTTGATCAGATCCTTCATGTCCTGGCGCCGGGGGTCGGCCAGGATGGACCGGTTGCCGAGGGCCCGGGGGCCGAATTCCGAGCGCCCCTGATACCAGCCGATAATCTCGCCCTGATGTAGAAGTTCGGCGGCGACGATTTCCGGATTTTCAACCCGTTCATAGGACAGCCCCGTCAGCTTGAACGCGGCTTCCATTTCGGCTTCGTCGTGCGAGGGGCCGTAATAAACGTGGTTCATGGTCCCGGGTTTGAGGCCCTGTTCGAAAGAAGCCTGAATGGCGCAGCCAAGGGCAAGCCCCCGGTCGGAGGCGGCGGGTTGAACGAACAGGGCGTCGACGCAGTCGAGATTCTGCAGGGTATAATTGGCGGAACAGTTCAAGGCGACGCCGCCGGCCATGCAAAGGTTCTTTTTGCCCGTCAGGCCGTGGAGATATTCCACCAGGGACTTGGCGCAGAGCTGCAGTTGATGTTGGGCCGAGGCCGCGATGTCGCGATGGCGTTGTTCGATCGGCTGTGCCCGTTCACGGGGCGGGCCCAGCTTTTCGACGAGCGCATCCGAATAAAAGGGTTCTTGTTCGATTTTGGGCCGGGGGTCCGAACGCATGTAGGTCGCGGTATCGACCGTGAAGCCGTTATTCGTGGGTGAGGCAAAAAACGATAGATCGAATCGCGGCTCGCCGTAGGGGGCGAGGCCCATGACCTTGTATTCGTCCTCGCCCGGCAGGAAGCCGATGTAGGACGTCATCGTGGCATAGAACTGGCCAAGGGAGTTCACGTTGTCCCGTGTTTCCAGAACGGTGATGCCCTTGTCCCGATCCGCCGTGCCGATGGCCGCGCTCAACCGGTCGCCGTACGCATCATAGGAAAGGACCATGGCCCGTTCGAACGGCGAGGGGAAGAACGCCGAGGCAAGATGGGCGAGCTGATGATTGATCAGCCGAAGTTCCGGACAATGGCCGAAATAATGCTTCAGGTAGGAGGATATCCGCGGTGGCGCGTCTTCGTAGGTTTCGCCTGGATGGGCGACGAGGTCGACATCCTTCATCGTGATGCCGGCTTCCTTCAGCACGGCGGAAATGGCGTAAACGGGAATCGCCCCCCGGGGGGATTTGACCCGCAGCAGGCGTTCTTCCTCCACCATGGCGACCAGGTCGCCGTCGATCATCAATGCCGCGCCGGGGTCATGCTGACCGACGGTGAAGCCTCCGTGAATGCCAAGAATGATCATTTAATTTCTCTTACAAGCCGTTTCATTGTTTCTTATGCACGATTTTGCGATCGGCCAAATAGAGCACATCCAATTCACAGGCGAGAAATGCGCCGATGGCATCACGGGGTGTTTCGACGACGGGTTCGCCCGGGCCGTTGAAGGATGTGTTCATCAGCACCGGAACCCTGGTCAGATCGCGGAACCGTTTCACCACCTCGTAATAGCGGCCGTCCGCCGCGGTTACCGTTTGTATTCTGGCGCTGTTGTCCGCATGGGTGATCGCCGCCAGGTCGTCCGGTGTTTTCACGTCCGCGGTGAAAAGCATGAACGGCGAGGGGATCGGCGATTTCGTGAAATATTCGGCGGCATCTTCTTCGAGGACGACCGGAGCGAAGGGGCGCCAAAGTTCCCGCTTCTTGATGCGGTTCACCCGCTCCCAATTCTCCTTCGGCCCCGGATGGGCGAGGATGGAGCGATGGCCCAGGGCCCGCGGCCCGGTTTCGCTGCGGCCGTCGAACCAGCCGACGACCAGGTTCGCGGCCAGCGCACGGGCGGCGTCCTCGACGGCGTTCTCCGTGTTGTGAACCTCGATCCGGTCACGGAACGCGTCGATCGCGTCCTGAAAATCCTCGGGTCCGTAGGCCCGGCCCAGATAGGCGCATTCGGTGGCATCGAGGGTTCTGCGCGGCCGCGGCACATCCAGGGTGTTGTGGGTCACGGCCAATGCCGCGCCGATGGACAGCCCGCCGTCGCTGACCGCGGGGGGAACGAACATCTCGGTAAAGGGAGATTCGTTAAAGAGGCGCGTGTTCGTCGGGCAACTCAGGGCGGTTCCCCCGGTCAGGCATAGATTATCCGTCGCACAATCCAACCGCTGCTGGACCTGGTGTTGAGCGGCGACCGCGCGAAGGTGGATTTCCTCGAACAGGAGCTGCGTGCTCGCCGCAAGATCAACGTTTATCGGCGCCAGCATCCGGTCGGTGTCGCCCAGCGGCTCCAGGTCGTAACCCTGGGCATCGGCCGTCCTCAGGCAATGGACCAGCCAGCGGTACAGCAACGGGTGCCGGTCTTCCGTGATCCAGTCGGGAACGTATTTGTCGGCCGGCGCCGTGCCTTCCGGCATGGGGGCCTGAAGGCCGTCGTGCCAGTTGCCGACGAAACGCGGGTCATAGAACGCGGGCTTGCCCCACGGGGCGAGACCCATGAGTTTTCCCGCGCCGGTGTCGTATCCCAAGTTCAGGATGAAGGCGATGCGCTCATACAGGTTGCCGATCGACAGGTAATGCGGGGCCACGCTGTAGAGGCGGTTCCCGCGACCGTAATAATACATGCCGCATTCATAGCCCCTGGTGGGCAGGCTTCCGTCGTGGGAAAACACGGCCGCGTCCTCGAAGTTCGACGCGTAATAGGCATAGGCCGCGTGCGCATAGTGATGCGACAGCAAGAACCCGGGAATCTCCCGCCCCAGGATATTGGCCGTGATCGGCAATTGCATGCCGCCGGCGTTGTCGTCGGACAGCACGTCGCCGGTCACGGTCTCGGCAATCCGGTCCAGCCCCTTCGCCTGGTCCCATCCGGGCGCGTGCCAAAAGGATTCGACGGATGGGAAGTAAGCCATGTCGGCAAGGTTTTCGCGAAAATCATCCGACAGCCTGCGGATGTAGGGATGGTCGCGGCCGGCTGTGAACGTATCCTTGATATATGTCTTCCCGACTAACGATGCGTCATTCTCATCAAGGGTGCCACCCCATGAACAGTACGATGCATGCGGGGCGGATAAGTCCAACTTGAACGATAGCGCCTGCGGGTCGATGAAGAGATACTCAATGCCTTGGGTAGAGGTGCATGCACAAAAATCAATGTCCGTTAGTTTGAATCCAGAATCCTCAAGCGCCAATTCGATCTCTTTGCTGGTGATTCCGACAGCGTGCTTGGCACGTGTGATTCTCTCTCGTTCAATGCAGTTTTTTACAACGCCGTTATGCACGACAGAAACGGATGCGTCGTGCCCAAAATGAATGCCCAGAATTAACATGCTGAATTATCTTCTTTAGAAGTAATTATTCGGCCGTACGAGAATTGCCGTTTGATTAAGTTGCCTAATTTTTTACAGCAAAAAGGCTGATTGCTGACGGTGTGGGAAAGTTGAGCTCGACAACTTCCATCCCTTGTGATTCGACAAGCGAACTTAATTCTTCCGGGCTGACCGTATGGGAATGAATGGGTTCATACCAGTCGACATTCTGTAACGTGGAGCGCTCGAGGCCCCATTTCTCATTATAAAACATGCGCATAAAATAATAATGTAATAAGCGATGGAGATTGTATTTCCCTTTGGGAATTTCAAGAAAGTCAAAATCGGATTCGATGGTCACTTCGGCATTGCAGCGGTCGATGATCTGTCCAATCTTCGTAATTTCCGAAATTGCATTCTGAAACTCGGTTGCGGACAATTTTCGCAACTCTTCCGACAAGGCCGGGGTTAGAAGACGACTGACCAGCGGTAAACGCTTGTTGATAGAAATCGCGATCCCTCCGCCCGATTTAACTGTGCGGGAAATTTTCGCCAGAGAGTTTTCAATCGAGTCCGTGTGATGCAACACCCCATGGATTAACGCGAAATCAAAGACGGGGTTCGTCACCGGAAAATGTGCTACGTCGCATTGAATGAAACTGGCCTCGGCACCTATTGCCCGGAGGTTTTGTCTGGCGACTTCAATATGATCTCCGGCCTCAAGACCGAAATAATGCCCCCGACCGAGGGCCGAGGCAAAAAACCTCCGGCCGATCGCGGCAGGGCCACAACCGACATCAAGAAGAAGTGCTCCATTTGACGCGCACCGCTCAAGATACTGGTCTCTTCTTGGCCAGTGCGTCTCCATGATTTGGCTCAAGGCATTGTCGTCGTCATAATTTTCATGACGATGGAGATTTGTGAAAGTGTTGACCGTTGCGACCTGTTCTGAAGAGCTTTCGGCCGATACACACAAGACATCTCTCGAATCCAAACGGATACCCTTCTTTTCGAGGTCGGCGTTACCTATGCCCTCGTTGCGAAGAATCTCTAAAAATCTGTTTTTGCTTTTCAATTTTAATTCATCATTTCACGACAGTTGACAAAATCCGGTTAGACCGGCTGATTCTTCGGCTCTTTCTTCTTGAGCCAAGTATTTAGTGTTTTTCGCGAGCCACCATCCACGAGAAAGCCGTACTTTTGCGTATCTGTTGACGGATAATCTTCGCTTTCGTACCGAAGGTCGATGCTCCAAAAGGGCTGTAGATGCTTATAGGTAATCGAACGATGAATCACGCGGCTATTGAAAAACAGCATGTCGCCTGTGTTCAGGCGAGCCTTGATGGATTCCATGCCTTCCAGCAGAGCGCTAGGAATATTGACGTCTTTCCTTTGATGCCGAAGGTCATAGCCGGAACGCTCGGACAAGGGAATAACTTCAACTCCTCCTCCATCGTCGATCATGTCTTGTAGAGGAAACCAACATATCAAGAATTCGAAATCGGGATCTTCGTGTTCTTCCCAGTAATAGCGATCAACATGCCAATCGAGTACGGCCCACGGTAGCAGACCGCTTTTAACACGGTAGTTTTGTGTGCCCCCCGCATAAACACGTTCGGCCGCGAGCAATTTTTTGACTGCCTTCAGCAAGGTCTCGTCATTGAGGAGTTTGTACATGCTGGGGTGGATCGAATAATGATGAATTTGCCTGCTGTATTTTGGCATTCCGGCCAGCTGCCAGATGTCTATAAAGCTCTCTCGGTAGTTAGAAAATTTTCCAAGCGCCGCTTCTTTGAGAAGACCGGCAGCAAACCATTCTTCTACCTTTGTCTTCGCAAATTGATCCACGAATTCGTTTGCGTCTTCCATAAATGATCGTGGCAGGAAATCGCGTTTGATCAGAAACCCGTTCTCACGGAAGAAAGCAAAATCCTCATCATCCAGAATTGTATTTTTCATCGATTCACTAGCACGCGGACATTCATTCGGACGCTCTTTACTCTTTGACGACGTAGGCCCGGGGTGTACCTGCCCATTCGAGTTTTCTTAGCTGGGCACCGCTGGCACTGACAAACTCATCAACCGCGAGCGTCTCTCCCTGCCAGCCGGCGTTCCCGTATTCGTCAAAGATGATTACACCACCTGGAACGATCTTGTCGTAAATGAGATCCAGACCGACCTTGGTGGGCTCATAGAGATCGCAATCAAAGTGACACAAGGAGAACCGTCTTCCCGGGTTCTCTTCTATAAACTTCGGAAAGGTCTCTTCGATTGGGCCTTGGACGAGGACAATTCGATCTTTCCATGGGACGAATCTGTCAGCGTCGAAAATATCCTTGGCGTCATTAATAAACTCAAACAGGTTCTCGATTTGAAATGCGCCGACCTGTTTCCCAAAGTTGGGGTCGGCATCTCCATCTTTTTCATCGAGCGAAATAATACCTTGCCAAGTGTCAAAGCCGAAAACCTGCTTTGTGCGGTCGCCCGGAGTGTGAATTTCCAAAAAATTCGCCCATGAGAACAGACTGTTTCCCCGAAACACCCCGAATTCAATTATGTCTCCTGGCAAATCGATGGTGTGCATAAACAAGTTGTAGTGGGCGAGCATTCGATTAAGCCAAGTTCGCCGCGTCAGAAGCGGAAAGAACTCGAGAGCCTTCAGGCCATCAATGCCCCACTTTTCGGTAAACTGCTGTAATTTCGAAATAACTCGCTGATCTCCTTCATAAAAAGAACCACCGAGGTTGTCATCGAATTCAGGCATATCTGTTAATTCCTCTCCCTGAGGTGAAATTCCGGAAATTCGGGCAAAAATCTTAGCAACGCAGGTATGGCAGGTATGAAAGCCGCTTGAGGATGCATTTGGGTTGTCATAGCCCCAGCCATCCTTCTCAAGTCCACCGCCATCACGGGAGTTTAATTGGAACGTTGCTCAGCGAAAACAAGCATATCTACAGTAAGCTCTGGTGTTTACGAAGAAAGCCTGCGGATATTTGTGCAAAACCTTCTTCGGGAGTCATGCCGCCCAAGATGTCGTAGAAGCGCCGGATGAGGGTTTCATCTTCCTGTCCTAGGGAAAAACGCCCGTTCACCGACGCATCCATTTCCTCGGCCAGGGTGATTATCTCCTCGGGCGTATTGTTGATGAGTTCAATGCCCGCGTCTTCCAGGATGTGCCCTTTGCTTGTGTTCCCGTGCCCGGAATCCACAATTTCTTGAAATGTCAGACAGCGTCCCAGATGCTTTGAATAGTACAGTTTTGGGCACCAGAAGTTTTCCCTCCGCGTCTTGATGTTCGTCATGGTGAGAAATGGGGACGCGTTGACGTAGCCGATGGGTTTTCTGAACAATCGCGCGATTTCAACGACACCCGACGTCGTCGAAATCATCATCTTGCAACGATGGCCAAGGTAAAGGTCCATTTCTTCGGACCAGCCGAGACTGGAATAATCGATGATCCGCGAATTGTCCGTTTCCACGGGGGCGGCGACATGGGCCCCGACCCGGACGGCGTAGTACCCTTTTTGGGTCATCACCTCGACCATCGGCAACATGTCGTCGATGGGGAAATCCCTGTAATCGTGGTAGCTCCAATCGCGGTCCGGAAGCACTGTCGAAAGATGCACTGAATCTCTGTTCGCAAACAGAAGAACGTCGTCGTCTGGAGATACCCCGAATTTCGCCAACCACTCATCCCCTCTTTTGATGATGTCCTGGCTCAACGGGATATTCACTTGGTCAGTGACAAGGACGCCTTCTATGTCGCCCGACCTGGGTAGATGCAGGTGGCCCGAATTCGGGGCGATTTTCTTCAAGGCGACAAACGGCCATTTCAGCCAGCGCCGCCACGTCATCTCCGTGCCGAAATAGTTCGTCACGGCCTTATTGATCGGCTTCCCGTTAAGGAAGAACAGATCGACAAAACCGCGATGACGCCCCAGGCGCTTTTCGCTCAGGTAAATATCGCAGCGTATTACTAGGTCGCCGAGTTTGTGCGCCTGAATCTCGACAATTCTCACGAAGACGATCGGCCTCAATAACAGGATAAGAAGCGCCGGCGGCATGCCGAGGCAAACCATGAGAAAATTGTGGATTAAAACGTCACAGGCTTTTCGTGGGTTCTTGATCGCCTTTTTTATTATTCTGATCAAATTGTTCATTATTATCAGCTTGCTTATTTTAATATCCGATAGCCGTTGTTAATTTTTCTTATGCAGAGAAATCAAAAAATCAATTATTTTCTCCATTGTTTTAGACCTGTAATCAAACTTATCCCTCGCCGCTGAATCATCGATCGCAAAGGGCTCTTGGTCGCTTTCAACGATGTCGATCTCGGATGTCGAGCCCAGGCCCTCGGCGAGGGTTTCCACGATGTCCCTCACGGTCATTGGCTCGCTTGCGCCAAGGGTCAGTAGGTGGGCACCGTCGTGATCGCGGCTCAGATAACCCGCGCAAAAGTCCGCCAGGTCGTCGACATGAACGGCGTTGTTGAAGCGGTGGTCGGGATGATGAATGGACACTTTTCCGCCGGCCGCCAGTCGGCGGGCCAAATCCATCAGCCAGTTCGGGAAGCCCCCGTCGCCGATGATGCCCGGCAGGCGCAGGGAGACCGACGCCAGCCGGTCGCGCGCATCGTTCAGCAACAGCTCGCCGAGCCGTTTGGTATAGCCGTAGGGATCGGGATCAACAATTGGCGTCGCTTCGTCGTATCGCGATTGCGAGACCTTGCCGCTCACCGAGACCGACGACAGATAAACAAACTTACGCGCCCCCGCGGCCAGGGCGTAGTCGATCACGTTATGGGTCGCGATCACGTTGTCTTCGACGAATTTCCGGACCGGTGTCGCCGGGTCATTCAGCGCCGCCGCCGCATGAACCACGGCATCGATTTGTTTCGGGAAGGCCGAGAAGGTCTTCCGTTCCGCGAGGGAGCCCTGGTAGGTGCCGTGAAACGCCATTCCTGTCGGAAGTTCGGGTGCCTTCGACCGATAGGAGGCATGCACTTCATGGCCCCCCGCGACAAGCTTTCGGGCGATGGCGGAGGCGCAAAGACCGGATGCCCCTGTTACGAGGATCCTCACGATTGCGCCTCTATGGATATTTCATGGAAATCGGACGGCACGGCAATCCTGAAATCACGCCCTTGAGTGGGGGAGGCGGGGAGCGCGGTCGCCCCCGTTTTCACGACACATTCTTCTGCATCGGGCCGGGGTTTCCCGCGGTGGGAACCGCCCACGCTACCGCAGTCTCGGTGAAAAAAATCCCACCCAGAACCGTTGCGCGAAAGACCCGTCGACCGGGGTTTGGACAACCACGACACCATGTGTTCATGTCGTGAACATAAGCACCACCTTAAACCGCGCCCTTGTTTTACTGTCAACACCGTTATCGGCGGCTGACGGTGCATGTCAGATCCTCTGTGGCGAAGGCTAAGGATGAACGATTTCCTTCGCTTCCGTGTTCAACACGGCATTCCCGGCCCTGGTTTTCTTCAGATAGAACCAACGGGGCTTTTTCAACGCCATGGGCTGTCCGCTTAGACAAGAGAACAGGATTCGAAAGGTGTTGACGCTGGTCAACTCGTCAAACCCGGGCTGCAACTGACAGTCCAGGCCGGCCGGCAGGCGCCAGGCGTTGAAGTTGTACCAGGCGTGTTTCCAAGAAAGGATGCTGCCCGTTCCATCGGCCAGTTGGATCGGGTGGTATATATTCTTTTCATAAAAGGCTTCATCAAGGGATCCGCCCCCGACCGTGCTCCAGCTTGGCCCGGTGTCGGATTGCAGGATGATGACGGAATTGGGATTCCTTTTCAGGATCGTATCGATGATCGCTTGGCTCTGAATATTCGCGCATTGAACCTGGTCGACATATTGGCGCTTGTCGTCGATCAAGCGCCTGTATTCGCTCGAGCTGACGGGCTGGCAATCGGCCTTGAACCGATAGGGGTCATGCGGCACCGTAATGTGGATCAAGCCGAACAACGGCTTGTCGGTCGGCGCTTTTTGAAGCGCGGCAAGCACATCGGGAGCTTCGAACCGGTTGGTGCCGGTGAACCTTTTTTCGATCTTGCCCGCCAGGCTGTTCAGGGGCGTCCAGGAAATGAGCGCCGATTCCAATTCGTCGAATTTCAACGAGTCGCGCCGAAAGCAAAGACCTTCCTCGAACTCATCGCAGTTGAGCAGGCCGTTCCATATCCAATGGGCCATCCGGTACCCGTTGTCCCGGAAGATGTCATGCACCTTGCTTTTGCCGGCGAGTGAGTTATTGGCCCTGATCGCGTCTTCCCGCTTGATGAAGCCTCGGATGATGTAATCGAGGTTTAGGGTGCTGCCGACCGACAAGGGCGTGCTGGTGTAATTCGACGTCGGTTTGGATGACACGATGAAGTCCATTTCCTTGAGCCGGTTCAGGAATTCATCATTCGAAAATCCATAGACCTCGCGCAGGGTATCGGCGCGTGGATAGGTGTCGAAAATGACCCAGAAAAGATCCGGCGTCTGTTTGAAGGAAATCTTCGTCCCCGCCGTCGTGGCCGTCTGCGGCGTGCCATTGTCGGGCGCTGATTTGTTGTCGTCGTTTTCGGCAACCTGCTGCACGCCCACCGCATATTGAAGCAGCGGCGTGAACGAGGAAATCAACAGGCAATAGACGCCGATCCGCACCAGCTTACGAGCGGCGTCGAACCGCATCGCCCAAAGGGAAATCGGCGCGGCGACGAGGACGAAGGCAATCCAGGTGCGCAAATAGTACTGTCCCCAAATCGCGTCCGCGACTTCCTTTGTAACGACGTAGCTGTAGAAAAGGACCGTCAGCACGGCAACGGAAACGGCGACCGTTCCCTTGCCGGCCCGCCCGCGCAGCAATCGGCGCGCAACGGCATACACAAAAAGCATCACCGCGCTGCTGATGAGAAAATAAACGCCGACGCGGCCCACGTTCAATTGCCCGCCCAGAATGTTCTGCGACCAGACCGTGGCGAAGGGCCATGCGGTCGCCGCAAGAATGACGAAAATCGATTTAAGTTCGGAACCAGGTTTCTGCATGCTTATTCTCTTTCGGAATGGTGCCCGGGGCTGGCACGGCTCCGCGCATGTGAGGTTGCGCGGACATTGTGTGATGGATTTTTTAAATCGGCGAGTTCGGCCAGATGTTGGATTCATTCAGAAATTTCCGGCCGATTCGGCAGCGGACAGGGAACCTGTCGAGCCCGAACAGCGTCTGTTTCTCGGCCGTCATCTCCCGGAACCGGCGTTGGCGCGCCTCGTCCTCGGGTGAATAGCGGACCGTGCCGTCGAGCCGTTCGATCATCTCGACAACCGTATCGGCGATTTCCTCCGGTGTATTCGTGCGCAGCTCCAACCCCAGCACATTCCGGAACACACCCCCTTCGCAGACGTGGGAAACGTCAAGGCTCATTACATCGCAAAGCGGTAGTTCCCGGCCCGACGCCTTGTCGATGATCCGCTTCGGAATGAACATATTCCGCGGTCCGAAGAAGGTTGCGCCCGTCGGCAGAAGGTTGGTCTGAATGTAGGGTCGACCGAAGTTGTCGGCCAGGTGATACAGGCCCGACGACGTGGCGACGAAAAACCGGCAGGAGGCGCAGAGAAAGATGTCCATCCAGTCCGACTTCATTTCGCTGCGCGCGTAGTCGACGACCCGCGGGATGTCCGGGAGCGCCGGCATGGACGGATCGCCCATGCGGAAGACCCAGCCACCCCGGTCCGTGATCTCTTTCACAGCCTTGAAATAGTCTTCGACCGGCGCTTCGCGAAAATCATCCGCGCTTCGATATCCGCCCGTCCGCACGTGCAGGCAGACGAACCAATCGTCGTCGGCAAGGCCCAGCCGCCGCAATTCCTTCCACCCGCGTTCCTGGTGTTCCGGGCTCAGCGTGAACAGCGGTGGGTCTCCCCGTTCATCACAGGCGGATTGTAGATAGGCCAGCGCGGCATGCGAAAACGGAAGGACGCGCCCTTCGATCTCGATGACCCGCGGATCGATATAGATTTCCGGGTCGAGAAAAGACAGGCGATGAATTTCAGCCTTGTCCTCCAGGATGTCGATGTACTTGGACCAGTATTCCAACAGGGCCGGGTTTGCGACCAGGCGTTCTCGGACGTTCGGATGGATGGGCAGGATAAGCCGGCATTTCTCTGTCTTCCCAAGGCTCGCCGCCCGGACGTAATTCTCCACCAGCGCCGTATTGCCGATCGTCCGTACAAACTGCGTGGTCGGGATCAGCCTGAACCCGTACTTATCCAATCCTTTGTCGTGGAACCGCTGCTCACGTTTCTTGAACGCCGCGATCATCGCATCCGCGGCCGGCCGCATTTCACCGGTGGCCTGATAGACCCTTCCCAAAGCCTCCAGATGTTCATAGGCATCAGGATGGCGTTGGGAAACTCGTCCTGCCTGGTCGATCGCACGTTGCTTCAGGCGGGCGACTTTCTCCCCGTCGAACCGGTCTCCTTCCACGATATCCACGATACGGCCGAGAGTCCGTCGCAGGCGGGCGGTGGCGGGCTCGGCGGCGCGCGGGTCCAAGGCCAGCCCCTCGGACATTTTCGACGCCTTGGTTTTCAGGCGGTAGCCCAGGGAAACCAGCGCCTTGAGACCGCGTACCCAAATCGCACCATCGTTGCGGCCAACGAATTCCCTGGCCTTAAGCAGCCACCGTTGATGGAAACGGAGGCGAACCGGCAAGGAATGCAGGTCGGGCGATGTTGGGCTCTGGCGAGACGCCATTCGTTAATCCTCGAAATCGCGGGCGTTAGCGCGACCGAAAGCCATGTGGAAATCTGAACATGCGCCGGCGCGGACGTCCGGGGAACGGCCCGGTCGCTGGCCGTTTACCTTGCCGGTGGGTGTCCAATGCTCCGTCACAGGTTCAGCCGTTTTCAAAACCACCCTGGCGTTTGACCGCTTCCGCGTACTCGCGGCAAACCTCGCCGGGGGTCGCCGGAACCAGCCCCGTCAGGGCGCGGGCCTTTTCTGAATTTAGGGTCGTATTCAGCGGGCGCGTCTCGCCGACGTCGAAATCATTGATGCTTTTGGCGACCGCCTGAATGGTTGCGCGTTTGACGCCCAAGGCGGCTATGAAGGATTGCAGCAATGACCAATGGGTGACGGCGTCGGGGCCGCCGGCGTGGAAGATGCCTTTGGCGCCTCCGTCAATCAGCGCCACGATCAGCTTGGCCAGGTCGTCCTTGGCGATGGGGCAGAAGTGGTGGTCATCGGCGCATTGAATGACGGTCTTGTCGCGGATCGCCGCCAGCCAGGAATCGAAGATCGCTCCCTCTCCGGGTTGCGTGCTGAGCACTCGGGTCGGGCGGACAATCAGATAATCGTCGAACTGTGTCGTCAGATGGTGCTCGACCGCCAGTTTCTGCTTGCCGTATTCCATGAGCGGGTGGGGCGTGTCCGTCTCCGTGTAATTGCCACCTCGGCCGTCGAACACGCCATCGGACGACAGGAACACCGGCTTGATGCCCCGTTTCTTCAGCGCATCGAGCGTTCGGATGCTTGAACCGATGTTAATCGCGGCGGCCTCTTCCGGATGCTTGGCACAGAACACCGTGCGCGATTCGGCGAACAACAAAACCGCGTGGCCCGGGTTGCCAACTTGGTCGAGCAGGCTTTCGACCGACGATGCCGTGGAATCGAACCAAAGGCTGTCATCGGCCGGATGGTCGCGATGCGTTGCCACCGCGCGCTCGGGCCCAAGGCAGGCCGTCAGCGCCCGGCCAATCAGCCCAGTGCCGCCTAACAGAAGTACTCTTCCATCCATGTTAGGAAGCCTGACCAGAAACCGGCGGGCGGCGCACGAAACTCACGAACTGCAGGCAGCGTCCGTACAAGGTCGGGAACGAGCCGAAATCCGCGGCCATGTCGCCTTGGGCGAGGGCGCGGATTCCGTGCGTGAAATCGATGAGGGAACGGGCGGTTCCCGGCGATGCGTCCGCGGCCATGGCGGCGATCTCCGTCGTCAAATCCGCAAACTCCGGCAGCCGCGCCACATCGTCGTCGCGCCAGATCTCCAAATGCAGATCAAAGGCCTTTTCGCACATCCGCTCCAGCAACTGGCCGTCGCAAGCGCCGACCTGATCCGGTGTGATGCGGTAATCCAGGAAGGCCGCGGCCTGGGCGGCGTGACAGGATCGGGCCACATCGTTGATCCCCGGGTCGCTGCCGTCCATGGATTTGTACCAACGCCAGTCCGTGGCGAAACGCGGCGACGAGCCCAGGAAATCAAAGCTGTCGGCGACCGTGTCGATGGCTTCGGCGATGGTGAAGGTGAACTTGCGGTAGGGGTGCAGGATCTGGTCCATGACCCAATCCTCGTGCAGCCGGCTCATGCCTTGCAGGCTTTTCAAGTCCGGCTGGAAGAATGCGACAAGGGCCTTCACCTGATCGTCGAAATCGGGATGGCGGCGCGCGAACACGGGTTTCACCATGCGTCGGCAAATCTCGGGAAAGATTGAGATGAAACTTTGCGTCGTCGTCACGAGCACCCCGCCCGGTGCGACGAATCCGGCGATATGGGAGAAGTAGGCGGCGGGGTCTTCCTGGCCGTGAATGCAGCCTTCGGCGAGAACAAGGTCAAAGGTCCTGTCGTCCTGGAAGGCAAGGAAGTCCATCAGATGTTTCTCAACGGCGACGCCTTCGAACTCACCGGCCTTTTCCTTGGCTTCAATATGCTCCAGGCTGGTTTCGTTGCCATCGACGAACACGTAGGTTTCGGGGTTTCCCAGAACCGTGAACAGCGCATTGTCACCGGGGCCAGGCCCGAATTCGAGAACGCGCCGTCCGGCGAGAAACGCTGGCACGATCCCCAGTTGAAGATAGAGGGCCCGGCGCCGGTTCAGGTGCGGCACGCGATCGGTGAGATCCTGGCGCGTCGGAATGATTCCGCGGGCGCGGTAATAGTCTAGGAAGCCGGGTTCATTCATTATCGGTGACGGGCCTAGCTGAGGAATTCGGGCGTGGCAGCGAGCTGCTGGATGATCGTATCGGCCTGCTCCGACAGGCGACGGACGGACCACAGGTTTTCCAGATTCTCGTATTCTTCCAGGCTCTTGGCGCAGGCGTTTTCGACGGCGCCGTGGATCGTGCAGCCGGCATCCAGGAACGCGCTGCAGATTTCGTACCGCCGGGCCTTGTCACGGGGAAGCATGTTGAGGGTGTAGAACACAACGCCTTCAAGCTTCAGTGCTTCGTTGATGACGTCTTCGAGGATCATGAAACAATCCTCCATCGCGTATTCGGTGGCGCTCAGCAGATAGGTAAATCCGTTGCGCTGACAATAGTCTCGGATGACCAGGTTCTGGACATGCTGGGGGGCGCGTTGACCAAAATAGGCGCGGCTCCCGATGTACCCGCGGTAGCCGTGGCGGTCGATCACTGCCCGGCCCCCCCGAACCCGCCGGGCAATTCGTAGGTCATCCCGACCTTGGTCGCGGGGCGGATGATGATCGGTTCGAAGAACTCTCCCAGCTGTTTGTCGGCAAACGGTGTCAACACGCTTTTGAACCGGCAGTTCATCGACCATCGGGCTTCGGTCTCGGTGTTGACCCGGTTTCCGTGCGGAAGGTCGAGCCGGAAAATCAGGACATTGCCGTAGTCGATGGAAATGTATTCGACGTCGTCCTCGATGGACTTGAAGAATGTTTCGGCGCTGTTGTTCGAGGCCATCGTCTTCAGATGCGCGGTCTGCTTGTCGGGCGTCAACAGGTACATCGCCTTGGTTCGGAAACAATCGACCAGGGGCACCCAGACTACCACTTCGTATGGCGAATCCCCGTCCCAAGTGTCGGCGTGGACGGGCAGCAGGGAACTATCGTCATTCGGCAATTGAACGCTTAGGCCGACCCCCCGCTGCATGGCGATTTCATTGCCCACGATTTTGAACAGGGCTTCACGCGCCAGCGAAAAATACGTCGGCCGGAACCAGTCTTCGGATCGAAGCGCATTGATGACGCTGATGCGCAGGTCATTCAAGGTCGTGGCGTCCACGTGTTCGCCGATCCCGTTTAGGAACCGTTCCGGATCGTTGGGCGGCGAAACGCCGAGATGGCGGGCGGCCGCGTGCGCGGCCAGGTCGCGGATGGCGTCAAGGCCATCGCGATTTTCGACCGCCTGGATGACATGCCCGCGTTGCAGCATGGCCGCGTTGGCGGCCTGGTCTTCGGGTTGAAGGAAAGACGTGATCTTGCCCATGACGAAGGCTCCTGGTCGGTTCCTGTCTGGTTAATTTCCGGCGTTGCGTTGCAGGCCGGGCGCGTCCGGCTGGGTCGTTTGGTCCGGTCCGCGAAGGGCTTCGGCCGCGCGGCGGGCAATCTCTTCCGGCGCCAGGCCAAGGTCCGACATCATGCTGTTCTGCGAGCCATAGGTGCAGGAAAAGCTATCGGGAAGACCCAGGC
Organism: Rhodospirillaceae bacterium; assembly: GCA_002706405.1. GTDB lineage: Bacteria > Pseudomonadota > Alphaproteobacteria > Rhodospirillales > Casp-alpha2 > UBA1479. The sequence continues at coordinate 19,307 of PALN01000050.1, read as the reverse complement.
GGAGAACCCGTGTCATCTTGCCCGCGTCGCCCAGGACTTCCAGAACGGCGCTACCCAGCCCATTGATCAGAACATGTTCCTCGACCGTGACGAGGATCGACGATTGGGCCGCCATGGACAGCACGGCCTCCGCATCCAACGGCTTGACCGTGTGCATGTTCAGAACCCCGGCCGTGATGCCTTGCCGGGCCAAAAGGTCGGCGGCATCCAAGCAGCGCCCGACGGCGACCCCGGTGGAAATAAAGGTCACGTCGCCCGGTGCGCGCAGAAGGTTGGCGCGGCCGATCTTGACGGGCTGGCCGTCGGAAACGATCGGATCGCCCCCCTTGCCCAGGCGGATATAGATGGGGCTGGGCCAATCCAGCGTTTCATCCATGAAGCGGGTCATTTCGTCGGCGTCCGTGGGCGAGACGACGCACATATTGGGAATCGAGCGCATCAGCGCCATATCCTCGATCGCCAGATGGGTCGGGCCGAGCGGCGCATAGACCAGCCCGCCGCCGTTGCCGATCAGCCGTATGGGAAGATTGTGAAGCCCGGCGTCGATCGCGACCTGTTCATAGCAACGCCGCGTGATGAAGGTGGCGATGGTGTTGACGTATGGAATGAAGCCTTCGAACGCCAAGCCGGCGGCCATGCCGATGATGTTCTGTTCGGCGACGCCCTCCATGTAGAAGCGGTCCGGCATTTCGTGTTTCATTTCGTCCAGCACGCCGGGGCCGAGGTCGGAGCCGACGAAGACCACGCGCTCGTCCCGCTTGGCAAGTTCGTAGACCATGTTCAGACAGGTTTTGCGCATCGGTCAGGCCTCCAAAGCGCTGTAAAGCGCCTTCACCGTTTCGTCGTCGAAGTTTGATTTGTGATGCCATTCCGGCTTGTTTTCGGCGAACGGAATGCCGCGCCCCTTCACCGTGTGGCAGATGACCGCCATCGGGCGTTCCGGATCAAGGGGAAGACCGGCGAAAAGGTCGCGCAGGGCCTGAACGTCGTGGCCGTTGATTTCGGTCACGGCGAAGTTGAACGCTCGCCATTTGTCGAGCAACGGCTCCATATCCTGGACCTCGCGGGTAAAGCCGTAGGACTGGATCTTGTTGTAGTCGACCATTGCCACCAGGTTTGAAAGCTTGTGCTTGCCCGCCGCCATGGCGGCTTCCCAAACCGAGCCTTCGTTGATTTCGCCATCACCCATGACGGCGAACACACGATGAGTCTGTTTGCGGATGCGGGCCGCGAGGGCCATGCCGACCGCGATCGACAGCCCGTGACCGAGGGCGCCGGTCGACGCTTCCACGCCGGGAACCTTCCCATATTCCGGATGGCCGCCGAGAATGGTGCCCGAGCGGCAGAACGTCGCCAGTTCCTGGCGGGGAAAGAATCCGTGGTCCGCCAGCATCGCGTATTGCGCCAGGCAGCCGTGGCCCTTGCTTAGGATGAAGCGGTCGCGTTCGCTCCATCGCGGGTTCTGCGGGTCGAAGCGCATGACGTCGTCGTAGAGCACGCGGACGATTTCGATCAGCGACATGGACGAGCCGATATGGCCGCGTCCGCCGCCGATCAGTCCTTCGACGACAAGGCGCCGCAGATGGCGCGACCTTTCATCCAGCGGGATGGAAGCCGCCTGTTCGATCATTTGTTGAGCGTTCATGAGAGAATAAGGTTTCCAGACAGGGAAGTTGGGGGCGTTGACGATTATTCGAAATAGATGAACCCGCAGTCACCGGTGTAGCCGTATTCCTGATATAGCCAGCGCCATGCATCGGGTGAATGAAAGCTCATGCAGGTCAGCTGCCAGTACAACAGGTTGGCCTTCTCGCGTTCGTTGCGGAAGGATTCGACGCAGATCCACTTCTTGTCCTTGCCCACACGTTCAATTTCCTGAATGGCCCGTTTCAGGTCGAACACTTCAAGATTGTGCAGGGTGTTGATGGAATAGACGAAATCGAAGGTATCGTCCTCCCACGGCAGATCCGTGCAATTGCCGACCGTCAGGCGGTCGCGAACCTCGGGCTTGGCGTTTTCGATGCCGTATTCGGAAATATCGATCCCCGCCACATCAAGACCCGGCGCGGCCTGCGTTATTTCATAAAGCAGGAACGCCTTGCCACAGCCGACGTCGAGCACCTTGTCGCCGGCCTTCAGGCCGTACTCCCGGACGATGTCCTCGGCGATCGGGCGCCAGCGCCCGTCATAGGAATATCCCCCGTAGCCGTACCGGCGGTCGCCGTCCCAATAGTCACGGCCCCACTGGCGCGCGATTTCCGCGCTTTCGGCCTTGTCGTGTTCGACGACGCGCTGCACGTAATCGCGCTTCGTCGCTTTTTGATACTTGGCGAGAAAGTTGATCTCTTTCATCTCGATATCCTTGCGGGACCATGCGCCGGCCGCCTAGGTCAATAGGCTCTTGATCGATTTCAGGAGGGAACCCTTGTCGAGGCCCGATCGGTGCCCCACGACATTGACCTTCATGCCGCCCACCACATTGGCGATGAAGCACACGTCCTCGTTATTACCCCCGGCCGAAAGAAGCGGTGCGGCGACCGCCAGAAAGGCATCCCCGGCACCGATCGTATCGACCGGATCGTAGGCGAAACCGGGAACCTCCGTGACCTCGCCTTGGCGGTCGACGCAAATGCTGCCCTTGCTGCCTTGCGTTACGATGATCCGCTCGGCCTCGACCTGGCGCATCAGAATGTCGCGGATCACGAAATCGATGGGCGACGTGGCGTCTCGGGCACAAAGCCGCGCTTCGGGCTCGTCGATGCACATAAGGTCGGACTTGTCGTACTTGGTGATCAGGTTGAACCCGTGGTTGGCGCTGTTTGCCTGCGCGTTGACGGCGACGAACAACGGGGCGTTCTGAATGACATTGACGGTATCGCTATCGATCATGCCGTGCCCGAAATCGCAAACGACCATCACGTCGTGCTCGGGCGTCAGGCGCTTGATCTCGTTCCGGATCTGCTCGTGGTAGGTCTCGGCGATCGGTTCTTGGTCAAGATTGGTGACCTCGAACAGCTTGTGCAGATGTTCGCGGGGCGAATTCGGCTTGGTCAGATAGCGCCGCTTGTTGATCGTCGGTTTATCGTCCAGTTGCACGACCTCAAGCCGGACCTTCGGATGCAGCGCCGAGCGAACCAACTGCTCCATGCCGTCGTTGCCCAGGCAGGTCAGAACCGTGACCTCGCCGACCAGCCCCGCGGCCTGGTTCGCCGCGGCAATCACGCCGCCGGCGAAGATCTCGGTTTCCAGGTAACGGGTGGACACATGGTTGCCCTTGGCGGTGCGTCCCAGCTGCTGGACGTAAACATATTCGTCGAGAATGGTTTCGCCGACGAACAGCGCCTTGGTGTCCGCGATATTTTCGATCAGGTCGAACACGCGCGCCCGGCGGTCAGGCGCCTTCATGGTGCGGATAATATCCTGCGCGCCAGGATCCCGGGTCAGGACATGGTCATTGATCAGTTTGGAAGAACTGAACACCACGTCGTCGGTGAAGGCGATGCGGCCACCATAACTTTCCACGGCTTCGCGTTCGGCGATGATCTTGCCGGTCACGTCCTCGCTGGCGTTGGCGTAGTCGCTGCCCTTTACATAGACCGAGGGCCGCACCCGGCGGAGCATATCCTCGGCCGAGGCGTCGCGGTGAATCCCCGACCAATCGACGCATTCCAGCGCCGCGACCATTTCCGCGCGCAGCATTTCCGGAAACACGGGACGGTCCGGGCCCTTTTTGATGAAGGCATCGGCGGTCACGGTCACGATCAGGACATCGCCCAGCTTGCGGGCCGCTTCCAGATGACGGACATGGCCCAGATGCAACAGGTCGAAGGCGCCGTGGGCCAGGACGACCGTTCTGCCGGCCGATTTTTCGGCTTCGCAGATTTCGGCCAGTTCGTCGATCGATTTGATCCGGTCTACCGCCGCGGGGCGCGTCTGGGGAACCTCAGGGTTCTTGTGCACGTGCCGCACCGCGGCCCCGCCGGTCGTGTTCAGGTCGTCATTCATGAAAGATACTCAAACCATTCCTTTGTTGCGTCACGGATCGATTCCGGATCCCAAAGCGGCGCGTCGCGCCAATGTTCGATGCTGTCCAGCATGATCTTGACGCCGTCTTCGAACGAGACCGTCGGCGCCCAGTTCAAGTCCCGGGAAATTTTCCGGATATCCGCCCATGTGCAGTCGGGCTCCCCGGGACGTTTGGGAATATAGACGACGGGCCCGCCCAGCAGTTCGACAAGACGGTTGATGCTTTCCGGCTTTCCGGCCCCGATGTTCCAGGATTCGCCCGACAGAGGCGTGTCCGCCGCGGCCAGAAACGCCCGCGCCACATCGGTTACGAAAATGAAATCCCGGGTCTGGCTGCCATCACCGACAACGGTAAACGGCTTGGATTCCAGCTTTTGCTTCAGGAACACGCCGAACACGGCGCCATACGCGCCGGTCGTCCGGACCCGAGGCCCGTAAGCGTTGAAAATCCTGATGCTGTTGACCGGCAGGCCATAGACCTTGTGCCAATGCATGCAGGCCTGCTCGCCCAGGTTCTTGCTTAGGGCATAGGGGTACTGCGGTTGGATTACGTGATCTTCGGGGGTCGGTGTCTCGGCAAGCCCGAAGCCCGAGGACGATGCCGCGTACACCATCTTTTCCACGCCGGCATGACGTGCGGCCTCAAGAATCCGCACGGTCCCCTGGACGTTGACGTTCATGTATTCGGCGGGCGCCTGAATGCTGGGAACGATGTCGCCGATACCGGCGAAGTGGAACACCCATTTGACGCCTTCGAACAACGGGTCGTCGGGCGCGACGTCGAGAATGCTCTTGCGCGCGACCTCCAGGTCCGGGTCGTCCTTGCGATGGGCAAGGTTCTTTTCGTGCCCGCCGGTGAAGTCGTCAATGACCCGCACGCGATGCCCCTGATCGCGCAACAGATCAACCATATGGCTGCCGATGAATCCGGCGCCTCCGGTGACAATGCTGATCGGTTTCATGGTCATGCGGCGTCAATCGCTTTCATGCGGCGGACGTTGTAATACATATCGTCGTCCATGCTGTTGGGCAGCAGGCCATCGCGAAAGGCCTGGCACAACTCGCGAACCGCATCCTCGATCGTGAATTTCGGCTTGAAACCCAGGACGCGGGCGATCTTGTCCGAATTGATGTGATAGGAGCGCAAATCGTCGCTCGGCGTGGTCTTGATGGTAATCGAGGGGCGATCGGGGAATTCTTCCGTGACCACGTTGCGCACGATTTCGGCGATGTCGCTGATCGAGCGGTTCTGGTAGCCACAGTTGAAGGTCTCGCCATGGACCTTTTCGTGGGGTGCCTCGATGAACATTTCATAGGCGGCGATCATGTCGCGAATGTTCAGATTGGGGCGCAGCTGCGATCCCCCGAACACGGTGATCTCGCCCTTGTTCACCGCATGGTTGGTGAGGATGTTCACCGACAGATCGAGGCGACAGCGCGGGCTGTAGCCGCAGACGGTTGCCGGCCGGATCACGGTGCAGGTGAAATCGTCGGCCATGTGCTTGAACAGCAGCGGCTCGCACATGCCCTTATACTTATTATAGTCGGTCAGCGGGATCAGGGGATGATCTTCCGTCACGTTGGGCTGATCGGAAACGCCGTAGACCGAGCTTGTCGAACAGTACACGAAGCGTTTCACGCCGGCGTTCTTGGCGGTGATCACCATGGGCTCGAAGCAATCGTAGTTGATCGACTTACTGAGGCCGCCGTCGAGCTCAAAGCTGGGGTCGTTGGAAATGCACGCCAGGTGAAGGACGCAGTCGATCCCCTTGAACGCCTGGGCGAGTTTTTTCGTGTCGCGCAAATCGCCTTCGATGACGGTCAGGTTGGGATTGTCTTTCGGCAGGGTCGCATCGCCATAGTACATGATGTCGTACACGGTGACGTTGTAGCCCTTGTCCAACAGATAAGGGGTCAGCCGATTACCGACATATCCGGCACCGCCGGTGATCAGAATGTTCTTTAGCCTGGACATCTTGAGGGCCTTCTTTCTCTCGGGTTTAAAGACGATAAAACGGGGCGACGCAGGAAATATTCATTCCTGCCCCGCCTGACGAACGCCGAGTGACGTTCGTGTCATAAAGGCAAGCGGCGGAAATATGCAATGCAATCCTGCCCGCCGGGGGTGAAATCGCGGCCTGGGCGGCGGCGCGGGACGCCGCCATCAAGCACGGTTCAGGCAGACAGGTCATTCGCGCGGGCGATGAATTTATGTGCTTTTTCCGCCTGTTGATCGAGAATCTGCTGCCTTGATCGGGTTTCTCCGGCAGCGATCCAGCGTATCCAGTGGGTCTCCAGAAATGGGTTAAGTACGATGCATGCCCAACGCAGGCAATACAGGGATTCAAGCAGGTGAACCCGCTCCCGAAAATGCGGCTCGGTTGCCTGGAAATCGTCCAGGGCTTTGTCCAGGAATCGGTCCGCCATTGCTTGCGGAAGGTTCATTCCCGGATGAAGCCTGAAATCGATGACCAGTTTCGCCGGATCATCCCAGCCGAAGTATTCGAAATCAAGGAACACCAAGCTGCCGTCGCGACGACGCAGCGCGTTGTGAAAGCCGAAATCGGACGGACTGAGCACTTGACGGGTTCGCGTCAACGGTTGGGCCGGGTCCAGGCCCAGGGCTTGATATCCCCGCCGGGCAAATGCGGCGGCGCGGGCCAGGCCGTGTTCGATGGCGGCCAGAATGTCGTCCAGGTCGTGCCCCTTGCGGCCCTTGTCGCGCAGATGGTCGATCCGGGCACGGACCTGGTCGGCGATTTCGTCGGCGCTCAGACAAGCCTGTGACGCCATCGCGAAATCCCGGTCGGCGGCGGTGTCACGCAATGTCGCCAATGTCGCGGCAAACGCGGCGGCCTGATCGATGTCGCCCGCGGTCGGCGTGTCGACCGGCGCGCCGTCTATCCATTCGTAAAGGGCCGCGTGGTCGGCGGGCGAGCAGGTGATCGCGGCCGGCACGGCCTTGACGCCCTGTTCGCCGAGAAACTGAAAGGCCTTGAATTCAGCGCCCAGCCGATCCCGCGTGTCGCCGACGGAAACGGGGTAGGTCTTGAAGGCGAAGGACCGGCCGTCATGCGTCGTGGCCCGGTAGACCGCGTTGTTGCGACCCTCCGATTGCGGCACGAAATCGGCGACCTCCGTCTTCAGCAGGCGGGCCGCCAATAAGGTGGCATCCGCCACCGAGAGCAGGGGCGTGACCGGATTGGCGGAAGAAACGTTCATTGTGCGGCCGACTGCAGATCGCCGAGTTCGACCAGTGCCCTGAATTCGGCATTGGACTTCTGCAACGATTCGAACGTGCCTTTGCCGGCGACCGTGCCGTCCTTGACGAAATAGATCATGTCGCAATCCTTCACCGTGCTCAGGCGATGGGCGATGATGACGATGGTCTTGCGCCCGCGAAGCGAGGAAATGACCTGGGATATCTGGGCCTCGGTCTCAAGGTCGAGGGATGACGTGGCCTCGTCGAGGATCAGCATCTCCGGCTCGTGATAAAGGGCGCGGGCGATGCCAAGCCGCTGCCGCTGGCCGCCCGAAATGCGCGATCCGTGTTCACTCAATTGGGTATCCAGGCCGTCCGGCAACTCCCGCACGAAAGCATCGATATTGGCCATTTCCAGGGCCGTCCAGATGCGCGCGTCGTCGATGTCCGCCGGATCCTCGCCGAACGCCACGTTCTCGCGAACGGTGCTGTCGGCGACGAAAACGGCCTGCTGCACGAAGCCGATGGATCGCTCATAGGCGGACAGGTCGGGATCAAGCGCCTTGCCGTCGATCAGGATGCGCCCGGAAATTGGCGCGAAAAACCCCAGCAGCAGCCCAATGATGGTGGATTTTCCAGCCCCCGACGGGCCGACGATGCCGACACATTGGCCGCGCGCGATCGTCATATTCATGTTGTTGAGGATCGGCTCGCCGGGCAGATAGTTGAAGCAGATGTTTTCCAATTCCATTCCCTGTTCAAGCGGCAGGCGTTGCCGGTCCCGGGCGGCGGCGGTGTCGTCGACCATGGCGGTCTTGAACAGGTTCTGGCCGAAGGTCTCGCGGTCCTTCGCCAATTCCATGGCCGAGGGGATGGCGGTGCGCAGCATGGAGACCTGGGCGGTCATTCGCGCGACCGTCGGTAAAAGCCGCAACGCGGTCACGACGTAGAGCGCCAAGGTGGGAACCACGGCGGCGCGATCCAATGTTTCCGTGATCACCACGAATACGATCAGGATGAAAACGCCGGCGATCAGTTCAAACGAATAGCGCGGCAACAGCGCCAGGACCTTCATCTTGGTGAACAGGTCGGTCAGCCGGTCGAGAAAGCGCCGGTAGCGAGTGAAAAAATACGGCTCGCAGGCAAGAACCCGGACATCCTGGATGCCGTGCTTCGATTCCAGGACAAGGCCTTGCGAGAGCCTGGCAATCTCGTCGCGTTCCTTGGTGAGGTCGCGAATTCGGACGGACAGCACCTTGTTGTTGAGAATAACCCCGAAGGCCCCGAAGGCGAGGCTGATGAGTGCGGCGACCGGCGACGCGGTGACCAGCAGAATCACCATGCCCAGGGACAGGATCACGTCGCTGAATATCGTCACGCAATTGGTCGGCACGGTGCCGAACAGGACATTGCAGCAATGGTTGAGACGATGCAGGACAGCCGCGGAATTGTTGCGATTATGCCATGCCAGGTCCGCCTTCAGATAGGCGCTGTAAAGGTTCGCCGTCGCCCGATACTGACCTTCGAGCAGGCGGCGCGTCGACCAGGCTTGAACCAGCACCGCCGAGACACCTTTTATGCCGAGCACGGCGACAAGCGCGATAACGCCGATCAAGGCAAGGGTGTCCGGCGATTCAACGGCGAGTGCCTTCGCGGCCAACTGCACCAGTTCATGCTGCCCTTCCAGGGTTTCCGCCGGAAGAAGTTGGATCACGGGAAACACCAGCCCGATCCCCAATATCTCCATCGACGACGTAAGCGCCAACAGGAACACGGATATGACGACATTCTTTCGCGTTGCCCTATCCATGCAACTGAAGGCGAATCGCACGCTTTCAATTAATGTCATCGTGCGTCCCTGACCAGTTGATGAATTTCACGCCAGGATCGGCAGACCGTGCAGGTGTCGATCGGCACCGGATGGCCCAGGCGCTCCAGAAGAACCTGCCGGGTCGTCGCAGGAAAACCGGGTTCATTGAACACTTCCCATAAATCGTCAATGAATAGGTCGATGCCGAGATCGGCGATGCGGCGGACTTTTTCCTGGCGGGTGGATTCGAAGAATACGTTCTGCTCCGGCACGGCAAAGCCATCAGGATCGAAGAACCCGTTCTTATCGAGCCACGACCGGGCGGCCTGCCGAAGATCGACCCGGTCCGGGTCCATATGGCCGAACCGGGTTTTGTGACTGACGATCCAGACCTGCTTTTTCGTGGTCCGGCACCAGGCGAGAAATTCATCGGCGCCGTCGATCAGGCGCGCCGCTCCCATCAGTCGCCCGTATACTTGGCCTTGCAGGGCCATCCATTGGGTTTCGCCATCTTTCAGGGCACGAACGGCGGCCCGGACGGTTTGTTTTCCGTGACCTTTGGCCGAGGGGATCAATCCCGCTTCCACGGCCGCTTGCGCGAACACCGCGTCATAGCAGGCGAGCGTATTGTCCAGGTCGATGCCGATGCGCATGGTTGTCAGGCCGGTCCCGGCGGATTGAATTGGTGAGAGCCGGCCCGCAATCGAAGATCGGCCTCGAAATGGCGCGCGACGGTCTCCCAGATGGGGCCGGGCTCGGCGTCGGGCTCGCGCAGAAACGCATGCTCGTAGGCCAGATACCGCTTCTCCGAAACCGCCGGGATGGTCATTCGGTAATTTTCGGGAAGGTGGTCAATGTTCAGCGGGCGCTGCCCGAACCAGCTTGCCATGCGCGCGGTGAACGGCCCGAAATGCGGGTCGGCAACGATCCGGTCCATGGTCACGAATAGCATCGGTTTCCGTCGCAGGACCGGATAGGAGACCGCGGTGCTGCCGGTCAAGATGACGAGGCCTGCGTTGGAAACCAGTCTCAGCGTTCCGCTGTCCTGATCAAGACGCGCCTGATAAAGGTCGCGCGCGATATTCGGATTGGTTTTCGGGTGCTTGGCGACGATCACCCGAAGGCCGAGATCCTGTTCGATCCGCTCAAAGAACGCCGTGGTCGCCTTTTTGAAATCGCCGAAAGAGACCGTCGGCGCCATGTCCGCATACGCGAAGTCCGGATGGTCGACGTATCCTTCATCGAAGAACACGGCATAACCCGGCTCTGCGCCGGGCGTGGCATCGGGCGCGCGACTGGCATCGAGCGCCCGCTCTACGTCGAAAGAATGAGTCTTCACCAATGTCGCACGCCGCAATTGAACACCCATGCTCCCAAGGGTGTTATGGCACCAGCCCGCGCGAATCCACCATCGCGGCGGCATCACTTTCGATCCCGTGGTGATGGAAGCGAGTGTTGAGCGAAGCTGCGTCTTGAGCCGGTGAAGCATGCCGAAAAAGTCGGACGTCTTGAGGCAAAGGTAGCCGACCAACCCGATTTGCGGCGCATAGGCGCCGGAGCGGGTAAACGGCACCGGGCTCAGTGTCGAGACTGCATACGGAATATTGTATTTGGTCAAAAGATGAAAAATGGCCGCCGATTGCCGGCCCAGATTCACATTACACAGGACGAGGTCGAATTCGGATATATGTTGGAAGGCGTCTTCAAGCTGTTCGAGCGAAGTTACCCTGCGTGCCTTGCCCGTACTGACATGGGAGTCGTTTGCGGCAGCCGCGGTCGCGCCGGGACGGATGATCTCGGTCACTTCGAAGACCTCTACCCGATACCCCCTCTTCTGGAAATATTCACAGCCATATCGTATCCAATCCGCTTCCGTGAAGATAACGGGATGGAGGACGATATAGCGAAATTCCGGACGTTCCGTCGTTCGGTTCACGGGCTGGGCGATCGAGTGGGCGGTTTCACCGATCATCGGATTGGGGAGCAATAATGCCCTGATCCTTCACTTATTCGCTAACGAAGGCGATTGTTTGACTTTATATTCCCCGGCACTGCGTCGGGTGCCGGCGGCTGAGTCCAATCGCAGATGGTTCGCATCGATGCTGTTCAATTCGTACATTTTCATATTTTGTTTTCTGCCGGCTGCTCTGGTCGTCTTCTATTATCTGTCCGCGAAGAATACGAGGGTCGCGGTCGTATCCCTGGTTCTTTCAAGCCTGTTTTATTACGGCTGGTGGAACTTCAATTTCGTCTTTTTGATTCTGTTTTCCATCATCTTCAACTTTCTCGTCGCGCGCTGGCTGCAATCCTTCACGGGGGCGTCCCGCCTGCGTTCATTGGCGCTGGCCGGCGGTATCGCCGTGAACCTGTCCCTATTGGGCTTCTATAAATACCTGGGCTTTTTCGCGGGTCTTATGAACGCGGCGGGGGCATCGCTGAGTGTCCCAGAAATCGTCCTGCCGATCGGTATTTCCTTCTTTACGTTTCAGCAGATCGCGTTCCTGGCCGATACCCATCAAGGCCTGACCCGGGAGCGTGATTTCATCTCTTACGCACTGTTCGTTACGTTCTTTCCGCAACTCATTGCGGGGCCCATCGTCCACCACGCGGAAATGCTGCCCCAGTTCAAGAAACGTCTCGGTCGTTCCCTGGATTGGCGGCTTCTGAATGTCGGTCTGTTCGTGTTCGTGGCGGGGCTGACGAAGAAGGTCTGGGTCGCCGATACGCTTGCGGTCTATGCGGACGCCGCCTATGACGCGGCGGCGGCGAACATCGTATTGACCTTGGCCGAAGCGTGGGCCGGCACCCTGGCTTATACCTTTCAGCTTTATTTCGATTTTTCCGGCTACTCGGACATGGCCGCGGGACTGGCGCTCATGTTCGGAATCCGCCTGCCCATCAATTTCTTTTCGCCCTACAAGGCGCGCAGCATCATCGACTTCTGGCGCCGCTGGCACATCACCCTGTCCCGGTTCCTGCGCGACTACCTCTACATTCCCTTGGGCGGCAACCGGAAGGGGCCGGCCCGGCGTTGGGTCAATTTGGGCCTGACCATGGTTCTGGGCGGTTTGTGGCATGGTGCGGCGCTCAATTTCATCGTGTGGGGCGCGTTGCACGGTGCCTATCTTGCGGCCAATCATGCGTGGCGCCTGGCAGTTCCACGATGGGGCGGCGGTCGTCTGGGCAGCTTGGTTTCCTGGGGCGGAACTTTCGCGGCGGTGGTCATTGCCTGGGTGTTCTTCCGCGCCGCCGATATGGACACCGCGGTTGGTGTCCTGGGGGCCATGTTCGGTGCCGAGGGATTCTCCGTGTCGGGGCGGCTCCAGGGGATCGCCCCCGTCGCGGCGGTCGGCGGCGACTGGCTTCGCTTCGATGGGTTTTTTGCCAACGGCCTGGTCGACTGGCGATGGGGTCTTGCGCTGGTCGCCGGTGCCGGGATGTTGGCGGTGCTGGGCCCGAACACCATGGAGGTCGCGCGCACCTACCGCCCCGTTCTGGGATTGGCCGAACATGGCGTCGTGCAGTCTCGTTTGAAATGGCGCCCCATTCTCGGATGGGCGATCGTCACCGGGGTTTTGTTCGGTGCTTGCGTGATCAAAATCTCGGGCGACAGCCCGTTCCTGTATTTCCAGTTCTGAGGAATTGAACACGTGTCCGCCGGGATAAACAAACCTCGATTTATCATTCAAACCCTGGTGGCGGCGATCGCCGTTCTCGCCTTCTGCGCCGGAATCAACGTCGTGGTCGACGTGCGTGGCGTGTATGGTGGCCCCGATGACGGCGACGACCTTGGCCTGCGCGACTATGTCGCGGCCCTTCGTCGCCAGGAGCACGGCCTGATCCGCGATATGCGCCTGCGCGAGACCAAGCGCGAATTGTTGCGGCAGTCGGCCGCCGACTGCTTCGTGATCGGATCGAGTCACGTGGGCGCCATCAGCCGGGACTCTCTGCCGAATGTCCTCGGCGGCTGCCGGGAGTTCGTGAACCTGTATCTTGACGGCGCCGTGTTCGAAGACGAGATCGCCTTCCTCGCCCTGATCGCGGAAAAGCCCACGACAAAAAAGGTCTTGATCGAAATCGCACCCTGGTCCCTGCGCGAAAACCTGGACGCCCGATGGCGCACCATGGGGGCGCTTTATGATCGTGGCCGCGCCTATTTCGGTTTGTCGCCGCGGCCCGAGGCATTCAATGCGTCCATTGACTTCGCCGCCAACCTGATCAACTTCGAATATTTGAAACGGAATCTCGAAGCCTTCTTTTCCGGCCGCGCCGACAATCGATTCGTCATTCAACCGGCAACGGCCAACGGCACGGGCCTGTCGATGGACCAGGCTATCACGCTGCCGGACGGAAGCCGGAAATATTCCGCCAAGGCAATGGCGCGATTGCCGCTTCCCTGGGAGCGGGTCGGGACGGGTAATTTCAAGATCCGCAAACCTTACGTCAATCCAAGGGCGGCCAGCGATTTCGAAGCCGTTCTCGTCGCGCTTCGCAAGCGGGGCATCGAGCCGGTTCTGCTTCTCATGCCTTATCACCCGAAGGTTCTGACTTGCGAATTCCCGCCTGTCTGCGAGGCGATGACCCTGACCACGCAGAAGGTGCGGGAGATCGCGGCCCGTCATCGTTTCACCATCGTGGGCGGGTTTGATCCGCGCCCCTTCGGGATTGGCCAGAACGAATTCTTCGATTACCACCATGTTCTCAGGAACGCGATTCACAAGCTCGATCTAAAGACTCCATCGCTCCGCTAGACGTCAGCGCGTCGTCAACGTATAGCCCCAACGCAGCAGGTAGTCGCCGAAACGCCGCTCGATATCGGCGATGACGTGTTCCGGAAGTTCCTTGCGGAAATTGCCGTATCCGCCCTTGCGCATGTGGCTGGCGGGCAGTTTGTGGCCTTTGTTGTCTTTACCGGATTTCTTCAGCTTATCGAATGCGTTGGCGTCGACCGCCATTTGTACGGCTTCGGGCGGCACGTCGAGGCCCCATCGCGATAACAGGCGGGACAATTCGCCGGCCGTGTCGTCCCACAAGGACTCGTAGCGGACAAGGGGAATGTCAAACCGCAGATATCCGGCGGCATGTCCCGGAAAGTCGTGAAGCGCCGACAGATGGCCGAGGAAATACTCGAAATAAAAATCCTCTATCCGGGTGAATTGCGCTTGGCGGTGGCGACCGGCCAAGATGCCCGGCTTGGCGATGAAGTGGTAGTAGGAGCAGACGACGTCGCGCAGGTCGCGCATGATGTAGACGGCGTAGCGAAGGTTTTTCTGAAAATAGATGTCACTCGAAAATGGCTGGTTCGTCATGCATACGCCTGATCCGGGTGTCGTGACGTCGGGCAAGACGTCCAGATCGAGGCAGTCGGATAGCAGCCCGAGCAGCCAATTATTGCCCGCTTTCGGCAACCCGATGACAATGGCCTTGGCGTTGGCGTTGGCCGCAAGGTCATAGCCGTAGTAATCGGCGGGCTTTTTCTGGAATAGTGTGTTGAACGCGGGGCTGCGCCGGTTGGCAACCAGGTTTTGAAATCGCGGCTGGTTGATCAGTCGCGTTTTCATGGACTTGAGAATAGACATCTTAATCTCCGTCGTCGGCGTGGCCGGCACCGATGCGCCGCCCGAATGTGATCAGGTATCGGTCATTCAGGCACAGCTTGGTCGAGATATCGAAATGGCGGGCGATCTCCATTTCCAAATCTTCCAGGCTTTTCACCATGCCGATTGGATTTTCAGGGACATATTCGACGAACATGCCGAATTGCGAAATGTTGGCGACTTTGGCGATCAAGCTGCGCCAGTCTTCGACATAAGCCAGAACCGTCATCACGGCCGTCAGGTCGAACGTCTCGTCCAAAGTATCAACGGACATCGCGTCCATGGCCCGGAATTCAATGTGCGGATGGCTGGCCTTCGCTTTTTCGATGGCAGTTGGGGAAATGTCGATGCCGAGCACGCGGTTGTTTGCCTTCTTCAGAAACTGGGTCATGCTGCCCTTACCGCAGCCAACTTCCAGCACGGACGAGAAATTGTAATCGTCGAGAATTTCCAAGGCCAATCGGTGGCGTAGATGGCGGACGTTCAGACTCTGCCAACTGTCGAACCCTTCCGTGTCCTCGGCTTTGTACATGTCCTCGAAGGCGCCGATGAGGCGTCTGTCTTTTTCATCGAACACATACTTATGATATTTGGCCATGGGGGCTCTCCTATCGAACCGTGCGGGCGGTTGTGGTCGTTTCCGGTACGTCGACGGCGTCGATACGCGCCAAGGTCAGGATCGGATCGGACAACAAGGCGACCCGGCGATCCGATGTAACTGCCGCGCCACAGTTGAGGTCCGTTAGGATTTTTAGGGTGTCGTCGTTGTAGGCACCGTAGGGATAACAGAACAGGAAGCCATCGCGCGCGATGCCTAAATCGTCGATCAGACGCAGGGAAGATTCGATGTCGTTGCGTTGGGCTTCTGCCGGCAACGTGTTCAGCCAAGGATGGGCATCGCCGTGACTGCCGATCTCCATGCCCGCGGCCGCCAGTGCAGCCAAGTCATCACGGTTCATATATAAAGTGTCGGCGAAATCCTTCGGGTCGTTGCTGACGAATTGCCGGAACAAGGCGTCGGCGATCTCGCGGCGCAGGTCCTCGGGTAGGCCGTGCTGCAGCATGCGTTTCACATAAATCACCTCGGCCGGGTCGAAATCATCGGCTTTGGCGAGGCATGCCCGATAGGCCTCGGGCGTGTCCAGGTCATGGGTTTCCCGATGATCCAGGACCGCGGCGTCGATGGCCTCACCAAGTGGGTGCGGGTCATCCTGGCTTGCGAGCACGAAGTGGACCTTGTTCACATCAAGAATGTCGCGTGCATAGACGACCGACGTCGGCGGAAAGAAGGCACCGGTCAGACCGCGGCGAAGAAGGGCGGGAAAGACATGCTGATAATGGTCTTTGTAACCGTCGTCGAAAGTCAGAACGAGCGGGTTTTCGGGCAGCGGCTCGCCACCGTCCCGCGCCGCGATCACGCGGGCAAGTGAAACCGGATTGTAATTGGCTTGGATATGGTCGAGCTGCCTTTCAAAGCGCGCGGTTTCGATTCCTTTGATGCCCGGCCACGGGCTTGACGCGATCGGCCGCACGTAATGGTACATGACGATGGTAAGCGGCTTGTTCATGCGGCGGTCCCGGTGCGCGGTCGGATATCATGGAACGTCTTGTGCGCAAGTGTCGCCATGTCCACCGATTTAAGGGCGTCCACGATGCGCTCGGCGCTATCGCCGCGCCCATAGGGCGTTTCCTTGCGGGCGGCGCGGGCCTGCATGTCCGGGGACAGCGCCCGGCGGATCGCATCGGAAATGGTGCCGGCATCCGTCGTGCAGTCGATCACGGTCGGGGCTCGCAACCGCCCGTCCTGACGACTGCCGATATTGACCACGGGCGTGCCCAGGAAAGGCGCTTCGATGATGCCGCTTGATGAGTTGCCGATCACCACGGCGGCGGCCGCGACGGCCGAGAAATACCGCCGCATGCCCAAGGTCGGTATCGCGGCCACGCGGCCCGGGTGCTCGGCCGCGTAGGCGTTGATCCGCGCGTTGATCGCCTGACCGCCAATGTCTGCGTTTGCATGGGTGATGATGGCCGGCGCCTGGGGAAAGTCATCAAGCGCCGACAGCACGGCGCCGATCCCCGTCGCCGGATCCGTGCCCAGGGTTTCCGGATGATAGGTGATGACGAAAAACGGCTTGTCCAGCGCAATGCCGATGTCTTTTGCCAAGGCGTCCCGTGTCATCAAATTCGTTTCGGCAATTGCTTCCAGGCCCGGGGCGCCGACAGTGAACACCCGGTCCGGCATCTCGCCCATCTGAATGACACGGTCGCGATAGGCTTCCGCCGCCGTGAAATGAAGATGGGCCATCTTGGTGATGGCGTGGCGCATGGCGTCATCCATCGCCCCTTCGGTGATCTCGCCGCCGTGGACATGCGCGATGGGCAGGCGCAGCAGCATGGCCGCCGTGGCCGCGGCGAATGCTTCATAGCGGTCGCCGAGGACGACCAGAATATCCGGCGCCAAGTGACCCAGGGCATCGGCCAAGTCGGCCACGGCCGCACCCGTCGCCTGCGCCAGGCCAAGCGCGCCGTCATCGTCCAGGGCCATGGGGACCTTCGCGTCGATGGCGAATCCGTCTTCCTCGATCCGCCGCCAGGTCGCGCCCAGACGGTCGGACAGATGGGCGCCGCTGACCAAGGTTTGAAGCGTCAGGTCGGGATCGTTCTGGATGCGCCGCATGGTCAGGCGAAGCAATCCGTACTCGGCCCGAGTGCCCGTAAAGACGCAGATCTTGCGGTTGGCCACGGCCTAGATCTCTCCCAGGGCCGCGCTGCTGGGCAGGTTGATCAGGCGGCGGCCGACATCCTCGGCGATGGTCAAATCCGTCATGCGGGGTGAGCCGGTGAACGCGGGCAGGGTGTTCAGCAGCGCCCAGGCGGGGCGCGCCATCACGCCCGCGTCGTTGAGCACCGTCAGCACGTCATCGCGCAATCCCGGCACCGCGCCATCCACCAGAATCGCATTAAGCCAGTAGTTGCTTTCGCAGTCCGGCGGGGCGGCGACGAATTCGGCCGCCGTAACTTCTGCGAAGGCGTTCGCATAGGCCTTGGCCAGCCGCCGTTTGGCGTCCAGGAAACCGGGCAGCTGTTCAAGCTGAGCACAGCCCAGGGCGGCGTTGATGTTGGGCATGCGGTAGTTGAAGGCGACCGCGTCGTGAACGTATTCCCAGCGGTGGGGCACCTTGGCGGTGGTGCTCAGGTGTTTGATCCGGGCGGCTGTCTCGGCATCGCGGACAAGGACCGCGCCGCCGCCGCCGGTGGTGACGGTCTTGTTGCCGTTGAAGCTCAGCGCCGCCAAGGGCGCAAGGGCGCCGCAGTGCCGCCCCTTGTAAGTGCTGCCCAGGGACTCGGCCGCGTCCTCGATCAAAGGCAACCCGAAATCAGCCGCCACCGCGATCAATCCGTCCATGTCCGCGGGGTGTCCGAAGGCATGCATGACGACGATCGCGGTGATGGGATTGCCCGTTTCCCGATTGACCAGACGTCCGTCCCGGCGCTCGGTGACGGCGGCCAGATGGTTGGCCAGTTTGTCCGGGTCGAGGCCCAGGGTGTCCGGCTGGATGTCCGCGAAATGCGGCTGGGCATGACAATAGGCGACCGCATTGGCGGTGGCGACAAAGCT
Organism: Rhodospirillaceae bacterium; assembly: GCA_002706405.1. GTDB lineage: Bacteria > Pseudomonadota > Alphaproteobacteria > Rhodospirillales > Casp-alpha2 > UBA1479. The sequence continues at coordinate 1,050 of PALN01000050.1, read as the reverse complement.
GAGGGCCGGAACGATCACTTCGTCGCCCGGGCGCACGCCGGCCGCGATCAGGCAGAGATGAAGCGCCGCCGTGCCGTTGACCGTCGCCACCGCATGGTCGGCACCGGTCATCTCGGCCAGGTCGCGTTCGAAGCGGTCGACATAGGCCCCGACGCTGGACACCCATCCGGTATCTAGGCAGTCCTTGACGTATTCCCACTCGCGTCCGGCGAACCGGGGCTCGTGCAGCGGCACTGCCCGGCCGGGGCTGTCGATGACGCGGGTCACCGCATCGACGATGGCGCGAACGGGTTCGGTCATGGCGGTGGTGGGTGCCGGATCAGTCACGGGGATAGGTGATCGTATTGTTGCGGTAGAAATCCGGACGCGCGCTGTAATCGGCGAAGAAGCCCTGATCAAGCGCCCGCGCCAATTCGCGGACACCGTCAGGCACGGTGAATGCCGGCTCAAAATGAAGCGCCTTGCGGATCTTGCCGAAATCGACACGGTAATTGCGCCGATCAGCGCCGCCGGCGACGTAGACGACCTCGCCGGTTTTGACCTGATCCTGGATGGCGTCAACGATCATCTTCTTCGTGTAGTTGTTGACGTCGCCGCCGGCGTTGAAGACTTCGAACCCGACGATGTCGCGGGGAAAGGCCAACACGCGGTGCAGCGCCCGCGCGAAATCGCGGACGTGGCAATAGGGCCGCCAGGTGTCGGCGTCATAGACTTCGAGCCTAGCGCCCGCATGCAGGTCGCGGGTGAATTCGCTGACCGTCAGATCGAAGCGCATGCGGCCCGACAGGCCGAAGGCCGTGGCGAAGCGCAGCACGACGCCGCAGAAGTCGGCATGGTTGTCCATGGCCAGAAGCTGCTGTTCACGCGCGACCTTGGCCTTGGCGTAAAGAGACAACGGCTTCAAGTCGAAGTTTTCATCGGCCGTGGTATCGGCCGGAATTTCGCCGTAGTTGGAACAAGTCGATACAAACACGACCTTATTCAAACTGCGCCCGTTCAGGGCATCGACAAAGCGTGCTAGGCCGTCCTCGTTGATGGCTTCGTGTTCTT
>PALN01000049.1 GCA_002706405.1 Rhodospirillaceae bacterium | reverse complement strand
CCCTTGGCCCAGTCGCCGGCCGGCAGGTTGTGCAACACCTGGGTCAGGCCGTTGGAGGTCAGCGCATCGACGAGGTCATCCGCCTTGTAGTCATAGGGGAACAGGTATTCCACGCCCTTGAACCCGGCCTTGGCCGCGGCCTGAAAGCGGTCCATGAAATCGACTTCCTGGAACAGCATGGTGATGTTGGCGTTGAAACGGGGCATGGGGGTGTCTCCTGCGGTGATGTGCTCATTGGTGGCGAGGGTAGCGGCGAGGTCGGGCGGGAGGCAACCGGAAGTGGGTTCCGGTCAAAGGCGCCTCCCGCCCTCCTCGCAGGGACCTCTATTCGGCGGGAATCATGTCCCGCTTCTTTTCCTCGCCCGAGGTGGCGTCGGGTAGGCCGTCGGAATCCAGGGACGGGTCCAGGCAAAGGATTTCCTCGAACTCGTTGACGGCGTCGATCTCCATGCCCATGGCGACGTTGGTCACGCGTTCCAGAATGAATTCCAGAACCACGGGCACCTGATATTCCGTCATCAGGGCCTTCGCCCGGGCGAAGGCTTCCTTGAACTCGTTGGGGCTGCGCACACGGATCGCCTTGCAGCCCAGGCCTTCGGCCACGGCGACATGATCGACGCCGTAGTCGCCCAGATCCGGCGCGTTGACGTTCGCGAACGACAGTTGGACGTTGTAATCCATGTCGAAGCCGCGCTGCGCCTGGCGGATCAATCCCAGATAGGAATTGTTCAGCACCACATGGATGTAGGGCAGGTTGAACTGGGCGCCGACGGCCAGTTCCTCGATCAGGAACTGGAAGTCGTAATCGCCGGAAACCGCGACGATCTCCTTGTCCGGGCAGGCCTTGCGCGCCCCCAGCGCGGCCGGCAGGGTCCAGCCCAAGGGCCCTGCCTGGCCGCAGTTGATCCAGTTGCGCGCCCCGTAGACGTTTAGGAACTGGGCGGCGGCGATCTGGCTGAGGCCGATGGTGGTGACGTAGCAGACGTCACGGCCGAAGGCCTCCTTCATCTCCTGATAGACGCGCTGCGGCTTCAACGGCACCGCGTCGAAATGGGATTTTCGCTGCATCACGTCCTTGCGGTGGGCGCATTCCGCGGCCCAGCCCGACCAATCCGGCAGGCGGCCGTCTTCCGCCATCTCGCGCGCCGCCTGCACGAACAGCGCCAGCGCCGCCCCGGCGTCGGACACGATGCCGTAGTCGGGTTCGAACACCCGGCCGATCTGGGTCGGCTCGATATCCACATGCACGAAGGTCCGACCACGGGTGTAGACGTCGACGGACCCCGTGTGCCGGTTGGCCCAGCGGTTGCCGATGCCGAGCACGAAGTCGGACCGCAGGAACGACTTGTTGCCGTAGCGATGCGCGGTCTGCAGTCCGACCATGCCGGCCATCAGGGGGTGATCGTCGGCGATCGCCCCCCAGCCCATCAGGGTCGGGATCACGGGAATACCGGTCAATTCCGCGAATTCAACCAGAAGATCCTGGGCATCGGCGTTGATGATGCCGCCGCCGGCGACAATCATCGGCCGTTCGGCACCGGCCAGCATCGCCATGGCCCGGTCGATTTGACGGCGCGAGGCCTTGGGCTTGAATGCCGGAAGCGGTTCATACATGTCGGCGTCGAATTCGATTTCCGCCAGCTGCACGTCGATCGGCATGTCGATCAGCACCGGCCCCGGCCGGGACGAGCGCATCAGATGGAACGCCTTCTGGAACACGCGGGGCACCAACGCCGGCTCACGCACGGTGACCGCCCATTTGGTCACCGGCTTGGCGATCGATTCAATGTCGACCGCCTGGAAATCCTCCTTGTAGAGCTTGTCGCGGGGCGCCTGCCCGGTGATGCAGAGGATCGGGATGCTGTCCGCCTGGGCGGAATACAGGCCGGTGATCATGTCCGTGCCCGCCGGCCCCGAGGTGCCGATACAGACCCCGATGTTGCCGGCCTTGGCGCGGGTGAAGCCTTCGGCCATGTGGGACGCTCCTTCGACATGGCGGGCCAATACGTGGTCGATGGAGCCGCGCTTTTTCATTGCCGCATAGAACGGGTTGATGGCGGCACCCGGAACGCCGAAGGCGGCATAAACGCCTTCCTTTTCCAGGACCCGGACTGCTGCTTCTGCTGCCGTCATACGTGCCATTGCCGTCACCTCCTTACCAAGAACTGGCATTAAGGGTGACAGTCAGTCGACACGACGGCAACCATTTTGGAAATTATTCCGTAATTCGATAATCTCTATTTTTTACATTTAATATCAATTAGTTAAATAACATTCAATTTTGGAAAAACACCTGTCCATCACTCCGCAAGGAACGGCGGCGGCCTGTCGTGCGGCGTCAATCAGGGGAACCGAAGCCGGTATCCGGCACTCAGGGCTCGCGGCTGCCGAGCTCGCTTGCGATGGCCGTGGCGGCGCGGGTCACGAGACCCGCCAGGCCGGCAATCTTCTCGTCGGAAATACGCGCCGAGGGGCCGGAGACGGAGATGGCGGCGATGGGTTCATCGTGCTCGTTGAACACGGCGGCGGCGATACAGCGCAGACCGATCGCATGTTCCTCGTCGTCGAGGGCATAGCCCTGGCGACGAATCTGGCTGAGGGCATCACGGAAGCGCACCGGCGTCGCCAAGGTCTTGTCCGTGACCTTGGTCAGACCGTGGCGTTGCAGGATGCGATTGACCTCTTCCTCGGACTGATTGGCAAGCAGCGCCTTGCCCACCCCGGAACAATGCATGGGGACTCGCGTGCCGGGGGCCCGGTAAGCGCGCATGGTTTCGCGGCTTTCGACCTGGGCCAGATAGATGACTTCGCCGTCGTCCTGAATCCCCAGTTTCACGGTCTCGCCCGTTTCCTCCATCAGCCGGCGCATGATGGGGCGCGCCATGACGACCAAATCGCGCGAACGGATGAAGGCATTGCCGATGACGAAGGCCTCGACGCCCACGTGCCACAGGGCCGTCGCCTGATCGAAGCGCACGATGCGGTCGTGCTGCATGGTGGTCAGCAGGCGGTGCGTGGTCGACGGCGGCAGGACGACCGTCAAGGACACGTCGGTCAAGGTCATGCCCTCGTCGGATCGGGCCAAAGCCTTGAGAATGGAAATGGCGCGCGCCAGGGACTGAACCTGTCCTCCGGTATCCTCGCGCGACCGTGTGCGGGTACGGCCCCGGGTCCGCGGACGGGGCGTGGCGGTTTCAGCCATGATCATCTTCCCTACGTTTCTTGGATCGCGACGTTCCGCGGCGCCTTACCCAGGGCAGGCATCAATTTCACGATGCGGAACTATTTTCAAAAAGGTCGCGTTCCGGGGTCGAAATGTCAAGACCGAATGCAGACGAACTCCACGGGGATGGCCCGGCCCTGCTCGATGTTGCGGGCCGAATTGCGCATTCTCTCCAGCCCGTTTTCACGCAGGATCACCAGCGGGCTGAGCACCGGCGGCCCCTGTTCCTTGACCCGTGCGCGGGACGCCTGGTTATAGGCCAACGCCTTATCCGTTGAATCATGGATGCCCTCGACCCGAAATCCGGCCGCGTCGAGAATTTCCGCCGTTTCCTCGGGCGTCGTGAGATGGCTGATCTCCGCCGTCATGGCCCAGGGCACGGGATAGATCACATCGCCGCCGGGCCCCTGCGCGACTTCACCGGCGACAAAGCAGGCCCCCGACTTCAGCACTCTGGCGGCCTCGGCGAAAAAGCGCGCCTTGTCGGGCACGCTCATGGACACATTCTGGGTAAAGCCGGCGTCGAAGGCGGCGTCGTCGAAAGGCAGGTTGAGCGCGTCGCCGACATGGAATTCGGTCATCTCCGAAAGGCCGGTCCGTTCCGCCAATTCCGCCGCCACCGCGATGAATTCCGGTGTCAGGTCGACGCCGCTGACCCGCGCGCCCGTCATCGCGGCAAGATAGCGCGCCGGTCCGCCGACGCCGCAGCCGATATCGACGACGTGCTGCCCCGCGCGGGGGGCCAGCCGGTCGATCATCTCATCCGTCGCTTCCCGACCGCGTCCGTGCAGATGATCCAGGGGGGCGAGATCCAGCGCCGACAGGCCATCGAGCGACACCCCGGCCTCGTCCAGCTTGGTCAGGATGGCGTCCATCAGGCTGCCATGAGTGTAATGGGCGGCGACTTTGTCGGTGGTCATGGGCGTGCTTCAGCCTTTCCTAATCCATCGGACAACAAAAAACCGCGCCCCTGATTGCTCAGGTAAGCGCGGCTGGATAGGATTCCAAGAGCACCTTTAGGGGCGCTCCCTTGCCTGCCTTATCCTTGGCGGGCTTTGAAACGCGGATTCTTTTTATTGATCACAAAGACACGGCCCTTGCGGCGCACGACGCGGCAATTCTTATCGCGCGTCTTAGCTGACTTCAGGGAATTCAAAACTTTCATCGGTCTCAAGCTCCGTATGCGGGCCACTCGAAGGGCGGAAATCGGGTCCGGTCAGGCCGGAAGCGGCGGAAACTACCCAAACCACCCGGCCCTGTCAACCGCAACCGGGCGCCTTTCCCACCGGGGGCGCTTTATCCCCCCCGGGGAAGCCTGTATAGATGGGCGTTGTATACAAAAAGCCGCCGCCGGCCGGTCCCTTCAGAACCCCGATCCAATCGGCTCGTGGCGGCCCGCCGGACTTCAGACCGAAAGCCTGCCATGACCACAGCCCAGGATTCCGCCGCCCCCGCCCAGGGGCGCACCGACGCCGTCCGGGGCATATTGTGGATGGTTTTGGCCAGTCTGTGCTTCGCCGGCATGCATGCGGTCATCAAAAAGGTCGCGGCGACCGGCATTCATCCCTTCGAAACCGCGTTTTTCCGCCTGCTGTTCGGGATGCTGCCGATCATTCCGTTCTTCATAAAGGATGGCTTGAAACCATTGAAGACCAACCGCCTGGGCCTGCTGACCCTGCGCGGCGTGCTCAATTCGGCGGCCATGTTGTGTTATTTCTTCGCGCTGTCCATCGCCCCCCTGGCCCAGGTTACCGCACTCGGATTCTCGGCACCCATTTTCGCCTCGGTCCTGGCGGTCCTGTTCCTGGGCGAGGTCGTCCGCCTGCGCCGCTGGACGGCAATCTTCCTGGGCTTCGCGGGAACGCTGGTGATTCTCCGCCCCGGGTTCATCCCGCTTGATCTGGGACCGATGCTGGTCATCATCTCGTCGTTTGTCTGGGGCGCATGCATGATCATCATCAAGCGCCTGAGTGCCACCGAATCCAGCGCCACCATCACCGTCTACATGTCTCTCGTCATGATGCCGATCATCCTGGTGCCCGCTACTTTCGTGTGGTCCTGGCCGGGGCCGGAGCAATGGGCGCTGCTGATCGGTCTCGGCATTCTGGGCGGCGGGGCACAGTTGTCCATGGCGCAGGCCCTGAAGATGGCCGACACCCATGTCGTCGGGCCGGTCGATTTCGTACGCCTGATCTGGGTCACCGTCCTGGGCTATATGTTCTTCAACGAACTGCCGGACATGTTCATTTGGATCGGCGGGGCCATGATTCTGGGCTCGACCGCCTATATCGCCTACCGTGAACATCGGCTCGGCCGTCAGGGCGTCGTCCCCGGGCCGCCGGGCGTGCGCACGACCATTCCCCGGGATTCCGGAGACTAAGACCATGAGCAAGACACCGCTGACGGGCCAACGGCCCTTGTTCGACATCCCCCCCGACGTCGCCTGGTTCAACTGTGCCTCGCGCACGCCGATGCTGAAGGCTACCCAGGCGGCGGGGCACGTCGGGATCGCCTCCCGGGTGCAGCCCTGGACCATGGACTCCGCAGCCCTTCACGATCAAGCGGAGCATATCCGCACCCTGTTCGCCGGCCTGATCGGCGCCCAGGCGGGGGATATCGCGATTCAGCCCTCGGCCAGCTACGGCCTGGCCACGGCGGCGGCGAACCTTACGGCCGCGCGCGGGCAGGCCATCCTGGTGCTGGAAGACCAGTTCCCGTCCAACGTCTTCGTATGGATGCAAAAGGCCGAGGCCACGGGCGCCCGCATGGTCACCGTGCCGCGCCCCGGCGACGGCGACTGGACCGCCGCCGTGCTGGACCATCTGGACAGCGACACGGCGATCGCCGCCTTGCCGCCCTGCCATTGGATCGACGGCACCCGGGTCGACCTGGAAACGATCGGCGCCCGCTGCCGGAACCTGGGTGTCGCCCTGGTCGTCGATGCCACGCAATGGCTTGGTGCGGCCCCTTTCGATGTTGCGCGGGTCCGCCCCGATTTCCTGGTTGCCGCCGCCTACAAATGGCTGTTCTGCCCGCACGGCATGTCGTTTCTGTACGCCGCCGCCGCGCACCAGCAGGGGGTGGCGTTTGAACATCACGACTATAACCACCCGGCCACGGGCGCGAGCATCGAAGGGGCGCTGGTGTACGACCCGGACATGTCCCCGGGTGCGCGCCGCTACGACGTGGGTCAGACCTACAACCCGGTTCTGCTGCCCATGGCCGAAGCCGCCCTCGTGCAAGTGGCCGCCTGGACGCCGCAGGCGGTCCAAAGCACCCTGGCGCCGATCACCGACACCATCACCGCCGCCGCGCGGAACATGGGGTATTCAACGCCGCCCGCGGGCCGGGGCGTTGCCCATATCACCTCACTCGGCAAGGACAGCCCGGCGCCCGACGGCATGATCGCGGCACTGGCTGCCAAGGACATTCATGCCTCCTTGCGGGGCAACCGGCTGCGCCTGGCGCCTCATGTCCATATTTCGGAAGACGATGTTCGGCGCCTGATCGAAGCGCTGCGGAATGTCTGGCCCTAAGTGGTTCAGGACGACATGCCGGCCAGCGCTTGGTTAACGCTGTCGATCAGGCGGTCCATTTCAATCGGCTTGGTTTCATAGGCGGCGGCGCCGGCCGCGAAGGCTTCGTCATGGTCCGCCGCCGTATCATGCGCGGACAGCGCGATGACCGGGACATCCTTAACGTCGTCGATCTTTTTCAATTCCCGAATGACCTCGAAACCGGTCATCTTGGGCATGCTCATATCGCACAGGATCAGGTCCGGCCGCTGATCGGCGACCGCGGCAAGCCCGGCCTCGCCATCAACGGCAATCCGCACTTCGTGTCCCTCTCCCGATAGAACGAGTTCAAGAAAGTTTTGAAAGAACTCGTCATCTTCGATGACAAGAATTGCAGCCATGTTGTTCTCCTAACGCCTGCGCCACAGCGTCGGCGGACGCTCCCAAGCTGTCGCCAGATTAGCCGCATTCCACCCAGGCGTCCATGAGACCGCCCATCCAAGCCGTCGCTTCACCCCAGCCGATTGATCTATCGAACATTCCTGCAAATTCTGCTTTTATTGGGCGGCTTTGAACCTTTCGCATCTTCGGGCGGCGGGAAGCATGCAAGGGACAGGACCCGACGTGCCTCAGCAACACAGCCGATCCATCAAGGCCGTACAGCGCAATGTGCTGCGCTATTCCCTGGCCGGCGCCGTGCTCATCGCGGCGCTGACGGCGGTCCTCATCATGGTGCCCATGCAAAGCCAGTTGCGCGATGCATCGGTCACCCATTTGGGTCAGATCACCGAATCCAAGGCCGATGCAATCACCCAGATTTTCGATCGCGCAAAAAGCGTCGCCGCGCTGGTATCCAGCCGGTCCCGCGCCAGGGACCTATTGCAGGACGTGACCATCGGCGCCATCGCCCCGCGCCAGTACCAAACCGAGATGGAAGCGATCTTTGCCTCGGCCATGAAATCGTCCCCCGAAATTATCGGGATCACCCGCATCGACCTGGGCGGCAATGTTACTTACGCCATGGGGGCCGAGATTTCGCCGCCGGGCTGGCCGGCCGGCTGGGGCTACGGCCCTGATCCCGTGATCGCCGGCATGGCCCCCTTGGACAATCATTACTATCTGGTCGTCAATTCGCCGATCATCTCCCACGACGGGCGGCGGCTGGGCACGGATATCATCACGTTCTCCTCGAAATGGTTGCTCAGCCTGTTCTCGGAGCATGCCGGGATCGGCCGCACCGGGCACGCCTTCATGGTGTTGGGCCAGTTCGACGCCCACAAGGTTCTTTCATTGACCGATGGTGCGACGCAGGTCCCGCCCGACGCCATCGCATCACCGGCGATATTCAAATCAATTCTGGCTGCCGACCGGCAGCCGAAGGCCAGTTTCCTCCATGACGCGCGGCATACCTACGCGCACATTCCCGTGTGGCAGGATTGGATTCTCGTCCTCCGCCAGGACGCGGGCGAAACCTTCGGCAACCTGAACAGAAATCTCGTATACGCGGGGCTTGGCGTACTCGGTCTTGTGATCCTCGGCATGAGCGGCCTGTTCCTTCTGCTCCGCCCCTTGACCGGGCGCGTGGAACAGATGAGCGGCGCCATGGAAACCCAGTTGCATTTGGCCTTGGACAACATCCCCAACGGCCTGTGCATGTTTGACGAAGACCTTCGGATCGTTGCTTTCAACCGCGAATTTCAAGGTTTTTACGGCTTCGATGAAGGCTTCCTGAAGCCGGGCATCACACGCAGCGAATCCTTCTGGCATCTGTACAACAAGGGCGCGCTTGGCCAGATCGATGACCCGGAAGCAACGATCAAAGCCCGCGAGGCCCAGTTGCGCGAAGGCCGCAACGCCGTGGAACAACACCTGTCAGACGGTCGGATCATCGACGTGCGCTTCGGCGATTGGACCGACGGCTATATCGTCGCCGTCTACACGGACATTACCGAACGCAAACGCGCGGAACAGTCTCTGCTCGACCGCCGCGCCGAACTTCAGGCCGTGATCGATGCCGTGCCGGCGCTGATCAACGTGAAGGACGCCGCGGACCGCTTTATACTGTCCAACCAATACCACCGGGAGTTCCTCGGCCTCAGCGAACAGGACATCAAGGGAAAGACGTCGGAAGCCTTGGGTATCGAACACGCGGCGGAGACGGCGGCGCTGAATCGTCAGGTGATCGAAACCGGAAAGCCGATACCGTTCTTCGACATCGAACTGAGCGGTAAGGATGGCAAGGTCCGTCAGGCGATCTGCACCAAGGTCCCGCTCATGGGCGCGGACGGGCAGGTCGCGGGTGTCATCACCACCATCGTCGATATTACCGACCGCCGCCAGGCGGAGGAACGCCTGGCGGAAAACGAAGCGCGGTTCCGGCAGATTCTCGAGGAAAGTCCCATCGCCATCACCATCGTCGATGAGGATACGGGCGAACGGCTTTTCGGCAACCCGCGTCTGGCGGTGATGCTCGGCGCCGAGAGCCTTGAAAACGTCCTTCAGTTCAATATCGATCAGTCGTTCGTCGATCCGGCAAAACTGGCCGAAGCGCGCGAAATTTTCGATCGGGACGGCCGAATCGATAATTTCGAGGCAGAGCGCTATCGCCTGGACCAGAAAAGCAAGTGGTGGTCCTTGATCACCTGGCGGCCGATCAATTTCGAAGGCCATCGCGCACGGATTGCCTGGACCTTGGACATCACCAAACGCAAGACGGCGGAACAGCAGATCGATCTGCAATCGGCCATCCTGCGGGTGACCCTCGACAGCATGCCGAGCGGGCTCTGCGTGTTCGACGAAAACATGAATTACGTCACCTTCAACCGCCAGTTCTCGGAAGTCTGGGGCCTGGACTCAGACGACGTGCAGATCGGCGCCAGCGCCTGGGACACCGCACATATCCTCGCCAAGCGCGGCGATTTCGGCGACCAGCCCCGCAACCGGGCCGTGGTCGAGCGGATCAGCGCCGTCCGCGAAGGCAATCTCAGTAGTGAAGTCCCCTTGGCCGACGGGCGGGTCGTCTACGCCCGCTACGGTGATTGGTACAAAGGCTATCTGGTCGGCGTATTCGATGACGTGACCGAGCAGAAGGCGGCGCAGAATATTCTCGAGGAAACACAGGCGCGCCTGACCGCGATTACCGAGAACGTCCCCATCATGTTGGCGCTCAAGGGGCTGGATGGCCGCTTCCTCAGCGCCAATTCATTTTTTGCCGAATGGCACAAGACCACCGTCGAGGACCTGATCGGCAAGACCATCTACGAGCTCGTCCCCAAGAACCGCGCGGACGAAATCACCACCCTTGAGCGCAAGGTGACCGATAGCGGCGAAATCATCATTCTCGAGGCCGAATCGTCCTTGCACACCACCCCGGAAGGTCGGCCCACCATATACCGCCTGGTGAAATTCCCCGTGCGTGACCGCGCGGGCACCATCACGGGCCTCGGCACGGCCATGAGCGACATCACCGAACAGAAGGAAGCGGAACGCGAGCTTGCCCATCAGAAGGCGATCCTGGAGACCACCCTGGAATCCATGGACCAGGGCATCACCATGTTCGACGAGAAGCTGAATGTCATCAACGCCAACTCAAAGTTCATGGAACTGCTGCAGTTTCCGAAAGACAGGTTTCCACCGGGCACGAACCTCAGCGAATTCTTCCGCTACAACGCGGAACGCGGTGAATACGGCCCCGGTGATATCGAGGAACAGGTGCAGAGCCGCCTGGACCTGGCCCGCAAGTTCGAAGCCCATCACTTCGAACGCACACGCCCCGACGGCATGGTCATCGACATCCGCGGCAACCCCCTACCCGACCGCCGCGGCTTCGTGACGACGTATTCGGATGTCACCCAACAAAAGCGCGCGGAACGGGCCCTGCTCGAGGCAAAACTGGTGGCCGAGGAAGCCAACGAGGCGAAAAGCGCGTTCCTTGCCAACATGAGCCACGAAATCCGCACGCCGCTCAACGCCATCGTCGGCCTCACGGGCTTGGCGCTGAAGACCAAGCTGACGGAGCAGCAGGAGGATTACCTGACCAAGGTCGACATGTCGTCCCATGCACTGCTCGGCCTGATCGACGACATCCTCGACTTTTCCAAAATCGAAGCCGGGAAACTGGAGATCGAAACCGTCGCGTTCAACCTGGACGACGTCATGCAGAACCTGTCCGCCATGACCACGGCACGGGCCGGCGCCAAGACACTCGACATTCGATTCCACATGGCCCCCGACGTTCCCAAGTACCTGAAGGGCGACCCCCTGCGGCTGGGGCAAGTGCTGATCAACCTGACGGCAAACGCCATCAAGTTCACCGAAAATGGCGAAGTCGTCGTGAAGGTCCTGCCGGAGCCGTCGCCGGCCGCCGGGATTGCCGGCAAGCAGATGCTCCGGTTCGAAGTCACGGACACGGGCATCGGCATGTCGCGGGATCAGATCGACAGGCTGTTCCAACCGTTCACCCAGGCCGACATATCGACCACACGTCAGTTCGGCGGCACCGGCCTCGGGCTTGCGATCAGCCACAGCCTTGTCACCATGATGGGCGGCGAAATCGGTGTCGAAAGCACCGAAGGCAAAGGCAGCACATTCTGGTTCACGGTTGAGGTCACCGTCCTGTCCGCTGACCAGATCGAAGACCATGTATCGATGCACACGCCGCTGTCGATGGACGCGCCTTCGCGCCATCTGGCGCAGATTTCCGGCATGCGCGTCCTTCTGGTCGAGGACAATGAAATCAATCAGCAGGTCGCGCAGGAGATTCTCGGTCAGGCCGGCATGACGGTGGATATCGCCGGCAACGGCAAGGTCGCCGTCGACATGGTATCGGCAACCCCCTACGACGTGGTCCTGATGGATTTGCAGATGCCCTTGATGGACGGATATGAAGCCACGCGGATCATCCGTGCCGACACCCGGCACAAGGACCTTCCGATCATCGCCATGACCGCTCATGCGATGAGTTCGGAACGGGACAAATGTCTCGCCGTGGGCATGAATGACCACGTCACCAAACCCATCGACCCGAATCGCCTGTACGCGGTGCTGGCGTCCTGTAGTTCCCGACCGGCATCGGCAAGGCCCGCCCCCAAGCCGGAAACGCCGCCTGAGGCAAAGGCCGACACGGCCGCCAGGGAACCGGCGGAGGCACCGCCCGCGTCCGATGCCTTGCCCGACGTCATTCAGGGAATCAACCTGACCGAAGCCCGCGCCATGGTGCGCGGGAACGACGCCATCCTGCGACGCCTGCTGGGCGCGTTTCACGAAAAGTACATGGACATGGCGGACGAGATTGCCGCCCAGTTGGCCGACGGCGACCCGGAGACGGCGGCACGTACCGCCCATACATTAAAAGGTGTCAGCGGCAACATCCGCGCAGAACGGGTGTACCAGGCATCGAAGGCGCTCGACGACCAGTTGCGCGAAGGCCCCGACGATCCGAACGTCGATGCCTGCCTGGCGGAATTGAGCAGCGCCCTTGATGAAGTGCGGGCGTCGCTTTCGGCGGGATTGTCCGCATATCCAACGGATGTCAAACCCCGGACATAGACGATAGGATGCCCCCAATGACACTGAGGCCGACACCACGGCGAAAAGGATGGCCCAATGACGGGAACTGACAGCAGCGAAATTTTGTCCCGCGGCAGCCGAAACCAGCACCGCCAGAAGATACTCATCGTCGACGACGCGGAAGCGAACCTGATGATCCTGTCCAACCTTCTGGCCGAGGAAGGCGACGTCATCAGTGCGACGGACGGTGCGCAGGCGATCTCCCTTGCCAACAGCGCGCTTCCCGACCTTATCCTGCTCGACGTCAGCATGCCCACCATGGACGGCTATGAGGTCTGCCGCCGATTGAAATCCGATATCCGGACCCGCGACATTCCCATCGTCTTCGTGACTGGCCGGACCGATGATGACGATCAGGAGAAGGGGCTGTCGCTCGGCGCGATCGACTACATCCTCAAACCCTATTCACCGCTGATCGTGCTGGCCCGCATACGCAACCATCTTGCCCTGCAGAAGGCGCACCGGGACCTCAAGCTCGCCAACCAGGAACTGACCCGGCTGGCCACCACGGACTTCCTGACCGGCGTCTGGAATCGGCGGCGGTTCATGGAACTGGGCGAGGCCGAACTGGCCCGCGTGCGCCGCAGCGGACGCAACTTCGGCGTCGTGATGATGGATGTCGACCACTTCAAGTCGGTCAACGACACCTATGGCCACGACGCCGGGGACGCCGTTCTCCGGGCCCTGGCGGATGCCTGTGTCGACCGCCTGCGCAACGTCGATATCGTCGGCCGCATGGGCGGCGAGGAATTTGCCCTGATCCTGCCGGAAACGGATCCGCAGGGCGCGAAACTGACGGTCGAACGGCTGCGGGAATATCTTGGCCAGATGGCGATCCCCACCGATTCGGGCACCCTGAGCGTGACCGTCAGCGCCGGCGTGACCACGGTCCAGGACCCGAGCGACACCATCGAGGCCGCCCTGAAGCGGGCCGACGAGGCCCTCTACAAGGCGAAGGGCAGCGGCCGCAATAGAACCGTCGCCTACGAAGACATCTGACGTCCGGTCGCCTAAGACGCGTCGAGACCGTGGGGGCGCAGCAGGCTGCGCGATATCACCACGTTCTGAATCTCCGTCGTGCCGTCCAGGAATTCGCACATTTTCGCCGCCGCGAAGTGACGCCCGAAAGGCTCCTCCGCGCGCAATCCAGCCGCCCCCATCGCCTGCATGCAGGCGGAAATACCGCGAACCGCGGCGCGGGTCGCGAACTTCTTGGCGTGGGCGCATTCGGCGATGCCGGCCTCTCCGGCATCCAGGGTGCGGGCCGCATGTTCCGTCAGGCGGCGGCAGGCTTCCAGATCCGTCGCCACATCGGCCAATTCCCACTGTAATCCCTGGTTGGCCAGAATGGGGCGCCCGAAAGCCATGCGCTGCGCCCCATAGGCCAGGGCCCGGTCAAGGCATTCGGACAGCATGCCGCAACAGATCGCGGCGACAAACATGCGCGCCATGTTGATCCCGGCCATGGCCGCCTTGAACCCCTCGCCGGGCGCGATCAGCAGGTTGGCGTCCGGAACCCGGCAGGCGTCGAAGGTCAGGCCGCAAAGTCCCGCCGCATGCCCGCCGAGCAGATCATAGGGCGCCCCACGGGTCACACCGGGAAAATCGCCTTCGACCAGGACATTGGCGATGCCGCGCCAGCCCGCGTCCGGATCGGTCTGGACATAGACGCTCATAACGTCCGCATGAACGCCGTTGGTTACCCAGGCCTTTTCGCCGCTCACGGTCCAGCCGCCCGTTTCCTTCGACGCGGCACAGGTAATCGCGCTCGCATCGCTGCCGACCGCCGGTTCGGTCAGGCAGAACGCGCCGATGCGCCGCCCGTTGATCATATCGGGCAGCAGGCGATGGCGTTGTTCGTCGGTGCCGCGCCGGGCCACGGCGTTGGCCGCGTTGGCATGAACCTTCAGCGCAAAGACGAAACCGAAATCGGCCGCCGCCAGCACTTCGGCCATGCGCGAGGCGCAGAGCATCCCGGCATCGTCGCCGCCGACATCGCGCGGCAGTATGGCCGATGTCAGCCCCGCCGCAGCCGCCCGCTCGAGCATGTCCGCGGGCAAGGCCCGCGCTTTTTCCCATTCGGCCGCGTGGGGCCGCACCTCGCGAGCCGCGAACTCGGCCGCGGCGGCGACAAGGTCTTTCTCAACTTTCGAATAATCCTGGGTCACGTTTCCTAAGCCCCGTTGTCTTGGCGCGTTGTCGCGCAGGGTGTCGTTTACCAACCATAACCGGTCGGCCCCCACGATGGGACGGCGAATCGCCGCATCTTCAGCGCGAATTTAACCGCGCAATACGCGACAAAATTTCCAGAAGTTTTTCAGAAGGTTATATGGGTCTGAAAAATCCGGCCCAAGGTCGAAATCGCGCTACCATTGGCCCGATAAGATGTTCCAATTGTGCCCCGAGTATGTAAGTTTATGGCGAAATATGGCGCAAGCATTCGGGGAAAGACGTTGCGCAGCCTTCTTAAGGTGGGGTTCGCATTTGCCGTGATTTTCGGCGTGTCGGCAGGGAGTGCCGGCGCGAAGGCGCAGTCGTTGCCGGACAGCCTGCTCGACCTGATCGAAAATCATGACCGGATCAACGCCGCCAAAAATTCGCTGAATGCCGCGACCAGCCGTATCCGTGAGACCCGTGGCGCCTGGTTCCCCGAACTGGAAGTCGATTTCAACAACGGCTTCCAGAAACGCGCCAATCCCGGTACCCAGGACACCACCAAGAAATTCAACGAAACCTCTCTCAGTATCACGCAATTGCTGTGGGATTTCGGCAAGACCGACACGGACATCGACATTTCCCAGAAGAATCGGGAATCGGCGGCAATCAACCTGAACCAGGTGCGCCAGGATCTGATCCTCGAGGGCATCGTCGCCTATATCCAGGTCTACAGCGCCCATCGGCGTCTGGCCCTGTCGCGGCAGTCGGAAGACAACATCAAGAAGCAGACGGAACTTGAAGACGCGCGGGTCGCCGGCGGCGCCGGGTTCTCCACCGACGTTCTGCAGGCCAAGACGGAATTGGCCGAAGCCCAGTCCCGCCGCGTGGTTGCCGAAGGCACCCTGCGCAACGCCCTGTCCCGCTATCATGCGCTTTACCGCGACATGCCCAAAGGCCTCGACGAATTCAAACTTCCGCCCGTGCCTGAAACGCTGATGCCCCGGACCGTTGAGGAAGCGATCGAGATCGCGCTCAAGGAGAACTTTCAACTGCGCAACGCGCGGCTTGCCTCCGACATCGCCAAGGACAGCGTCACCCGGACTCGACAGGACCTGTTCTTTCCTGAACTGAACGCGGTCGTGGAAACCGCGCATGAACGCAACCTGGACGGCACCATCGGCCTACGCAATGCCCAGACCGCCAAGGTCGAACTCAATTTCCCCTTCAATCTGGGCTTTACCGCTCTTGATTCCGTCAGCGCCTCCAGCAGCGACTTCAAGGCCTCGATCGACCGCGCGGCCGACACCCAGCGCACGACCGAGGAAACCGTCCGTCTTGCCTGGGCCGATCTGGAAACCGCGCGACAGAATCACGAAGTGCGCACGGCGCAGGTCGAAATCGCCGCCAAATTCCTTGAATTGGCCCGTGAAGAACGCGAAGCCGGCCGCCGCTCCCTGCTCGACGTGCTGTCCGGCGAAACCCGCCTGATCAACGCGCAAAGTGATTCGGTCCTCACGGAAGTGTCGATCGTGCAGGCGGCTTTCAGACTGCTGAACGCCATGGGCCGCCTGGAAGTGTCGGCAGTTGAGCCGCAATAGCCTGAAATCTGCCGAAAACACCCGGTTTCCGGCTCAATTCACGCACAGACAAAAACACGGCCAAAGTGGTCAGCGGTCACATTTTTTCCGTCGATTTTAATATAATTTTATTCGTATTATAGCGAATGCAGCGCGAACAAGCCGTTCACGCTGGTGTAAGGTTGGATGCCTAAAGTCCCTGCGACCCGGCGAACGAGACACCAAGATCGCGTACCGACGGGTCATGCAGTCAGTGCTCAGTTCAAGGGAAGTCGGAGGACTCGGTTCGTCGGTGGCCGTTGGTCGCTGTCGTGCGCACAGAAGAGCGAGCACTAAGGGGTGGCCACAAACCAATTTATTCCCGGAACGGACGACAAAAGCGCGGACCAACAGGATTGGAGCGGCGCGAACTCGTTCGTTTTAGATGCAGCGGGCGCTGAACAAGTTCATGTGCCTGACGGTGGCTGGATCCTCCAGGCCCAGTTCGTACGCCAAGGGCCTGACCTGTTGCTGGTCGGCCAAGACGGCGCCAAGGTCCTCATCAAAAGTTTCTTCAAATTCGCAGATCCCCCCGATCTGGTCACGCCTGACGGCGCGGTGATTAACGGGCCGCTCGCGGTCAAGCTGGCCGGCCCCGCCGCCCCCGGTGTCGAGGCCCAGGCCGCCCCGGCGGGCGTGGCTGAGCCGATCGGCAAGATCGTCACCGTCGCGGGCAAGGTCGAGGTGACCCATGCGGACGGCACCAAGACCATTCTCAAGGTCGGCGACCCTGTCTATCAGGGCGATGTTGTGGAAACTGGGCCGCTCGGCGCCGTCGGCATGGAATTCGCTGACGAATCGACCTTCTCGCTTGCCGATAACGGCCGCATGGTCCTGGACGAGATGGTCTACGACCCGCAGGCTCAGACCGGGGCCTTCGGCGCGTCCATCGTCCAGGGGGCGTTCTCCTTTATTTCGGGCCAGATCGCCAAGACCGGCCCCGACAACATGCTCATCAACACGCCGACGGCGACCATCGGGATCCGCGGCACGGCCCTGGCCGGCAAGGCCGCGCCCGAGGGAGAGCAAAGTAATTTCACGATCCTGCCCGAAGGCAACTTCGTCGGCGAGGTGGTGATCACCAACAATGCCGGGACGGTGGTCCTGAATCAGGTCGGCGCGACCGTGGCGATCGTTTCCTTCAATACGCCGCCGCCGCCGCCGATCGTGATTTCCGCCGCGGAAATTCAGGCCCGGTACGCCGAGGTCCTGCGATCCCTGCCCCAGCCTCCGAACAGTTCCGGCGACAATGCCGTTCCCGGCCAGTCCGGCACACCCGAAGGCGATGCGCCGGCGCCCGGTGACGAGACCGCGAAAATTCTCGATCAGCTCCAGAGCGCCATCAACCAGGGCGCCATCGACGCGATCAAAATCAACGTCCAGCTGCAGAACGCCAAGGCCACCATTGAGGGTGTGTTCGAGACCCTGCAGGACCAATACGGCAAGGGGGCCTTCGTCCTCGATCCCGTAAGCGGCCTGACGGCGGCCGAGTTCAGGGGCCTGGCACAGCAGCTTCAAGGATTGGCCGGCGACCTGACGGGCGGCGGCTTTACCTTGCAGTCCCTGCAGCAGCAGTTCACCCCCCAGCAAGTCGATGCGATCCAGAACCTGATCGGGGTCGGCAACTTCAATTCCATCGTCTTCAATTCGGCCAGCTTCGATTCCGTCAGCCAGGCCCTGTCTCTGTTGATCAATGCCTCGGTGGTCGCGGCAAACGCGGAAACCTCGGCATCGCTGGCCGTCAGTTCACTGTCCGGCTCTCTGTCCATTCTCGGCCCCAATGCCGGCCTGTCGGCGACGGATACGGACAGCCTGATCGAAATCGTCGTCGCCCCACTTGAGGCCCTCAACGCCGCGCGTGCCCTGTCCGAAGCGCTGGTCACGATGATCCAGTCGGCACAGGCGATGTTGTCCGTCGCCGCTTCGGGCGGCGAGATTGACGCCGACGTCCTGGCCGCCCTGCGCGAGGCCGTGGGCCTGGACGGCGCCACCGGGAACAACCTGGTGACATCGGCCGATGAAATCGCCGCCGTGGTCGACGCCGCCATCGCGGCCGCCAACTTGGCCAAGATCGCCGCCGTGGACGACGCCGGCAACGGCATCGCCAGCGCGCGGAATACGGCCGCCGCAACCTTCAACAACAACATCAACAATCAGCTTCTCGCCGCCGGCGCGGTGACGACGGACATCAACAATCTCAACAGCGTTGTCGATATCGTCACCACCAAGGTAACCGCGATCCGCGACATCGTTGCAGGCAAGCCGGACCTTCCCGCCGAACTGCTGACCGTCCTGAACTTGGCGGTGCAGGCCGCCGATGCCGCCGACCAGGCGGCGACCGCCGCCCAAAACACCCTGAACACCACCGATCCGGCGGCCATGCTGGCTGCCAAAGCCAACGCCGTAAGCGCGGCGGAAGCGGTCAACAGCCTGAAGGCACAGGCAATCGCCGCCTTCGACACCTTCGCGGCAACCCGGGATGTCGATCCTGCCGTCGCGTCCAAGTTCCAGCAAGCGGTGCAGGATTCCAACACCGCCGAAAGCACCGCCGACGAAGCGACCGCCGCCATCGAAGGGGCTTCGCAGGCGCGCGAGGCCGCCCAGGCATTCAAGGACGGCACGGCCCAGGACGACCTGACGACCAAGCAGGCCGCCACCACCGCAGCCAGCACCGCCGCCGACACGGAAAAGTCCGAGGCGACGGATGCCGCCAACGATGTTCAGGCCGCCCGCGCCGACCTTTTGGTCAAGCTGATCGACGAAGCCGTCGATCTGGCCACGTTCCAGGCCTTCGAGGACGCGGCGAAAACCGCCGAAGCAATCGAAAAGGGTGCCAGCGACGGGTCCTTGGGCGACGTCAACGTCGGCGACCTGCATGCCGATGACGTCGCGTCCGTGACGTACGTGATCGATGAAGAATTGGTCGACCTCGCGGTCGGGGAATCCACCACCGACACCTTCAAGATCGCCATCGCCAACGATGATACCGGCGGCTTCGACCTGCAGATCATCACCGTCACCATCACCAATGTCGACGGCACCCTCACCGTTTCCGACGACGTGACCGTGACGACCGGATCCGGCAGCACCTTGGAGACCAGCGACAGCACCTTGACGGCGCTGCAGATCAAAGGCGTGCAGCAACTGGTCGACGCGGCGCAGGATGACCTGATTTCAGACGACGTCCTGGCCGATTTGACCGGGGCCGCGTTACTTCTCGCCCAGCAAAATCAGGCCAACGCCGAAGCCGTCTACAACGGACAGGTGGAACTTCGCGACATCTATCACGATGCCGCCCAGGTGGCGCAGGCCCGCGCCCGCGGCATCGGCGACGGCGACAAGGGCGAGGTCACCTTCGATTCCGACGGCAACGTCGTCTACACGCCCGATGCCGACGCCTATGCCGATGTGGCCGACGGCAACAGCGCGACCGACACCTTCCTGATCGCGGCGCAGAACGATTCCGGCGGCTACGACATCTCCTCCGTTCAGGTGACCGTCACCAACAACGGCGGCACCCTGGTGGTCGAACCGTCGACGACCGTGACCGCGCCCGACGGAACGACCGCCGATGTGAATTTGGACGCCCTTGACGATGTCGCTTCGGGGCAAATCGGCCATATCAACGGCGCCCGCCAGATTG